>NZ_JAHLEM010000053.1 GCF_018883605.1 Streptomyces niphimycinicus | reverse complement strand
AGCGCTTCGAATCGTCGCGACACCCTCACACCCCCTCTCCCGGCCGGTCTCCCCTCCAGGCTCCCGCCAGTCTAAGCGGCCTCGATGAAGTCCGGTCCGGTCGGGTGCGCCCCGAAGGGGCGCGGGGAACTGCGCGACCAGTCACGACGGCGCCGCGGACGAACGACGGCACATCACGGCACATCACGGCACATCCCGCGGAGCGCTCAATGGCCCCCGCCCAGGTCCCGTGGGGCGGCGGCCCGCAGCCGGGCCCAGACCACCAGGCGGTAGCGGGAGGTGAATTCGGGGGTGCAGGTCGTCAGCGTGAGGTAGTAGCCCGGTTCGGTGTAGCGGTAGCGGGGATGGGTGGAGCTGTACGGCACCCGGGCGACCACCGTGCCGTCGGCGGGCGAGGTGCGCGGCAGGGTGCGCTCGACCGTGTACGTGTAGCGGGCGTCGGCGGTGTCGATGCGCACCGTGTCGCCCGGGCGCACCTCGTCCAACTGCCGGAAGGGCTCGCCGTGGGTGTTGCGGTGGCCCGCGAGGGCGACATTGCCCGCCTGGCCCGGCTGGGCGGTGCGCGGATAGTGGCCCACATACCCCTTGTTGAGCACCGCCGCCCGGCCGATGCCCTCCGCGATGGGCACCGTAAGGCCGATCCGCGGGATCCGGAGCACGGCGTACGCCTGGTCCCGGCGCGGCCCCTGACCGCCGCCCCCGGTCGCCCGCTCACGGTCGCGTCCGTCCCCATGAGGGGAGTCGGAGGAGCGGGTCGCCCCCGGCGCCGGTGTCGCGGACTCGGCGGCCCCGTCCCGCCATTGCCGCTCCAGGACGCCCACCTCATGCCGTGCGCCCGCCCTGGCCTGCCGGTTGGTCCACCACAGTTGGTGGACGACCAGGAGCAGCACCACGAGCCCGAGGGTGACGGCGAGTTCACCGGCCGTCCACAGCCCCCGGGCGAGCACGGCCCGCCCTCGACGACGTCGCACGCGCGCACCATAGGCCAGGCCGCGCGCACCTGCCAGAGACAGGACGCGGCTATCCGCCCATCGCCCGCGAGACCGTATAGATCACCAGCCCGGCCAGGGCACCCACCACCGTGCCGTTGATCCGGATGAACTGAAGATCCCGGCCGATATGGGCCTCGATCTTCCGCGAGGTGTGCTCCGCGTCCCAGCCCGCCACCGTCTCGGTGATCAGCGAGGTGATCTCGTCCCGATACGTCGTCACCACATAGACGGCGGCGTCCTCCAGCCAGCCGTCGACCTTGCCCCGCAGCCGTTGGTCCGTCACCATCCGCCTGCCCAGCGAGAGAATCGCCGCCCGCGCCCGCTGCCGCAGCTCGCTGCGCTCGTCCTCGGCCGCCGTGACGATCATCGCCCGCACCGAGGCCCAGGCCGTGGCGATGATGTCCTGGACGTCGCCGCGCCCCAGCACCTCGCTCTTGACCCGCTCCACCCGCGCCCGGGTGTCGGTGTCGGACTGGAGATCCCCGGCGAAGTCGGTGAGGAAGCGGTCCAGGGCGCCGCGCGCCGGATGGGCGGGCATATCGCGCATCTCGGTGACGAAGCGCAGCAGTTCCCGGTAGACGCGGTCGCCGACCTTGCGGTCCACGAACCGCGGCGTCCAGCCGGGGGCGCCGCCGGTCACGGCCTGCATCACCGAGTCGTTGTGCTCCACCAGCCAGTCGTGGGCGCGCAGGCACACCAGGTCCACGGCGCGGCGGTGGCCGCCCTCCGCGACAACGCGCTCCAGCAGCTTGCCCAGGCCCGGCGCGACCTCCTGGGCGTCCGCCCGGCGGGTGATCGCCTCGCCCACCACCGCCTGCACATCGGAGTCGCGCAGCACCGTGAGCGCGCCGCGCAGCGCGGTCGCCAGCTCGGCCGTCACCCGCTCGGCATGCTCGGGCTGGACGAGCCAGGTGCCGAGCCGGCCGCCGATGCCGACCGCGCGCAACCGCATCCGTACGACGTCGCCGGAGAGGAAGTTCTCCCCGACGAACTCCCCGAGGCTGACCCCGAGCTGGTCCTTCTTGGTGGGGATGATCGCCGTATGGGGAATCGGCAGCCCCATGGGCCGCCGGAAGAGCGCGGTGACCGCGAACCAGTCGGCCAGCGCGCCCACCATGCCCGCCTCGGCGGCCGCGGCGACATAGCCGGTCCAGCCACCGATACCGGAGGAGCGCGCCCAGGTGGCGAGCACGTACACCAGTGCGACACCGAGCAGCATGCCGGTGGCGAGCGCCTTCATCCGGCGCACTCCACGCCGCCGCTCCACGTCCAGGGGACTGTCCGTGACAAAGGGCACAGCCGCGCCCCGGGGCCGCGGGGCCGCCGTCTCACCAGTCGTTCTTCGCTCCATACGCTCCACCCGGTCGACCCGTCCCCTCATGCATTGTCTCTTTCCGGTCTCAGTCGCCCATGGGTGGAACGAACGGTGAGTTCCCGTCGTCTGTCTGGGGGAGCGACCCAGACCATTGGGGGCAGGCCGACAGGCGGAGCCGGGTCCCGCCGTGGGATCATGAGTGACCGACCGGACCGCATCGGCGCTGCCGGATACCACCCGCCGTTCCCGTCCACTTCCGGAGCCCCGGGCTCCGTCCGCCCGAGGAGACAACCCGCTCATGAGCATGCCCCCAATGCCCAGACGCACGGGGTATGCCGTGCTCGCTGCGCTGGCGGCTGTGGTGATCCTCGTCTCCACCGCGATATTCATCGGGCTCGGTGGCGACAACGGCGGTACGGACTCCCGTGCGCAGGGGGCACGCGGCGCGGCCGACCCGGCCTCGGCCGGGTCCTGGGTGGGCACCTGGTCCACCTCGGCGGCGGCCGCCGAGCCGAGGACGCTGCGCGGGCTGTCGGGCATGTCGATACGGAACGTGGTGCACAGCACCATCGGCGGCACCAGCGCCCGCATCCAGCTCTCCAACTTCTACAGCAGCCGCCCGCTGACGATCACGCACGCCTCGCTGGCACTGGCCGCCGCGCCCAGCAACCCCACGGCGGCGGCCGGCACCATGCGCCGCCTCGCCTTCAACAACCGCTCCTGGGTGACGATCCCGCCCGGTAAGGCCATCACCAGCGACCCGGTGCGGCTCGCCGTCCCGGACGCGGCCGATCTGCTGGTCACCACCTACACCCCGCAGGCGTCCGGCTCGGTCACCTACCATCCGCACGCCCGCCAGACGTCGTACATGGCGCGTGGCGACCGTACGGAGGACACGGCAGGCGCCGCCTACACCCAGCAGAGCCCTTACTGGCGCTATCTGACCGGTGTGGACGTGTGGTCCAAGCAGGCCGAGGGCGCGGTCGCGGTGCTGGGCGACTCGATCACCGACGGCATCACCTCCACCGCCGGGGCCAACCACCGGTGGACCGACTTCCTCGCCGAGCGGCTGCGCAGCGAGCAAGGCGCGCCCCGCTTCGGCGTGCTCAACCAGGGCATCAGCGGCAACCGCGTGCTGAGCGACGGCACGCAGTACCCGCCCAACAACCCCAGCGGGCTCTCCCGCTTCGACCGCGATGTGCTGTCCCGTACGGGCGTCAAGGCCGTGGTCGTCGAGCTGGGTGTCAACGACATACTGCGCATCCCCCATGAGACCGACCCCGACCGGATCGTATGGGGCCTGAGGCGGCTGACCGAGCAGGCCCACGCCCGCGGCCTGCGGGTCATCGGAGCCACCCTGACGCCCTTCTACGGGCACCGCGGCTACACACCCCAGCTCGACGCCGTACGCGAGCAGGTGAACGCGCGGATCCGGGCCGGGAGGGTCTTCGACGACGTCGTGGACTTCGACAAGGCGCTGCGCGACCCGATCAGCCCGCTGCGGCTGCGCCCGATGTACGACTCCGGCGACCATCTGCACCCGAGCGACAACGGCTACCGGGCGATGGCGCGGGCGCTGGACCTGAACCATCTGCGGGGCCGCACGGCGGCCGAGCTGTAGGGAGAGAGCCGGACCGGGGCTCCGCCCCAGACCCCGGGGTCGTCCCTAGTCCTCGCGGCGGTCCTTCTCCAGGGACAGCCGGCGCTCTTCCCGCTCCTCACAGCGCTCATCGCGCCGTGCGCCCCGCAGTTCCCGGCGCTCGGTGCGCAGCTCGTACCTGCGCTCCGCCTTCACCCGGCGGCGCTCCTCCTTGAGGCGCTTCTGCTCCTCCTTACGGAGCTTGCGCTCGACCGTGACCCCGCCGAAGAGCGCGAGGCCGGTGACGGTCACCCGTGGCGCGCCGGGCTCGCCCTCGACCCCTCCGTCGTGGTCGAAGCCGCCCATGATGCCGATGCCGCTGACATGCGTGTCGACGCCCGGCTCCACGGTGATCTGCACACCGCCCATGAGGGCGAAGCAGCGGATGACGACCTCGCGGTCCTCGAAGCGGGCCTCGCGCAGATCGATCTCACCGCCGCCCATGAGCGTGAACGCGGTGAAGCGGCGCGGCACCGTCCAGGTGCCCTTGCGCTGGAAGCCCCCCATGATCGCGATCCCCATGCTGGACGTCGGGGTGCCGCCGATGCGCTCCCTCCAGCCGCCCGGATCGGCCGGGGCCGGCGGGGCCGGAGCGGCGCCACCGGGCACCGGGAGGTCCCGTACCAGCGGCTCCAACTCGCCGTGGGTGCGCGCCGTGTAGGCCGCGTTCAGCCGCTCGTCGAACTCCTCCATGTCCAGGCGGCCTTCGGCGACGGCTTCGCGGAGGACCTCCGCGATCCGCTCCCGCTCGGCGTCGGAGGCCCGCATCTCGGCCGGGTCCGGGAGGTCGGGGCTCGCCCCCTGGGAAGAACCAGCGCTCGTCATACGGACAGACTAACGGCGGGCACCGGCCGTGGCCCGTATCTCGTACGCGGGTCCGCCCCCGATCCGTCTCCCGTACTCACACTCCGCGCCCCCCGTGCAGCATCCTCGCGATCACGTCCTCGATCTCGGGCTCCCGCACCGAGAGGTCCACCAGCGGATAGCCGTCGGCGACCGCCGCGACGATCGGCGCCGCGCTGCTGGTCGCCGGGAAGGCCAGCCACTGCCGGGGCCCCTCGACCCGCACCGTCCGGGAGCCGGGGATCTCGATGGGCGGCAGCTCCTGCTCCAGGTCGACCACGAGGGTGCGTTCGCTCTCCCCCACCGCGTGCAGCCCGTCCAGCCCGCCGTCGTAGACCAGCCGGCCGTGGTCGATGACCATCACCCGCTTGCAGAGCAGTTCGATATCGGTCAGATCGTGGGTGGTGAGCAGCACGGTGGTGCCCTGCTCGGCGTTCACATCGCGCAGGAACTGCCGCACCTTCGCCTTGCTGACCACATCGAGCCCGATGGTCGGCTCGTCGAGATAGAGCACCTCGGGGTCGTGCAGCAGGGCGGCCGCGATATCGCCGCGCATCCGCTGGCCGAGCGAGAGCTGACGCACCGGCACGTCCAACAGCTCGCTCAGGTTGAGCAGTTCCACACAGCGGTCCAGGTTCTCCCGGTAGCGGTCGTCGGGGATCCGGTACATCCGCCGCACCAGCGCGTACGAATCGCGCAGCGGCAGATCCCACCACAGGGTGGTGCGCTGCCCGAAGACCACCCCGATCCGGCGCGCGAGCCGCGTCCGCTCCCTGGAGGGGTCGATTCCGGCGACCCTCAGCCGTCCGCCGCTGGGCACCAGGATCCCGGTCAGCATCTTGATCGTGGTGGACTTCCCGGCGCCGTTCGGCCCGATGTAGCCCACCATCTCGCCGCGCGGCACCCGGAAGCTGATGCCGTCCACGGCGCGCACCTCACGGCGCTCACGGCGCATCAGCCCGGCTCTGCGCCGCACCTGGAACACCTTCTCGACACCGTCGAGCTCGATCAGATCGTCCATGACCGTCCTCCCCTCAACTCCCCGTTCAGCTCCCCGTGCTCTGATACGCCCGCAGCCCCGCCCGCCAGGCCAGCCCCGCCACCGCACAGCAGCCGCAGGCGACCAGCGGCGCCGCGAAGCCGATCCGGGCCGGGAGCCCCAGCGGATCGGGGCGGCCCAGGATGTGCAGCGCCGGGAGCCAGTTGACGAAGGCCAGCGGGATGACGAAGGTGACGCCCCGCAGCAGCTCCTTGCCGAAGACCGTGGGCGGGTACTCCAGCAGCGTGGTCCCGCCGAAGGTGAAGGCGTTCTGCACCTCGGAGGCGTCCTTGGCCCAGAACTGGAAGGCGCCGCCGAGCACGAACAGCGCCCCGAAGATGGCACCCCCGCTCAGCAGCATCACCGGCATCAGCAGCACCCGGTCCAGCGTCCAGTCGATGTCCAGCCGGCTCAGCGACCAGCCGAGCAGCACCGCCCCCTGGATGATCCGGCCCAGCCGGCGCAGCGCGAAGCGGTCGGCGGCAACCTGGGCGAGTATCGGCACCGGCCGCACCAGCAGGGTGTCCATCGTGCCGTCGCGCACCCGCTGGCCCAGCCGCCCCATGGTGCCCAGCACGAGATCGGCGAGGCCGAAGGCGACGCTGGTGGTGCCGTAGAGGAAGGCGACTTCGTCAAGAGTGAAGCCGCCCAGTTGCCCGATATGGGTGAACATCAGCGCGATCGCCACGAAGTCCAGGCCAGTCGCGAGGAGGTTCCCCAGCGTCATGATCAGGAACGAGGTGCGGTACGCCATCGTGGAGCGCACCCACATCCCGACGATCAGGACGTAGGCCCGCAGCCCGGTGGACACGGCCGACTCAGCCACCCTGGACCACCACCTTCCGAGTCGCCACCGACTGGAGCACCCGCCCCGCCGCCAGCAGCACCACCATCCACCCCGCCTGGAAGGCGAACGCCCCCAGCAGCCCCGCCCCCCGGCGCTCCTCCAGGAAGACATCCGCGGGCACCTGGAGCATCGCCGCCCAGGGCAGCGCACGGGCGATCTCGCCGAGCTGCCCGGGGAAGACGTTGAGCGGCAGGATCATCCCGGAGAAGAACAGGCACAGCAGCCCGCTGAGCATGGACAGCCCCGTCCCGTCGAGCAGCCAGAAGGAGGCGAGCGAGACCAGATAGCGCACCGCGAAGCCGACGCACACCGCGAGCACCACCGACAGCAGGAACCACAGCCAGGTCAGCGGCGAGGCGGGCAGCCGGAGCTCGAAGACCAGCGCCCCGATCCCCATCGGCACCACACCGCGCCCCAGCAGTTGGAACAGCGCCCGGCCCAGCTCGGTGGCCAGCCACCACGACTGGAGGTCGACGGGGCGGTAGAGGTCCACGGCGATGTCACCGGAGCGGATGCGGTCCTGGAGCTCCTCCTGGAAGCCGCCGCCCATCAGCGCTACGGCCGCCAGCAGCGCCTGGCCGAGCCAGACGAAGGTCAGCGCCTGGTCGAGGTCGTAGCCGCCGAGATGCGGCCGCTCGTCCCACAGCGCGGTGTAGGTGTAGGCGAGGATGAAGCCGAAAACGGTATTGGTGAAGACCCCGGCCACGGTGGCGACCCGATACGTCGCGTAGCGTTTGAAGCCGCTGACCGCGACGGCCGCGTACAGCCGCATCCGCCCGCCCCTCCCTCCCCGACCTCGGCGCCCGGTCGGCGCCAAAATCCGGAGCCTAGTGGGGTGACCGGAGAGACGGCCAGGCAATATTCACCGGATGGTGTGAGCGGAATCATCCATATGGCCGGTCACAGACCAGTCACGGGTGCGCGCCACGTCCTCGGTCCGGAACGGATGATGCGACAGTGTTTTATCGGGCGTACGACGCGAATCGCCCGACCGTGCACGATCCTGCCGCCGTGCAACCCTCGACGGCGGCTGAGGAGTCTCAGGAGACATGAGCGACGAGCCCCAGTTGATCGACGGTGGCCCGGCCGGAACGGGTGCCCGGCCGGGCATCGACGATGGCGACCACGACACGCCGCACCGCGCGGACGGCCTCCCTGCGGGCAAACCGGCCAAGGGCAGAAAGGGCCGTCCCCAGCGCACCGGATGGCGCCGGCTGCTGCCCACCTGGCGCATGGTCCTCGGAGGCTTCCTCCTGATCGTCCTGCTGATCGCGGGCGGGCTCGTCACCGGCTATCTGCTCGTCGACATCCCCCCGGCCAACAGAGCCGCCATCGCCCAGAGCAATGTCTTCCTCTACTCCGACGGCTCCCAGCTCGCCCGCGAGGGCAAGGTCAACCGGGAGAACGTCCAGCTCAGCCAGATCCCCAAGCGGATCCAGCACGCGGTGCTGGCGGCCGAGGACCGGGACTTCTACTCGGAGTCGGCCATCAACCCCGAGGCGATGGTCCGGGCCGCCTGGAACACCGCCACCGGCAAGGGCAAGCAGTCCGGCTCCACCATCACCCAGCAGTATGTGAAGAACTACTACCTGGACCAGGAGCAGACGGTCACCCGTAAGGCCAAGGAGTTCTTCATCGCGATCAAGCTGGACCGGGAGGTGAGCAAGGACAAGATCCTCGAGGGCTACCTCAACACCAGCTACTTCGGGCGCAACGCCTACGGCATCCAGGCCGCCGCCCAGGCGTACTACGGCAAGGACATCGGCGAGCTGGACACCGCCCAGGGCGCGTATCTGGCGACCCTGCTGAACGCCCCCAGCGCCTACGACGTCGTCGCCCATCCGCAGAACAAGGGGCGGGCCACGGCCCGCTGGCGCTACGTCCTGGACGGCATGGTCAAGAAGGGCTGGCTGACCCGGGCCGACCGGCAGAAGATGACCTTCCCCACGCCCTCCGACGCCAGGGTCGCCTCGGGCATGTCCGGCCAGCGCGGCTATCTCGTCGAGGCCGTGGAGGACTACCTCACCAGCAACGGGATCATCGACGAGCAGACCCTGGCGCGCGGCGGCTACCGCATCACCACCACGATCGACAAGAAGAAGCAGGACGCCTTCGCGGAGGCCGTGCGCGACCGGCTGATGAGCAAGCTCAGCCCAAAGGACCGCAAGGTCGACCGCTATGTGCGCGCGGGCGGCGCCTCGATCGACCCGAAGACCGGGAAGGTGGTCGCGCTCTACGGCGGGATCGACTACACCAAGCAGTTCGTCAACAACGCGACCCGCCGTGACTACCAGGTGGGATCCACGTTCAAGCCATTCGTCTTCACCTCGGCGGTGCGCTACGGGTCCACCACCCAGGACGGTCAGACGATCACCCCGGACACCCTCTACAACGGCGACAACAAGCGCGAGGTCGTCGGCCCGGAGGGACCCACCGGCTACTCCCCGGCCAACGAGGACGACGTCGACTACGGCGACATCGACGTCACCACCGCCACCGACAACTCGGTGAACTCGGTGTACGCGCAGATGGCCCAGGACGTCGGCCCCGCCAAGGTCAAGCAGACCGCCATCGACCTGGGCGTCCCCAGGACCACCCCCGATCTGCACGCCTCCCCCTCCATCGCGCTCGGCCCGGCCACCGCGAGCGTGCTGGACATGACCGAGGCGTACGCGACCCTCGCCAACCACGGCGAGCACGGCAAGTACAGCCTGGTCGAGAAGGTCACCAAGGACGGTGCGCGGGTGAGTCTCCCGGACCGGGAGAACCGGCAGGCCATCCCGCGCAGCGCCGCCGACACCACCACCTCGATACTGCAGAGCGTGGTCGACGGCGGCACCGGCACCGCCGCCCAGGCCGCCGAGCGCCCGGCGGCGGGCAAGACGGGCACGGCGGAGGAGGACAAGGCCGCCTGGTTCGCGGGCTACACCCCGGATCTGGCGACCGTGGTCGCGGTGATGGGCCAGGACTCCGACACCGGCGTGCAGAAGCCGCTGTACGGGGCGACGGGCCTGGAGCGGATCAACGGCGGCGGCTATCCCGCCGAGATCTGGGCGCAGTACACATCGGGCGCGCTGGACGGCAAGCCACCGGCCGAGTTCGATCTGCGGCTGGAGGACGGGGCGAGCACCCCCGACGGCTCCCAGCCCGGCCAGCAGTCGCCGGGCTCCCTGCCGCCGGTGGTCACCACTCCCCCGACCGGCGCCCCGCCGGACACCTCGGTCCCCACGGCGCCGACCGACACCCCGCCGTCGCTGCCGACGACACCGCCGACGGACACCACCCCGCCGACGGACATCCCCACCGGGGGGCCGACGACGGAGCCGGGCCCGGGCGGGCCGGGTGATCCGGGTGGCGATCCGGGCGACCCAGGGGGGCCGGTGGGCGGCTGAGACCGCGGACCACGAACAGCGGAGGGTGGTGACGGAGACCGTCACCACCCTCTGTCATGTCCGATTCCGCGGTATCCCTACCGGCAGAGCCCCGCTCCCCGTTCCCTACAGGTAGAGCCCCGTGGAGTCCTCGGCGCCCTCCAGCCGCTCGGCGGCCACCGCATGCAGATCGCGCTCCCGCATCAGGACGTAGGCGACCCCGCGGACCTCGACCTCGGCCCGGTCCTCCGGGTCGTAGAGCACCCGGTCACCGGGTTCCACGGTCCGTACGCTCTGCCCGACCGCGACCACCTCGGCCCAGGCCAGCCGTCGGCCGACCGCCGCGGTGGCGGGAATGACGATGCCGCCGGACGAGCGGCGCTCGCCCTCCGGAATGTCGGTGCGGACCAGCACACGGTCGTGCAGCATCCGGATGGGCAGCTTGTCATGGGTCGTGTTCGCACTCACGCCATGACCGTACCTGGCCGGGCGGCGCGATGACGCCTCAGGGCCGGGGCGGGCCGCCTCAGGGCCGGTGCGGGGCGCCCTCCGCTCAGCGGTGCCGCTTGGCGCACCGCGAGGAGCGGGACGCCTTGGCGGACCGGGAGGACCTCGCCGACAGCGCGAGCAGCCCGACCAGCCCGGCCACGGCGAGCGCGACCGGCACAATCCGCTCCATACGAGGCCGGCCCTCCTCCGACACCAACTGGCCCCGTACGCCCGTCACCACGCGGTTGGCGGACACATAGGCCCGCCCGGCGGTACGGTCCACGGCCGACGCCGCCTTCGCCTTCGCGTCCCCGATGATCGTCTTCGGGTGCATCCGCACCCCGATCTCGTCGAGCGTCACGGCGAGCTCCTGCCGCCTGCGGGCGATGTCCGCCTCGATCTGCGCAGGGGTCCTGGCATCCGACACCGCGCTGCCTCCGTACAGTCTCGATGATTCGTGATGGACAGTCTGTCAGCTCGCCCTCCTCCCCGCCCCACGGCACCCCCGGACGGGAAGCTGGCTAATGTCGGGTACGTACCCCCGACGCCACGAGGAGCACCAGACCATGAGCGAGCGACTTCAGCCCGGCACCACCGCCCCCGCCTTCACCCTCCCCGACGCGGACGGCAAGGAGGTCTCGCTCGCCGACCACGCCGGCCGTAAGGTGATCGTCTACTTCTACCCCGCCGCCCTCACCCCCGGCTGCACCAAGCAGGCGTGCGACTTCACCGACAACCTCGCCTTCCTCTCTGGCCACGGCTACGACGTCATCGGCATCTCCCCCGACAAGCCCGAGAAGCTGGCCAAGTTCCGCGACCAGGAGGACCTCAAGGTCACGCTGCTCGCCGACCCCGCCAAGGAGACCCTGGAGGCGTACGGCGCCTTCGGCGAGAAGAAGCTCTACGGCAAGACGGTCATCGGCGTGATCCGCTCGACTGTCATCATCGACGAGCAGGGCAAGGTCGAGCGCGCCCTGTACAACGTGAAGGCCACCGGCCACGTAGCCAAGATCATCAAAGACCTGGGGCTGTGACGGACCCGGGGCCGCCGCCCCGGACCCCGTTCACCAGGCAGTACCATGACCGTGCCGAGCGGCCGTGATGGAATTGGCAGTCATGCTGGGTTTAGGTCCCAGTGGGGTAACTCCCGTGAGGGTTCGAGTCCCTCCGGCCGCACGCCGGGTGAACGCAGGCCCGGCCCGCATCATCGCGGGCCGGGCCTGCGGCGTCCTACGGGGCCGCTCACCCCAGGAGTTCGCGGACGATCGGGGCGATCGCGCGGAACGCCTTGCCGCGGTGGCTGATGGCGTTCTTCTCCTCGGGGTCCAGTTCGGCACAGGTGCGAGTCTCGCCGTACGGCTGGAGGATGGGGTCGTAGCCGAACCCCCCGCCGCCCACGGGCTCATGGCGGAGCGTGCCGGTGAGCCGGCCGGAGACGACGCGCTCGGTGCCGTCGGGGAGGACGAGGGCGGCGGCGCAGGCGAAGTGGGCGCCGCGGTGTTCGTCGGGGACGTCGGAGATCTGGGCGAGCAGCAGCTCGAGATTGGCGCGGTCGTCGCCGTGCCGGCCCGACCAGCGGGCCGAGAAGATGCCGGGGGCGCCGCCGAGGACGTCCACGCAGAGGCCGGAGTCGTCGGCGATGGCGGGGTGGCCGGTGGCCTGTGCCAGGGCGTGGGCCTTGAGGAGGGCGTTCTCCGCGAAGGTCACGCCGGTCTCCTTGACGTCCGGGACCTCCGGATAGGCGTCGGCGCCGACGAGTTCGGCGTCCAGGCCAACCTCGCCCAGGATCGAGCGCAGTTCGGTGATCTTGTAGGCGTTGCGGGTCGCGAGGACCAGACGGCGGGGGTGCGGGCGGTGTCCCTCAGTGTGTTGCTGCATAGCTCTCGATTATCGAGGGGAGGTCAGGGCTTGCAGACACCGGTCAGCTCGCCCGCCGCGTCCCTGACCGGGCTCATGTCCGGGTGCTTGCCACTGTCCACCGACTTCTGGACGTTGTCCAGGGCCTTCTGGAGGTCGTCCACGGCCTTGCCGACGTCCGCGTTGTCGGTGCGGTCGCCCACCTTGTCGATGTCCTTGTCGAGGGAGTCAAGGATCTTGTCGGCGTCCTGCGGATCGACCGCGGCACCGGTCAGCGCGTCCTGGAGGTCGTCCACGTCGTTGGATATCTCGACCGCGAGCTGGGCGCAGTCGAGCGCCTTCTCCACCGCGGAGCAGCCGACGGTGACCGGCACGACGAGCGCGACGGCGGCGAGAGCGGTGACTGCGGTGGTACGGCGGTGACGGTGGCGCGGCGCCATGGAGTGGGTCCTTCCCCGGGAACGGTGCTGGTACCTGACTAAACGCCGGGCGCCGCGCGACGGTTGCTCGGTGCCCTCGTCACATCTCCTGGGCCAGCGCCGCCCGCTGGATCCCGGTCAGGGTCTCGCAGCCGGCCACGGCGAGGTCCAGCAGCCCGTTCAGCTCCTCGCGGGCGAAGGGCTCGCCCTCCGCCGTGCCCTGCACCTCGACGAAGCGTCCGTCACCGGTACAGACCACGTTCATATCGGTCTCGGCGCGCACGTCCTCCTCGTAAGCGAGGTCGAGCAGGGGGACGCCGCCGACGATGCCGACGCTGACGGCGGAGACGGTGCCGGTCAGCGGCTGCCGGGTGGCCTTGATGAGCTTCTTGCCCCGGGCCCAGCCGATGGCGTCGGCCAGGGCCACATAGGCGCCGGTGATGGCGGCGGTGCGGGTGCCGCCGTCGGCCTGGAGGACATCGCAGTCCAGGACGATGGTGTTCTCGCCGAGCGCCTTGTAGTCGATCACCGCGCGCAGCGAGCGGCCGATGAGACGGGAGATCTCATGGGTACGGCCGCCGATCTTGCCGCGGACGGACTCGCGGTCGCCCCGGGTGTTGGTGGAGCGCGGCAGCATCGCGTACTCCGCGGTGACCCAGCCCTCGCCGCTGCCCTTGCGCCAGCGCGGCACGCCCTCGGTGACGCTCGCGGTGCACAGGACCCGCGTATCGCCGAAGGAGACGAGGACCGAGCCCTCGGCATGCTTGCTCCATCCGCGCTCGATGGTCACGGGGCGGAGCTGGTCAGGGGTGCGGCCGTCGATACGAGACATGAGATGAGCCTATCGGCATCGCGGAGGCCCCCGGTGCGCGTCCGGCGAGGGCCCCGCTCCCGGGGGACGGCGCTCCGGGCTGCCCGGCAGGTCACCTCAGGTCCCGGCCGGTCACCTCAGGTCTGGGGAGCTCACATCAGGTCTTCGATCTCGGCGGCGACGGGGTCCGCGTCGGTGCCGATGACCACCTGGATCGCGCTGCCCATCTTCACCACGCCATGGGCGCCCGCGGCCTTCAGCAGGGCCTCGTCGACCAGGGCGGCGTCCTTGACCTCGGTGCGCAGACGGGTGATACAGCCCTCGACCTCGACGATGTTGTCGATGCCGCCGAGCCCCTCGACGATCTTCTCAGCCTTGGTGGCCATGTTCGCTCCTGTCGTCCTGCTGTCCGCGTTGCGGCAAGTGGTCTACACCATTATGCGGGCGAAGACGTTACACGTCACTTGGAACGATAGATTCCTTCATCGGATCCCTACGTGCTACAACAGGTCTACACCACATGTGGTTTAGACCATAGCGCGGGCCGCCCCTCCCCTGAGAGCCCGCCTCACCAGGAGGAATCCGATGAGTACGGCCACCGCCCCGGCGGCGCCCGCCCAAAAGCGGGGTGCCGGCCTGTTCCAAGGACTACAGAAGGTCGGCCGCAGCCTTCAGTTGCCGATCGCGGTCCTGCCCGCCGCCGGAATCATGGTCCGGCTCGGACAGCCCGATGTGTTCGGCGCCGACGGACTGGGCTGGGACAAGGTCGCCGCCGTGTTCAACAACGCCGGTGGCGCGCTCACCGGTGCCCTTCCGCTGCTGTTCTGCGTCGGCGTGGCCATCGGGTTCGCCAAGAAGTCGGACGGCTCCACCGCGCTGGCCGCCGTGGTCGGGTTCCTGGTCTACAGCAAGGTGCTGGAGGCGTTCCCGGTCGCCGACGCGGTGATCCAGAAGGGCGAGGACATACCGGCCAAGTTCAACGACCCCGGGGTGCTCGGCGGCATCATCATGGGGCTGCTCACCGCGGTGCTGTGGCAGCGGTTCCACCGCACCCGGCTGGTGGACTGGCTCGGCTTCTTCAACGGCCGCCGGCTGGTACCGATCATCATGGCCTTCACCGGCATCGTGGTGGGTGTCTTCTTCGGCCTGGTCTGGGAGCCCATCGGCGACGGCATCAGCAACTTCGGCGAGTGGATGACCGGGCTCGGCTCCGCGGGATCGGCCCTCTTCGGCGCCGTCAACCGCGCCCTGATCCCCATCGGCATGCACCAGTTCGTGAACACCGTGGCCTGGTTCCAGCTCGGCGACTTCACCAACGCGGCCGGTGACACGGTGCACGGCGACCTCAGCCGCTTCCTGGCCGGTGACCCGAGCGCGGGCATGTTCATGTCCGGCTTCTTCCCGATCATGATGTTCGGCCTGCCGGCCGCCGCCCTGGCCATGGCGCACACCGCCCGCCCCGAGCGCCGCAAGGCCGTGCTCGGCATGATGATCTCGCTGGCGCTGACCTCGTTCGTCACGGGCGTGACCGAGCCGATCGAGTTCTCGTTCATGTTCATCGCGCCGCTGCTCTACGTGATCCACGCGGTGCTGACAGCCCTCTCGATGGCGATCACCTGGGCCCTGGGCGTGCACGCGGGCTTCAACTTCTCCGCGGGGTTCATCGACTACGCGCTGAACTGGAGCCATGCCACCAAACCACTGCTGATCATCCCGGTGGGGCTGGTCTTCGCGGTGGTCTACTACGTGGTCTTCCGCTTCGCGATCACCAAGTTCGATCTGCCCACCCCGGGCCGTGAGCCCGAGGAAGAGGTCGAGGACCTCACCAAGGCGTAGACCGTCGACCCGCGCCCCGCGCGAAGGCCCCGGAACCGAGTCGGTTCCGGGGCCTTCGACGACGTTGTACGGGGCCGCGTACGGCGCCTACACCTCGTAGATCGCGCCCGCCTTGGCCAGCTCCACCGGGCCGCCGAAGACCGCCTGGGCGTCGCGCTGGTTGATCTGGGGGTCCGTCCACGGCGGGATATGGGTGAGCACCAGGCTCCCGACCCCGGCCCGCAGCGCGTGTTCGCCCGCCTGGCGGCCGTTGAGATGCAGCTCGGGGATGTTCTCCTTGCCGTGCGTGAAGGCCGCCTCGCACAGGAAGAGGTCGCCGCCCCGGGCCAGGTCCACCAGGGCCGCACAGGGGCCGGTGTCGCCCGAGTAGACCAGCGAACGGCCGCCGTACTCGATCCGGAAGCCGAACGCCTCCACGGGGTGGCAGACGCGCTCGGCGCGGATGGTGAAGGGGCCGATGTCGAAGCTGCCGGGGGTCAAGGTGCGGAAGTCGAAGACCTCACGCATCGACTTCTCATCGGGCAGGTCGTCGTACGCCTGGACCAGCCGCCGCTCGGTGTCCTCGGGGCCGTAGACGGGGATCGCCTCGGCGCGGCCACCGTCGTGCCGGTAGTAGCGCGCGACGAAGTATCCGCACATGTCGATGAAGTGATCGGGGTGGAGATGGGACAGCAGTACAGCGTCGAGGTCGTAGAGACCGCAGTGGCGCTGCAACTCGCCAAGGGCGCCATTGCCCATGTCGAGGAGCAGCCGGAAGCCGTCGGCCTCTACGAGGTAGCTCGAGCAGGCCGATTCCGCGGACGGGAACGACCCTGAGCATCCGACGACGGTGAGCTTCATGAAGCAGGAACCTCCTTGAGGGGTCCCCATGCCGAAGGCCATGGGCGGTGCGGGGGGTCATGCGGTGCCCACGAGCGTAAGGCGCGAAAGCCCAGGCAGCTCCTCCACGGGCCCGCGTTGTGGGCGGAATCACCAGGACGGAGCCGGACGGAGCCGGGTGGCGCCCGGCCATGCCCCCCGCCGGCCGATCGGCCGGAACGACTACGCCCAGAGCTGGCCGTGCAGCGTCGCGATCGCCTCCTCGGTGGTGGCCGCCGTGTAGACACCGGTGGAGAGGTACTTCCAGCCACCGTCGGCGACGATGAAGACCACATCGGCGCTCTGCCCGGCCCTGACCGCCTTACCGGCGACACCGATGGCGGCGTGCAGGGCCGCGCCGGTCGACACGCCCGCGAAAATGCCTTCCTGGGCGAGGAGTTCGCGGGTGCGGGTCACCGCGTCCTCGGAGCCGACGGAGAAGCGGGTGGTCAGCACGGACTCGTCGTACAGCTCGGGGACGAACCCCTCGTCCAGGTTGCGGAGTCCGTAGACGACGTCGTCGTAGCGCGGTTCGGCCGCGACGATCTGGACGTCCGGCTTGTTCTCGCGCAGGAAGCGGCCGACGCCCATCAGGGTGCCGGTGGTGCCCAGGCCCGCGACGAAGTGGGTGAGGGAGGGCAGGTCGGCGAGGATCTCGGGGCCGGTGGTGGCGTAGTGGGCACCGGCGTTGTCGGGGTTTCCGTACTGGTACAGCATCACCCAGTCGGGGTGCTGCTCCGCCAGCTCCTTGGCCACCCGGACGGCGGTGTTGGAGCCGCCGGCGGCGGGCGAGGAGATGATCTCCGCGCCCCACATGGCGAGAAGCTGGCGCCGCTCCTCGCTGGTGTTCTCCGGCATCACGCAGACGATGCGGTAGCCCTTGAGCTTGGCCGCCATCGCGAGCGAGATACCGGTGTTGCCGGAGGTGGGCTCGAGGATGGTGCAGCCGGGGGTCAACCGGCCGTCCTTCTCGGCCTGTTCGATCATATGGAGCGCGGGGCGGTCCTTGATCGAGCCGGTCGGGTTGCGGTCCTCCAGCTTGGCCCAGATCCGTACGTCGGAGGAGGGCGAGAGCCGCGGCAGCCGGACGAGCGGCGTATTGCCGACCGCTGCCAGGGGACTGTCGTACCGCATCAGAGCCTTCCGCCGGCAACGGCCGGGAGAATCGTCACGCTGTCGCCGTCCGCGAGCTTGGTGGAGATGCCGTCGAGGAAGCGGACGTCCTCGTCGTTCAGATAGACGTTGACGAAGCGGCGCAGCTCACCGCCGTCGATCAGGCGCTCCTGGATCCCGGTGTGCCGGGTCTCGAGGTCGGTGAAGAGCTCGGCGAGCGTGGTCCCGCTGCCCTCGACCGCCTTCTGGCCGTCGGTGTAGGTGCGGAGGATGGTCGGGATGCGGACCTCGATGGCCATTCTTAAGCTCCTGTCGGAGGGCGGGGTGGTCTCCCGGGCCGGAGCGGCCGGGAGGGCGTCGTCGAAGGGCGTCGGGGCGTCTCGGGCGCGCGCTCAGGCGGCCACGGCGCGGCGCGGACACATCGCGCTGGCGAGCCGGCACAGGTCGACGTGGAGCCGCGCCACGAGCAGCATGCCCGGCGTCTTCTCGCTCACGTCATCGAAAACCATGGACTCATCGTATCGATTCCCGGTCCGGGCCCCGATAGGCCATCTCGTGATACGGACGGGTAACGACCGCCATACGAGACGTGCAGGTCACTCAGGTGCCCGGGACGATCTCGACCTCTTCCTCGGTGACCTCGCCGTCGACGATCCGGAAGGACCGGAACTGGACGGGACCCTCGTCATTGCCGCATTCGGCCGTGGAGACCAGGACGTAGTGGGCACCGGGCTCATTGGCGTAGGAGATATCGGTGCGGGAGGGGTATGCCTCGGTGGCGGTGTGCGAGTGGTAGATGATCACCGGCTCCTCGTCCCGGTCGTCCATCTCGCGGTAGAGCTTGAGCAGGTCACCCGAGTCGAACTCGTAGAAGGTGGGCGAGCGGGCCGCGTTCAGCATCGGGATGAACCGCTCGGGGCGGCCGCTTCCGGCCGGGCCCGCGATCACGCCGCACGCCTCGTCGGGGTGGTCGGCGCGGGCGTGCGCGACGATCTGGTCGTGGAGCGCCTGGGTGATGGTCAGCATGAGCACACAATAGGAAAGAAAAGGGGGGTGGCGCGCAGGGGGCACCTCCCGGACGAAGTTTGGGGGAGCCCCGGTTGAGGGTGGTGGCGGGAGACGGGCGGGCGGGCTCCGGACAGTGGTCCGGAGCCCGCCTGCTGAGATACCGCGCCCGAAAGGCGATACGGATTACGTGTCGTTACTTGCGCACGTACTCCCGCTCCGCCTCGGCCGGGGCACCCGGCTGCACACCGCCGCGCGACTTCAGGACGAACCAGCCGATCGTCAGGAGCACGGCCCAGCCGGCACCCACGTACAGACAGACCCGGGCGTCCTTGTCGTACGCGATCAGGCAGGTCACGAAGATCAGGAAGATCAGCGCCACCCAACTGAAGACGGCACCGCCCGGAGCCGGGAAGGACGAGGCGGGCAGGCGACCGGAGGTCACCGCCTTGCGGTAGCGGATATGGCTGACGAGGATCATCGCCCAGGCCCAGATGCCCGCGGCCGTGGCCACCGAGGTGACATACGTGAACGCCTTCTCCGGGACCACGTAGTTGAGGACCACGCCGATGCCCATCAGCAGCACCGAGACGGTGATACCGACGGCCGGGGTCTTACGGGCGTTCAGCTTGCCGAAGATCTTCGGGGCCTCGCTGTTGGCGGCCAGGCCGCGCAGCATCCGGCCGGTGGAGTACATCCCGGAGTTACAGGAGGACAGGGCCGCGGTGAGCACGACGAAGTTGACGATGCCGGCCGCGAACGGGATGCCGATCTTGGAGAAGGCGTGCACGAAGGGGCTCTCGCCGGCCGAGAACTCGGTCCACTTGACGACGGCGAGCAGCACCAGGAGGGAGCCGACGTAGAAGATGATGATGCGCCAGGGCAGGGTGTTGATCGCCTTGGGCAGGGTCTTCTCGGGGTCCTCGGACTCGCCCGCGGTGACGCCGACCAGTTCGACGGAGAGATAGGCGAACATCACACCCTGGAGCGTCATCAGGCTGTCGCCGATGCCGTTGGGGAAGACCCCGCCGTGCGACCAGAGGTTGGAGGCGGCCGCGGTGTCACCGGCGTCGGAGAAGCCGAGGGTGAGCACGCCCAGACCGATCACGATCATGCCGATGATGGCGGTGACCTTGACCATCGAGAACCAGAACTCGACCTCGCCGAAGAGCTTGACCGAGATCAGGTTGACCCCGAACAGCACCACCAGGAAGACCAGGGCGCTGACCCACTGCGGGATCGAGGGGAACCAGTAGTGGATGTAGATGGCGGCGGCCGTGAGCTCGGCCATGCCGGTCACCACCCACATCAGCCAGTACGTCCACCCCGTGACATAGCCGAAGAACGGGCCGAGGAACTCACGGGCGTACTCCGCGAAGGACCCGGAGACCGGGCGGTAGAGGAGCAGCTCACCGAGTGCTCGCATGATGAAGAAGATGACCACACCCGCGAGGGCGTACATCAGGATGATGCTCGGGCCGGCCTTGGCGATGTTCGCCCCGGCACCCATGAACAGGCCGACGCCGATGGCGCCGCCGATAGCGATCATCTGGATCTGGCGACTGCCCAGTCCGCGCTCGTAGCCCTCTTCAGGAGCCGCTGAGGTCATATTGCTGCGCCTTTCTCCCTGTGGCGGCTGGCTGGCGATCGTGAAGATTTATCACGACGGCAACACTGATCGAACGAGTCGCATGTGGTGCACACCACAGGAAGAAGCGGACAAAGGCTATTCCGCACGACAAAGTTAACGGTCGCGGTGATGCGATCGTTATCCGGAGTTGAGCATCCTCTAAACGAACACTCAGTAATCGCCGGAGAGCGTTATTCCGGCATCAGGGTCTCGACCAGCGTTTCCTGAAGCCCGCCGAGCCAGAAGTACGCCATCACCATCGGCTTGCGCGGATCGGAGTCGGGCAGCCGCAGCAGGTCACCGCCGTCGTCCTCGTCGGTGACCTCCAGCCGGGTCCCGATGGCCAGCCGCAGGTCATTGAGGGCGGTCAGCCAGTGCCGGGCCTTCTGCGGCGCCAGCTCCAGCACGCCCGGGGCCCCGGCGGGCGCCCCGGCGGCCAGCGAGTCCAGGTCGCGCACCACCGTCAGGGCGTCGTCGCGCTTACGGGCCCGCAGGTCGTTCTCGGTGAAGCGGCGGAACTCCGCGGACGCCTCCCGCGCCTCCTTCTCCTCCCGCGGCCCCAGCTCCTGGTCCGGGGCGCGATAGGCGTCCGGGAAGAGCCGGGCCAGCGCGGGGTCGGCCGGCGGTTTGCTGGGGCCGTCGGCGAAGAGCGCGTCCAGGGGGTCACCGCCCTCGGCGGGCTGGTCGCCCGGGCCGATCAGCTCGGCGAGCTGCATGGCCAGGCTGCGCAGAATGGAGATCTCGACCTCGTCCAGCGCGAGGGAGGCACCGCCGCCGGGCAGCGGCTCGAACCGTCCCGACATCAGCGCTCCTGCTGGAGGGTCGCCCACAGGCCGTAGCCGTGCATCGCCTGCACGTCGCGCTCCATCTCCTCGCGGCTGCCGCTCGAGACGATCGCGCGGCCCTTGTGGTGGACGTCGAGCATCAAACGGTGCGCCTTGTCCTTGGAATAGCCGAAATAGCTCTGGAAAACGTAGGTCACATAGCTCATGAGATTGACGGGGTCGTTGTGCACCACCGTCACCCAGGGAACGTCGGGCTCGGGCACCGACATCGGCGCTTCACGGGTTTCGGGACGTTCGATCTCCACGGGCGTGACACTCACACGTCCCATGCTGCCACCCGGCACTGGCCGCCGCATAAACCGGCACCCAGATCTCGTCACTCTGACGAGTACGGGAGGTAGCATCGTCAACCATGGACACTGCGGACTTGGGACTGCCGGTGGACGTGCCGTCGACCGCACTCTTCACCGACCGGTACGAACTCACCATGTTGCAGGCCGCGCTGCGGGCGGGCACCGCCGACCGCCGCTCGGTCTTCGAGGTATTCACCAGGCGCCTCCCCGAGGGCCGCCGCTACGGTGTCGTCGCGGGCACCGGGCGGGTGCTGGACGCCGTCGAGAACTTCCGCTTCGACAGCGACGTCCTGGACTTCCTCGCCCAGCAGCGGATCGTGGACGAGCCGACCCTCACCTGGCTCGCCGACTACCGCTTCCGCGGCGACATCTGGGGCTACCCCGAGGGCGAGGTCTACTTCCCCGGTTCGCCGATCATGCGGGTGGAGGGCACCTTCGCCGAGGCGGTGCTGCTGGAGACGGTCATCCTCTCCATCTTCAACCACGACTCCGCGGTGGCCGCCGCCGCGTCCCGGATGTCCACCGCCGCCGGCGGCCGGCCGCTCATCGAGATGGGCGCCCGCCGCACCCATGAGCTGGCCGCCGTGGCCGCCGCCCGCGCCGCCTACGTCGGCGGCTTCGCCACCACCTCCGACCTCGCGGCCGGATTCCGCTACAACATCCCCACCGTGGGCACCAGCGCCCACGCCTTCACCCTGCTGCACGACAGCGAGCGGGACGCCTTCACGGCGCAGGTCCAGGCGCACGGCAGCGGCACCACCCTGCTGGTGGACACCTATGACGTCGCCGAGGCGGTGCGCACCGCCGTGGAGGTGGCCGGCACGGACCTGGGCGCCGTAAGGATCGACTCCGGCGATCTGCTGCTGCTCGCCCACCGGGTGCGCCAGCAGCTCGACGAGCTGGGCGCCAAGAACACCAGGATCACGGTGACCAGCGATCTGGACGAGTACGCGATCGCCTCGCTGGCCGCGGCCCCCGTGGACGCGTACGGGGTCGGCACCCAGTTGGTCACCGGCAGCGGCCACCCCACCTGCTCGATGGTCTACAAGCTGGTCGCGCGGGCCGGTTCGGACACCCCCGGGGCGCCGCTGCTGCCGGTGGCCAAGAAGTCCATGGGCGCGAAGTCCTCGGTGGGCGGCCGCAAATGGGCGGCCCGGCGGGTGGACGAGCACGGTGTGGCCGAGGCCGAGGTGATCGGCACCGGTGCGGTCCCCGAGGAGCTGGCGGACCATCAGTTGCTGGTGGAGCTGGTGCGCGGCGGCGAGATCGTGGCCCGGGAGCCGCTGGACGCGGCGCGGGACCGGCATATCGCGGCCCGGGCCGGACTGCCGCTGTCGGCGACCCAGCTCTCGCGCGGCGAACCGGTCCTGCCCACCGAGTACCTGCCGGCCTGAGGAGCGTCATGAGGGGGAACGCGGGGCATGCCCACTGCCGCAATCGACGTGGAGTGTCTACCCTCGGTGACATGCACCGGGCACTGATCGTCGTGGACATCCAGAACGACTTCTGCGAGGGCGGAAGCCTCGCGGTGACGGGGGGCGCGGATGTCGCCGCCGCGATCACCGATCTGATCGGGGAGGCCACGCCCGGTTACCGCCATATCGTCGCCACGCGTGATCACCACATCGCGCCGGGCGATCACTTCTCGGACAACCCGGACTATGAGCACTCCTGGCCGGTGCACTGCGTCGCGGGCACCGAGGGTGTCGGGTTCCACCCGAACTTCGCGCCCGCCGTCGCCTCCGGCGCGATCGAGGCGGTCTTCGACAAGGGCGCGTACACGGGGGCGTACAGCGGTTTCGAGGGCATCGACGAGCACGGCACCTCGCTCGCCCAGTGGCTGCGCGAGCGGGAGGTGACCGAGGTGGACGTGGTGGGCATCGCCACCGACCACTGCGTGCGGGCCACCGCGCTGGACGCGCGCCGCGAGGGGTTCGCCACGCATGTCCTGCTGGACCTGACCGCGGGCGTCTCCCCGGGCACGACCGAGCGCGCCCTGGAGGAGCTGCGGACGGCCGGGGTCGAGCTCAGCGGCAAGCCGGTCGTCTGAGGGCGCCGGAGGCGCTCTGGGCGCCCCCAGCCGCCCTGGCGGCCCCTGCGGGCACCCTCCCGGCCCCGCCGCCACGAGGGCCCGGGCGCTACGAGGGCCCGGGCGCCACGAGGGCCCGGGCGCTACGAGGGGCTCCGGGCTACGAGGCCGGGGCCGCCGGTCTGAGCAGAGCGGCGATCGGATGCCACAGCTCCCCTCCCCGGTCCGGCGCGGTGCGCCAGACGAGCCCGTCGGGATGGTGCAGCACCGCCGTCACCTCGTCGGGTGTCGGCGGGGCCATATTGCCGCGCAGATAAACGGCGCGAAGCCCGAGATTGCGCAGCCTGGTCAGGGCGCGCTGGCGGTTCATGGCGTGTACCAGGACGCGGACGCCGCCCTCGCCCAGCGGGCTCGGCAGCGTCAGTGCGACCACCACGCTGCCGCCGGGCAGCTTGGTGAATCCTCCGTTGGCCATTGCGGGTCATGTCCCCCGTGAGACGTCGTGTCAACAAGTTGGTCGTAGGGGCATCTAAACGCGAACGGCCGCCGCCCGCTAGGGGGCGACGGCCGCTGCCGCTCTGACCTGCGATAACGCAGACGGTGTGGATCTAGGAGGCGGACGGTCCGACCTGGAGGGTCATCGTCGAGCCGCCCGGGAGCTCCTTGAGGATCTTGATCCGGGTATTGGTGTCAGCAATCTTCACACTGCCGGTCGGATTGCTCTTGTCCCAGTACGTCCCCTTGTGGTCGTCGAAGACCGGGATGCCCGGCTTCGGCTTCACCTTGGCGGCCTTACCGTCCTTGTGCAGCGTGAAGCCGTCCGACGGGAACCGGCTGAAGGGCGAGTCGTACGCCTGGATCCGGTTGCGCATCAGCGAGCCGTCCGCCCACTTCTCGGGGGTGGCGTGCGCGTCGATCGGCAGGATCAGACCGCTGCCCGGGTGGACGCCGACGTTGTTGTCCGGCTGCGAGGTGTCCCACTGCCAGATCAGCAGGCCGTTCTGGTACGGGAAGTGCTCGACCCAGTCGGGCCGGGAGGAGGCCCAGCCGAAGTTGTACGGACCGGTCTTCAGGGTGGTGTCGTACGACACGTACTGGCGGTTCTCGGCGATGTAGTACTGCGGGTAGTCCTTGCTGAAGGACCCGCCGATGCGCGAGAAGCCGTTCGCGGTCCAGCCGTTGTCATCGCCCTCGGCGCCGTCGCTGAAGACCGGGGCGCCGTCGGCGGTCAGGGTGATCGCGTCGGCCGCGAAGCCCTTCTGCGCCACACCGCCGTCGGTCTGGTAGCGGAAGCGGAGCTCGATCTTCTTGCCCACGTAGGCGTCCAGCGGGAAGGAGAGCTTCTTGTACGCCCCGGCGGTACCGGTCAGCGCGGGCTTGTCACCGGCGTCACGCGGAATGGCCTTGCCGTCCGCCGTACCGTCGATCGGCGTCCAGTTGGCGCCGCCGTCGGTGGAGACCTCGGTGTAGAGGTAGTCGAAGTTCTCCTCGATGTCCCACCAGCCCTTCAGGTCCAGGCCGGCCTTGGACTTACCGGTGAGGTCCACGGACCGGGTGAGGGTGTTCTTCAGGTCATCCCCCATCCCGCTCCACCACTGCTTGGTGCCCTCGGCGGGGGCGACCACCTCGGTGGTGACGGGCTTGGCGGGCAACTCGACGACCAGCGCCTGCTTGTTCTTGGTGTTGTACTCCGCGACCCCGAGCGTGTGGGTCGACTTCTTCCCGGCCTTGGCCGAGGCGTAGTTCAGCCACCCCAACTGAAGCTTGTCCCAGGCGTTCATATCGCCGGGCAGATCGCCGATGGCGTCCTTACCGGTGCCGAGCCAGGATCCCGCGGACATCAGCGACCAGTAGGCGACGGACGACTCCCCCTTACCGGTGGTGTCGTACTCGTCCGGCAGGCCCAGGTCATGGCCGTACTCATGGGCGAAGACACCGAGGCCGCCGTTCTCCGGCTGCATCGTGTAGTCGCCGACCCAGATCCCGGTGTCGCCGATCTGGGTACCGCCCGACTTGTTGTCGCCCGGGCCGGTGTTGCCCGCGTCGGTGCCGTACGCGTACCAGCGGTGCGCCCAGATGGCGTTCTCGCCCTCGGCGCCACCGCCCGCGGACTCGTCCTCACCGGCGTGGACGATCTGGAAGTGGTCGATATAGCCGTCGGGCTCGTTGAAGTTGCCGTCGCCGTCGTAGTCGTAGCGGTCCCACTGGTCGTACTTGGCCAGGTCCGCCTTGATCTGCGCGTCGGTGCGGCCGGCCGCCTTCTGGTCCTTGGCCCACTGGTTGACGCCGTCGCGGATCAGGTCCCAGGCGTTGGCGCAGTTGGTGTCGCCGCAGTAGTTGGAGCCGTACCGGGCCTCGTTCCAGTCGACCTTGACCCAGTCGGAGACCTCGCCGTCCACGGAGTAGCGGCCCGAGGACTGCTTCTCGTAGTACTTCTTCAGGGACTGCTTCTTCTTGTCCTTGGAGAAGTAGAGGTCCTGGAAGTGCTCGCGGTTGTAGTCCTTCTGCCAGGCCGTGCTGTTGTCGTTGGCGCGGTCCGGCTGGGCGATGGTGTTGTGCGCCGGGCCCGGCTTGCCGCCGTACTTCTTCACCGGCGGCTTGGGGCCGTCACCGTCCGGGTCGTACATGGTGGTGTCGTCCACCTTGTCGCCGAACTCGACCAGGATGGTGAAGATCTTGTCGGTCTTCTCCCGGGCCAGCTCGACATACTTGCCCTTGCCGAGCTTCACCACCTTCGACGCCCCGCGCGTGGTCGCCTTGGTGTCGCCGGAGATGACCTGACGCAGCGCCTCCTGGCGCTGCGCTTCCTGCTGCTTGCTGTACGGGCCCTCGAGATCGTGCTGGACATCCGTCTTCGCGGGCGCCGGATCATGGCGCTCAACACGCGTAGACGGCGCATCCGCCTGAGCCATGCCAGTCGAGAGTGCCGCCGCGCCGAGAGCGGCCACCACGGTGGCTATGGCGGCCGATCTGGCCGTTCTCCATTGGTTGTTCACTCGCTCAGTCCTCCCCTTTCACACCGGTGCCGGACATTTGACCGGAGTGGCAGGAGAAAAGACAGACCTTGACTTGGACTGATGAGACAAGTACGTTCTGCGATCCCGGCGTTCCGATTAACGGACAGCAACGGGCGCGCCGTGCGCGCCGGTTGGAACAGCCGATGATTCTGTGCGCCCCCTGTGCAACGGCGCCGTGGGTGAGGTCACGCTTACTTCCGTTCCCCCTCGGGCATTCACCACCGTAGAGTCGAGCTGACGGTCACATCAGCCTGACCCATGCCCCCTGCATATCGCCCTTGAGGACGGATACCGCCATGCCGCGTCCGACTCCTGCACAGCTTGTCTATGGTTCGGCCACCGTCGTTCTTTCGACCTTCGCCATGCTGCTGCTGTCCCAGACCCGATCGGGACTCGGTATCGCGGTGGTCACCGTGGTCGGGCTCGCGTCCGGGCTTCTCGTCGCCGTCACCGTGCCGGTGGTCCGGATCTCCCGCCCCAGCCGCACCGTGCGCACCAGCAGCCCCGCGGCGGGGTCCGGACCGGCCGACGCGGCGGGGGCGCGCACCAGGGCGCACGCCGACTCAATGCGCGGCTGACACCACCACGGTCCGCGCGGCCTTGTCGTGCAGACAGCGCTGGAACGGCTTGTCCCACAGCAGTGAGGCCGAGTTGACCAGCCAGAAAACCGTGCCGACGAGCAGCGGGATCAGCATCCCGGGCAGTACGTAGACCGCCGCGCGGACCCAGCCCTGACCGGCCGGCACATCCCCGTCGGAGAGCATCGCCACCCGGATGCGCAGCGCCCTCTTGCCGAGCGTCTGTCCGCTGCGGGCCAGCATGACGCCCTCGTAGCCGAAGTAGACGGCCATCGTGATGATGAGCGCGAGGGTCACCTTGCCCATGTGCTGCTCGCCCGGGTGGTTCATCGTGTACTGGAGCGCGCCGGTCGCGATGAGCGCCACCGTCCAGATGACGCCGAGGACGACGATGTCGATGAGCCGGGCGGCGAAGCGCTGACCAGGGGTGGCCAGCGGGGGCATCCCGGCGGGGAACGCGTGCGGGGGCGAGGACAGCGGGTCGGGGGCCATGCCCCGATTACATCAGCGCTCCCGGTGGACCGGAAGCTCAGGGTGGCACCTCCGGGGCGCGGGGGCTGGAGGGCTCGGGGGCTGGGGGCTCAGGCGCCCCGGGATTGGGGGGCCCGGGGGCTCAGAGGCCCGGGGCCCCGGGGGCCGGGGGCCGGGGACTCAGGCGCCCGGGGACTCGGGGGGCTCGGGGCCGGGGGCTCAGGGCACGGCCGAGACCACCAGGGTCTTGGCCGCCTTGTCGTGCAGGCACTGCCGGTAGGGCCGGTCCCAGGTGCACCACAACACATTGATCAGCCAGAAGACGAAGCCACAGCAGGGCACGATCTCGGGCAGGGCATACACCCCCGCGCGCACCCAGCCCGCCTGACCGGCCGGCGGCTGGCCGTTCTCCAGCAGGGCGACCCGGATCCGCATCACCTTCTTGCCGACGGTCTGACCGTCCCGGGTCAGCATCAGACCCTCATAGACGAAGTAGATCAGGACGTAGATCAGCGTGACGATGGTCGAGTGGACGCTGCCGTCGACCGGGTCGTAGCCGCTCGCGATCGCGCTCAGCACGAGCCCGACCGGGATGCCGATGAGCAGCGCGTCGATGATCCGGGCGATCAGACGGCGGCCGAGGTGCGCGAGCGGCGGCATCCCGGCGTACGGCTCGGCTCCGGCGGTGTGGTCCCCGTACGGGGAGCCGTTCGCCCGCGGATATTTGGCGAACGGATCGCTGCTGTCCCCGTCCCGGGGCTCATCGGGCCCGGGGGGCGGCTGGTCGGTGCTCATGGCCCGAGTCGACCCCGGAGCCGGGCCGGTCGCATCCGGCGCGCACCGTTCGGGCGATCGGGATCGTCCATCCGCCTCAGCGGAGGCGGGCGGGGCGGCGGCTCAGGGGTCGGGAGGGAAGCGGCGGCACTCAGTCGGCCGCGGCCGTGCTCAGTCGGCCGCCGCGATGAAGGTGCGGGCCGCCTTGTCGTGCCAGCACTGCCGCCACGGGCGGTCGAACAGGCACCACAGCACGTTCAGCACACCGATGACGAGCACCCCCAGCACCGAGTAGACCAGCCAGCGGCGCAGTGCGGCGCCGAAGGACGGGGTGTCGTGCCCCTCGATGTCCAGCACCCGCACCCCGCTCAGCTTCTTGCCCAGCGTGCGGCCCCACTTGGCGGTCGGCAGCGTCTCCAGGACGATGCCGAGGACGAGCAGCAGCCCGAGGACGATGCCGAGATAGCCGCTGGTGGTGCCGTCCAGGAAGTAGACCGTGACGGTCTCGCCGCTCTGCTTGGCCGTCTCGACCTTCTCGTCGATATGGTCGCTCGCCTTGCCCCACAGCGGGAACGCGACGGCGCCGACCACGCCGAGCAGCACGACCGTGTCGATCAGCCGGGCGGCGAGGCGGCGGCCGAGCGGGGCGGGCCGTCCCTGGGCCTGGGCGGCCTGGAGGAAGGGGTTGTCGACGGGCGGCTTCCAGGGGATGACGCCCTCGGGCGCGCCCGGCGGGGCGCCATGCGGTGCGGCCTGTGGCGCGCCCTGTGCCGGGCCGGGCTGCTGGGCGAACGGGTGCCCCTGCTGCTGCCAGGCCGGGCCACCGCCCTGGGCGGGGATACCGCCGAAGGGCTGCTGGGACTGGTACGGCTGCTGAGGCTGGTGTGTCTGCGGGGGCTGGTGGGGCTGCTGGGGCTGGGGCTGGGCCGGGGGTGCCGCTTCGGCGCCCTTGCGCGAGCCGCCACGGCCGATCGCCCGGATCGCCATCGTCCCGTCGTCGCGGCCGGACTCCGGGTTCCGGCCCTGGCCGTGACGCTGTCCCTGCCCCTGCCCCTGCCCCTGGCCCTGGCCCTGGCCCTGGCTCGTCGTAGGTGCCGCTCCGTCGCCGCGCCCCACCGCGCGGATCGTCATCGTCCCGTCGCTCGCCGCGGCGGGCGCGGCGCCGTCGTCCGCCGAGGGCAGCTCCGGGGCCCGGCACACCGGCGGCAGGGCCTGCGTCGAGCGGTCCACCGTCCCCCCGCTCGCGCCCGCGCGCATGGTCAACGTGCCCTCATCGCGTCCGGCGCCCTCGCCCGGGCCCGCCCGCCGCGGGTCGGGCACACCGGGCCACTGCCCGCCACCGTCCTGGGCGCCACCGTCCTGGGCGTCGCCGGGTTCGTCCGTCTCCGAGCCCCAGGAGACCCGGTGGTCCTGCTCACCGCCGAATCCGCCCTGCCGGGACGCGTCCGCCTGCCAGGCCGACCCGGCATCGGGACGGGTGCCGTGCAGCCGCTGGGGATCGTTCCAGTCGACGGACGCCGGGACGCCGCCGGGCGGCACCGGCTGCGCCCCCATGCCACCGGCCGCGGCCTCGGGCGACCCGCCCGCGCCCCGGACGTCCATCTCGGCGCTCCGGCGCAGCTCGGGCAGTGCCCTGCCGGTCTCCTCCGCGGGCCGCGGCGCCGGCTCCTCGTCCAGGAACATCGGGCCGGTCTCGTCCGGCGCCGGGCTGATCACCTGGGTATGGGTGATGCCGGGCGGCGGCGCGGGCATGGCCTCGCCCGCGGCCGGGGCGGGACGGCTGGTGCCGGGCACCCAGGCGGCACCGTTCCAGTAACGGATGTAACCGGGGATGGACGGATCAGGGTAGTACCCAACCCCGGGCATTTCTGCTGAACTCCCGCTACTAGGAGGCGTCGCCATGTCCCCTACTCCCTTCACGGCCAACACGCTTGACCTGTCCGCCGTATCCGGCATCGACGACCCGATGATCACGCAGCTACGCGAGCGAGGCCGCACGACCACCCTTGACCTCTCTGCGGGCTACGCGCAGTACGTACCACAGCGACCGGGCGGATACCTACGTCTCTCTATGCATGACATTAACGAAGAACGACGAGCCAGGAAGGAGGCGTCCAAGAGGAAGACCGCCATCGAACGACAGACCGAGGACATCGAGGCCAAGCGCCAGGCCCTCGGGTGGGGCCCGTTCGCCGACCTCTATATAGACGACGACACCAGCGCCTATAAGAAGAAGAGGATCACTCGTCCTGACGGTGGGGTGGATTGGGTGGTTCTTCGCAAAGATTTCCAGCGAATGCTGAAAGATCTACTCAATGGGGTAATTGACGGAATAGTCTTCTATGACTTGGATCGCCTAGTTAGGCAACCCAGGGACCTCGAAGATCTAGCGAACGTCGTCAACGAAGTGAAACGGCCCGCCATCGGAGCAACCAGCGAACTCAATCTAGTCAGGGAATCCGACTGCAATATGGCGCGCGTAATGTGCGTCATGCTGTTGAAGCAGTCTCAGGACACAGCCCGACGCGTTGCCCGAGACACATTAGCAGCAGCCGAGGTAGGAATCCCTATAGGCCGCCTCGGTTACGGATGGGTACGCAAAGGCGAGGACGCAGGTACGAAGATTGAGGAAGAGGCGGAAGTCATAAGGCGCATCTTCCGCGAGCTAGTGGAAGAGAACGGTACTCCGTCGTCCATCACACGAGGACTGACACTTTCAGGAATCCGCTCTCCGGGCGGAGGCGATTGGACCACGGCCACGGTCAAACTCATTCTGTCGAATCCCCGATACGCGGGAATGGTTCTCTACAGCGGACGCCATCGACTCGAACCATCCAAGCAGCATGACGGAATGTCCAAACTACTCACCGACGAGAACGGGAATCCCGTGATGGGAACCTGGGATGAAATCGTGTCCCCACAGACATGGTTCAAAGCCCAGGGCATCCTTAAAGCACGCCAGGAGCAGAATGGAGTAGACACCACACCCGTCGGAGGACATGAATACGGAAAGTACCTACTGACAGGGATTGTGCGCTGCTATAAATGCAAGAAGCCCATGGAAGGCCGCTGGAATGGACAGGTGAAATACCACGTATACCGTTGCCCGTCGCGTGGCCGTAACGGCGCATGCGGCTCGACCTCACGAAAGATGGAACCCCTTGACGATCTCATAAACATACTCATGGAAGAGTTCCTAATAGAGAAACTAGGGGCCTCACTCAACGAAAGCAATGAAGAAGATGAAGAGATCATCGAGCAGCACGCCGAACTAGAGGCACAGAAAAGTGCAGCGATCGAGGAAAAGGAGCAACTTAAAGGAAAATGGGAGCGCGGAGAACTCTCTGACGTTGGGTGGTCGAATGAGGACTACTACGAACACATCGGAGTGATATCAAAGAAGATTCGAGAGCTTGTCGAGAAACTCGATGATCTAGGTTCTGCCCCTGACCCCCAAGCCGTAGAGAGCGACCTCATGCTATGGAGGTCAGGGAACAACGTTGAGAAGCGCGCGATAATAAAGCGCTACATGAAACACATACAACTCCTCAAAGGCCCTAAAGGCCGAGGTAAATTCGACCCCGATACCGTAATTCCTATCTGGCGGGAGCAGGGGGGTCGCCCCTCTGACCAAACCCCCGAAGAAGCGACCGCAGATGTACCCGCTCCTCATTAGTTAGATCCGGAGCACGCGCCAAATGGCGAACCACCCAAGCGCGCACGGCAGGATCATTTCGATTGACCCTGCCGTGCCGCTCAGTCATAATCCCGCCCTCCCTCATCATTACTTAGCTCGGAGCGGCCTACGTCGCGGTTACGGGAAAGGTCTTGTGAAACCCCCGCTGCTATCTCTGCCTCAGCGGGTGTATGTCCCGACCGCACGTATCTCCACGCGGACTCAACTTCTGTAGGCACATCAGCCGAGACTGCCCCGCCAGCCGCTTTCGTCTTTCGGTATTCAGCACGGACGGCGCGCAGTTGCTCATAGGTGGTGGAGTAGCGTCGACTCTTGGTGAGTACATGGCCCCGGTAGCCGAGTGCATGAGCCCACAGACGCAGCCGCAGCGGGGCCAGCTCCACTACGCCGCCCAGACGCCAGCAGGTACCCATGAGAGCGCGCGCATGGGGGCTGACCCGCAGCCGATCGATCTCACCGGCGGATGTGATACGCCGGTCAATGCCTCCCACTTCCCCCACGCTCTTGGACACGTACTTCGCGATGTACGCGGCAACGGCCTCATCGGTCATCGGCACATCGCCAATCTCCGAGTTCACACTGTGGATCGCGTGTACGTCGATCTCAGCGCCCCAACGGATGACGTGCTCCCCCAGGCCCGGGGCGTATGGCGTACGGGTCTCTGCTGCCTCTACAGCGCTTCGGACGACCGTCTCAACAACCTCCGTCGTGGCCTCAGAGGGCGGAGCATCCTTGGGCCCGGAGGGGCCATCAACGCGCATCACGGCATGCAGGTGGATAGCTCCGCGTTTCTGGTACTCGGCCACCTTGGCGAACGAGACGCGGAGATGGGAATTGAGTGTTCTCTGTGTAATTCCCATAGCCGCCGCAAGGTGACGCCTGATCAGAATCGTTGTCCTATTCCAGAGTGCCCCTGCCTTTGCGTGCCAGAGCACATGTGCCGCGTAGTCGTAACACCGACTACATATGGGCTGTCCCACTCTTGGGTCAGCTTCAGAATGAACCTGATTGCAGCCGATCGGCCTTCCATGCGGGCATTCCCCGCCATCACGGCGAGGGCGACACTTACGGTCCATTGAGTCTGTGGCTCTGTGTACGGCACCGAATCCAGGCGCCGTCAGGGTGACGAACAGCCGAGGATGCCCAGTAACTGTCGAGGGGACTTCCTTGCCGCCCAGGAGCCCGGCCCGTACCAAATGGAATGTGTCGCCAGCGTGGATGCGCGAGCATGGCGCACAGCGTGTCTCACGCCTATTGCCGCACCGCAGGGCCAACACGCCGCCCGGTTCATCAGTGGTGGTGTAGACGCGCATTACGGCACCCGTGACAGCATTGCGGGTTATGGTCCGCCCAGCCAGGTAAATAGGATCGGCGCAGCCACCGATGTTGTGGATTTGGTCGAGCCACCGGCGGAAACCAGGAGTGCCGACCAGTCGGATCATGTCGCGTTCAGTCTCTGAGAGCGTGCGAAGGCGCTCCGCGATTTCGAGTGCGGAGCGCCGCGCACGAGGAGTGTCCCAAGGGGACGTCATGCGGCGGTGCCCTTTCTTGGTAGTCCGCCGCCATGGCGGAGAGGCGATCGATGGCCAGGTACACGGGCACTGCTCCTCTAGGGTTTGAGCTGGGGATTGTCACGCTGGGTTCGCGCCGGCCGTCACGTTCAGCTATCAGAGGTCAGCGCCCAGGCGGACGACGCCGACAGCAACGGCACCGCCGGAGACGGCCGCCCCGAGTGCGCTGCCGTAGCCGACCGCAGGCACGGCACCTCACATACAGGTGAGGCATCTTGCTCCCTCCCTGGATCCTTACTTCTGGTAGACCGCCCATTGCAGGAAATCCGTGATGGTAAGCCCCGGGGTGGTGCTTGCCATGGTGAATCCCCAGAGGAAGAAAAGGGCGCCTACCCACCAGGTGACTTCCCGGGACCGGAGGATCAGAATGCAGAGCAACCCGACAGCGATTGCAATGGGCATTGCCTGTGCTTCAGTCATTTCCGCCTCCCTCCTTATTCACTGTGTCCATGGCGCGTACCAGCGCAGGCAGATCCGGTGTCCGGTCGGCATACCGCGCCGCGATTTCCCGAGCATCAGCAGTAGTGGTCAGTCGAGACCGCACACGGGCCCAGGTGCCGCCGACCGTCGTAATGGCCACCCCTTGCTCTTCCTCAGTGATCACCTGAGCCGCCACAACCGCGTCCTCTGCCAGATCACCAAGGGCCATTTCTGCCGTCTGCTGATCGTGCACTCGGTGGCAGATACGGCCGCCGAGCTGAGCCCGCAGAGCAGTCACCCCGGCCCCCAGCTCAGAGCCCATCCGCTGAGCGGCGACCACCAGGTGCAGCCCCAGAGCCGCCCCAAGCTGCCCCAGCCGGAGCAGGGCCGTTGAGCACTCGGCCGCCTCTTGCCGACTGACCCGCGAACCGTCGACCAGGTACAGCTCGGCCAGCTCATCGACCAGGAGCACGACCGGCACCGGCCGCACGTGCTCAGGCAACTCCCAGATGGACCGGGCGCCAGCCCTACGGCAGACGGCCATGCGCTCTTGCGCCTCATCGAGGAGCGCCACCAGGAGCGCCAGCGCTTCCGTCCGGCTACAGGCCAGCGCGGACAGCCGCCGTTCGACCAGTGACAGCTCCATGCCGCCTTTGCAGTCGATTCCGACGAGCGCTACCGGCTGCGGTGCAAGCTCGGCCACCAGGGACGCGAGCAGGGTGGATTTCCCGGATTGGGTCGCGCCGACCACCAGCCAGTGCGGCACCTGCCGCATGTCGAGAGTCCAGCCCATGCCGAGCTCTGTACGGCCCACCTGTGCAGCAAGTACCCGCCCCGGGTAGCGCTTCGGCTCAGTGCCCGCATCGGTCAGGGGGTCTCGCCAGGTGGCAGTGATCGTCACTTCACCACGCCGAAACGAGACCACGCGGACGGCATGCATCCGCCAGGCGTGCGCCATGGCTGGTGCCGCTTCGATGTACGGAATCGGTGTCTGACCCGGATGGAGTTGCACCCGCACCACCAGGCCGTCTCGCGTAGGACGAGGCAGCCCCAGACGGGGCGGGATCATCCGCACAGCCCGACCCGTCACGATCAGATCGCGACCGACCAGAGCACGCGGCGGCTGGCGCTGCACCGCCAAGTCCGCGTTGCGGGTGAACCGGCGCCAGGTGAACCGCATCCTGATCAACGCAGCCGGGAAGCCGCCGAGGTACCACCGCCACGGCAGCGCCCCAAAGCGACGCAGTCCCCGAGGCATCGACGGCAGCCGATGTTCCCAGCGCGCCTGTGTCACGAAGGCCAACAGGAGAAGCAGCCAGACCGTAAGCTCCCACGGCATCAGTGATCACCTCCGCGATCACTACCGCCGCCTTCCTGGCGGAGCGTCAGGAGCATGGTTCGGGCATCGTCGGCGGTCTGCTGAGCAGTGCGCGCCGTGAGCGCCATGATCTCGGCGACCAGCGGGCCGCCCTCCATGGCGGTCAGCAGGTCATCGCAGCCGCTCAGCAGGCGGAGATTCCGCATCAGGCGCTTCACGACGACGTCGGCTTGTTCCACCACTTGTACCCCCCACTTCCAGAGCGCGTGATCATGGTTTGAGCGAGATTCGCGACCGCCAGCGCGACCCGCGCCAGCCGCTCACGATCACCCGCGTCCATCTGGTCGAAGTCGGCAGCGTTCATCTGGTTGGCCAGCTCCCACACGTACCGACGCAGGTCTGTCCAGTCCACGACGGCCAGCCGAAGCTCGGACGGATCAGGCATCAGCCGTCACCGCCAGACGACTTCGCCCGGCCCGCGACCGGCGCCGCTTTCTCCCCGCTCTCCGCAGGGGTGATGGCCACGGCGCGGTAGCTAGTGCCGCGCCGACCGTCGATCTCCCAAGCCACCGCGACGAGATCCTGAATCCGGACGCGCATACCTTCCGCGACGGCCGGAGCCTCACCCGGCACGACAACCTCAATGACATCCGCCCGCCGGGACTCCGGCTGACGGACCGAGACACCGACCACGTACAGCCGACGCCCCTCCCGGTCCGTGCGGACCTCTCCTGTCTCCCGATTCACCCGAGGCTCAGGCGGAACGACGCACATAAGCGCGCCCAGACGCCGCACGTCCACAGGAATGGTTTGCAACAGAGTTCACCTCTCTCATAGATCTCATGAGCACACCGGCATGGAGCTGACGAGAGGGCCGGGCTTTGTTCACCGGCCCCGCCACGCGTCAGCGACCGCGCTTCGAAAGCACCACGTCAAGGCAGCCGCCCGGCAGATCCACCACCGCATCGAAGTCGGCGAGGGTCACACCATGTCGCTCAGCGGCATTGAGCATGTCCACGAGGAGGCCGGTCGCGACTGCACGCTGAGCGGCAGTTACGGGGTCACCACAGCGATGCACAGCCGCCACACGGTCAGCAGGCGTGAGGTTTTCGAACATGACCATCCTCCATCAGCTCGTCTGGTTATTACTCGTACCAATAAGTGCGCATGAGGCATCTTGACCGAACAAGGCAAGCACTTATTCTGATGAGTGCACGTCCCCACCCCCATGACCGAGCCGAAGCCCAGCCGGGCCAGACCCCGAGGAGCACGCACCATGCCGGGACGCAGCCACAGCACCGCCCAGCCGTTGCACAGCGAGCCGCGCTACCGCCAGCTTGCACGGATCTTGGCCGACTCCATCGCAGAGGGCGAGGAGGGCGAGTATCCGCCGGGGAGCCAGTTGCCTTCTGAGACAGAGCTGTTGGAGCGGTACCAGGTGTCCCGCAACACTGTGCGACAGGCAGTCGCCGAGCTGCGCAGGATGGGGCTCGCAGTCAGCCAGCAGGGCAAGGGTACGTACGTCCGCCAAGAGCCCGAGCACACCCACGCGATCAAGCGGACGCTGATCCGCCGAGGCAAGAGGCTGGAGCTCGGCCACCCGTTCACCAAGGCCGAGACCGTGACTGTCACGCGCGGCCACGCACGCGGCACCATCGCCCGACTCATCGGCCGAGGCCCCATCCACACCCTCACAGCCGAGCGCCTGATCATCGACGAGGACACCGGAGTCAGGGCCGCCGCCCTCACCACGGTCCCGTTCGACATCGCCGACGAGGTACCCGCCCTAGCGGAATGTCCCGACGCCCACCCCGAAGAGCTATACGCCATGCTCGCCGACGCCGGACACACGCTCTCCTTCTGGGAAACCGTGACGGCCCGCAGCGCGCGCCCGGACGAGCAAGCCGCCCTCGCGGCTGACACGATCCTGATCACGCACCGCGTGACCGAAGACCAGGAGGGCCGCGCGTTGCTCGTAGAGGAGCTGCGCATGAGCGCGGAGTCCGCCAGCCTCAGCTACCGCATCACCCCAACAACGCCCAAGCGCGGCTAGCGCGTCTAGATCTTCTTTACTTACTCAAGGGCGCGCCTAGCGGCGCGCCGGGCGGTGGGGCCGCCTCGGACGGCTGCGGCCTGGCGGCCGGTCCGTCCGGACGGCCCCGCCGCCCGGCACCACCACAGACGCTCCATGGACAGCCAGAAGCCCCCACGCATCGCGCGGGGGCTTTCTTCGTGCGGTCACAGGAAAGGCAGACCCCCTCCCGCGGCTTCCACGAGGCACAGCGCCAACTGCCCTGCTCACGGCGCCGGTCAGCCGTTCCGCCCAGCAGCCCTCACCAGGTTCCGCGCCGCACGCCAGTCACTCAGCAGGTGCACGAGTCCGCATGGTCGCGGGCAGCGAACTTGCTGGGAGCGAAGCCAGGGTTCATCTTGCGGCGACCGCACCCCGTGCACGTCACCCACTCACGGCCCCGCCTGTCCTTCTCGACCCGCACCGCGCCACGCCCGCGAGTCCGTAACGGCCGCTCAGGCTTGCGTCTTTCACCGAAGAACCTCATAACGACCTCCCTATGTCGTTCGGTCTCTGGCCATGCTCCAAGCCATCTGCCCCCGCAGCAAGGGGCACTCCGCAGCCATCCATCAGGGCTGAGCCGTCGTGGCTGGGGCCGACGGCCTACGCGGCTTTTAGGCAGCCACCACGGGGCGAGCCTCTAAGAACAGGGGGCCAATCGGTCGCAAACGCGGGCAGGATCACAGACCCGCCCGATTCGCCGGGCCAGCGTAAGGCCCCCTGTTCTCTCGCCCCGTGGCAGCTCCCGCCCAAAAGCCGCTACGGCCGGCGGCGGTGCTCACCTGCACCGATCCAGCACCGTGCGCTCAATCACCGACCAGCCGACCACCCAGGCCGCGCCCCCGCGCCGCGCCTGAGTACATCAGCCACCCGCCGCACTGCCTCAGGACTGGCCCGACCCGCGAACCGAACCACGGGCCGCCCCACGCCATCGGTGCTCGGTGTCAGCACCACATCACCTCTGCTCACGCATCCACCGTCCACGGCAGCCAGCGCGGCAGTAAGCGCATCCGTAGCGTCCCGAGCCTCACGCCACGCCGCCACGTACCTAGCGTCAGGCACCCATACAGCCTCTTCCGGCTGCTCTGCCTCTCTCGGCCGCTGATGCTCATCCCACTCAGGGTCATGATCCACCACCGGAGTGGTCACCTCCCCACCCATAGGCCATCCAGCCCCCGCACACACGATCCAATATGACCGGCGTCACTCGTGTCACGTCCGACACTCGGATCTCACTACCATCTGCCGCGACACGCGTACGGTCTGTGCGCGTTGAGCCCGAAAGGGCGCGTTTCTGCAAGGACACCGCTACCGCACCCCCGGGTGCCCGCACAGCCCCATCAGTGCCACCAGCACGAGAAACCACATCACCAACGCTGGCCGCCAATAGAACATGATCACTACCTCTCTACTCGAAGGGAGCCGACCACTCGTCTGGTCGTCACTCGTCCCAATGAGTTGCCAGCATGCGACCACCGCTCAGGCATGGTCAACCATGTATCGGGAAGGGCGAGCACCCATCACCCGAATTACTGATCTTCATCGGATTCAAGGCCACGCCCCTCTTGACGTATCGCTTCTCAGTGGCTAGGCCCTTACTCTGGCCATATGAGCAATGTGGGCGAGACGTTGAAAGCCGTGAGGAAGCAACGGGGCTTGACGCAGGGTGAGTTGGCCAAGGCGTCTGGCGTATCAATCTCGATCATCCGGAAGCTGGAGCAAGGCGATCGGGCCACTGCCCGAATGGAGACGCTCCGCATGCTCGCCGCCGCTCTTCGAGTAACCACCACGCAGCTCATGAACGGCCCCAAAGTTGAAGGGCCGGTAGTCGGCACAGAAGAGCGATGGGAAGCCGTCAGGAAGGCGCTCGCACTTCCCCCACTCCCCCGGGAACTAGACGACGAGCCGCCCACTATAGCCGGAGTCAAGAGGGCGCTTGATGACTCCGTACCTCTCTTCGCGAAAGATAAATTCGCCGAGCTTTCCACGGTGCTACCCGGAATGCTTCGAGACGCCGATGCCCTCGGGACCGAGGGACGTAGCATCCGCGCAAGGCTCTTGCAGCTATCCGGATGGCTCATGGTGGCAACGCGTCAGTTTGACGCCGCCAACGTAGCCCTTCAGCGGGCAATGGACAGCGCAGCCGATCCCATGGATGGTGCAGCAACGGCGAACATTCAATGCTGGTTGCTACTCCGTCAAGGAAAATTGGAAAGCGCGCTAAATCTTGCTGTGGAGTGGGCCGACGAAATCGAGCCACGGCCAAGCCGCGCGACGCCAGCGGAACTGAGCACCTGGGGTTGGATGCTCCTTCGCCTCTCGGCCGCAGCCGTGCGAAATGAAGAAGCGGATACAGCCGAGCGCGCAATGCGACTGGCTCAGGGAGCCGCAGTCATGCTCGGCCGCGAACACACGCCAGAGAATGACTTTCTCATGACCTTTGGCCCCACCACGGTCAAACTCAAGACGGCCGAGAACGCCAGCGTCACGAATCGGCCGGACGTTGTACTCCGCCTCGCTCAAAAGATCCCTGTATCGACACTCAGGGCGACGAGCAACAACAGGAATCGCCATCTGTTGGACGTGGCCGATGCGTACGCGAAGACAGGCGAATACGCAGAAGCGTTCGACAAGCTGTCAGAGATTCGGGCCTCTTCCCCGGAATGGATCCCCAACCAGACGTACGCCCGTACGGTGATGCGCCGGATCATTGAGGGACGCCGGACACTAACGAGCGAGATGCGCGACATGGCGACAGCCATACACCTTGACCTCTAAACGATCACTTGTGGCACTTCGAACTGACGGATAGTCAAACTGCCACAGACATCTCCGTAGTCGCTCCCTAACGTTTCGTCACTCAGGAACGAGACGCGAGGGGGTGAGCAACAGTGACGAGCGAGCACACCAGGTCAGCTCCAGTCCCTCTGCCTCCTCCCGTTCCGGAACCGGCCCCCGTAGAAGGCTGCGATGTCTGTGGGGCGTTGGCCAGAGAACGGGAAGACGCGAGGGCTTTAGGCAACGACCAGAAGGTCACTTCCCTCAGTAGGGAAATCGCGGCACACCGCAAGGGAGGTGCACCGTGAAACTCGTAGACCGTGAAACGGCCAGCGGAGTGATCGTGGTATTGGTGGGATTCATACTCGTCGCGGGTGTCATTACCCTCGCCATGACCGGGCGACTGTGAGGGAGGAAAATGCCCCTCCCTGGGAAAATCGACAAGCGGACAGAAGTAGACCAAGCATGGCGCGCATACCTAGACCACGCCGTCTCATGCGCGGAACGCGAAAGTCAGGATGAATGCCCGGAGTGCAAGAGTCGGGATGACACGTACGGTCGCGCCCTTCACGGCTATCGGTTTGTCGATATCGGCCAGGATTCGCAATCAGAGCACTCCGATCAGGGAGATCACCCGGAGGTACCCCCTTCCCTCGAAATGCCGGAAATTTGGGTGCCGGTAAAACTTCAGGGAAGCGATAAAAACGTGCACAAGATGCGCGATGGGAAAACAAAATGCGGGAAGATCGGGAAGATCCGCCAGTGGGCGCGCACCGTTAACTGCCCCGATTGCCTCGCCGATTAGCGCCCGCTCCTGCCGGACGCATCGAATTCGGGGCTCCCCTTAACCTTGGCATTCGTTTTCCCGGCAGGAGCGGGTACCACCGAAAGGCTAATTTCCAGTGTCTCAGTGGGCGGATCTACTCAAACCACAGAGTGGAATAGTAGATCCCAGTTCATGCGACCTATGTGCCTCGCTGCGAGCAGACCTCATAGAAGCGCACCAACTTCGCGACACTCGCCAGATTTTCATGATGCTTAAGCTCATGGACTTGCACGCGAGTTTCGGTCACCCCGACGACACCCGACTAGAGGAAAGGGAGACGGAAGAAAGTGGCCAGCAACAAGAGATTCACCGTCAAGGCTGCCAAGACCGAGGCAGGCCGAGCCCCAGGGCGCAAGGCGCAACAAGTCACTCAGCAAAGTCACCTTGGCGATCGATATTTAAGGCAGTCGCACGTCTGCGACGAGGACTGTGACGACCCCTGCATGATCAAGTCGCCCTCATGATGGGGCTCAGTTCCTGGTTCGGCATTCTGGCGCTACTGATCACCGCGACGTTCGCCCCCAGTCGACGGCCCCAAGGGCGCCATGCGGCCACAGGGCGGCCCGGGGCCACCAAACGCATGACAACCCCGTCCAGGTCCGCGCCGCCGCCTCCCAGGCTTGATGACACGCTCCGACTGCCACGCCTAGCCGACAGTGGCGAGCCGCTTGTGCAAACAGGGCCACTGGTGCGCCCCTACGTGATCATGCACGAGCACGCACAGGAGATGGCAGGCGACCGAGGCATGGCGCGATGAGCCATTGATCACCGGGCACCGGCCACACGAGCCCGACAGCAACGAAGGGGGCGTCCCACGAGGGCGCCCCTTCACATATGAGCAGGTCAGAGCGGTCTCAGAAAATAGCCGGTTAGGCGTATGAAGGATCCGGATAAAAGCCAGGAATGGAGCTGCCGTCCGCGGATCCTGAGGTAGGGGCGCTCATGATCTCCGATGTCCCATATCTGCTCGGCCGTGCTGTACTGCGCTGCGCCTTTACGGTGCCTCGCGGTGAGGGGGGCGTAAGCAGTTTGCCGTACAGGAGCCGCTGTGCAACCCGGAACGCGCGCTGTCATGGTCTATCAGACCGGCCCGCCGACTGCCCCCACAGCTCCTCGCCACCACTCTCCCGTGCGAGCGCCACGGAGCCTTACGAGCGGCGACGGCCCGCCTGGCACCACCCGGCCTAGGTTCAACAGACCTACTTTGACACGCTCGGATGGCCTTTCCGTTGCCAATACTGGAACCCATGGACCGCAATACCGAGCTCAGTGAGTTCCTGCGGACCCGCAGGGCTCGCCTGAGCCCTGGGGACGCGGGCGTGAGCGTGATCAACGACAGCCCCCGTCGAGTGCCGGGGCTGCGCCGCGAGGAGCTGGCGCAGCTCGCCGGGGTGAGCACGGACTACTACACGCGGCTGGAGCAGGGCCGGCACCTCAATGTGTCGGAGACCGTGCTGGACGCCGTGGCCCGTGCGCTGCGGCTCGACGACACCGAGCGCGCGTATCTCTTCGAGCTGACCCGGCCGCGCCCCCGGCGCACGGTGCGCCGCCGGCCGCCCCGCCCCCAGCGGGTGCGGCCCGGGGTGCACGCACTGCTGCGGACGCTGGACGGGATCTCACCGGCCTTCGTCCTCGGGCGCAGGGGCGATGTCCTGGCCTCCAACCAGTTGGCCCGGGCACTGATCATCGACTTCGAGGCGCTCCCGTACCACGAGCGCAATATGGCCCGTTTCATGTTCCTCGACGAGGCGGCCCGTTCCCTGTGGACGGACTGGGAGACGGTCGCGTCGGAGGTGGTGGCCTCCCTCCGGCTGGAGGCCGGGCGCCATCCCGAGGACCCCCGGCTGACCGAGCTGGTGGGCGAGCTCACCATCAAGAGCGCGGAGTTCCGCAAGTGGTGGGCGGACCACAACGTGCGGGAGAAGACCCATGGCGTCAAGCGCTACCACCATCCGGTGGTCGGGGACATGACGCTCGCCTACGAGAACGTGACCGTTCCCGGCGATCCCGACCAGGCGCTGTGTATCTACACGGTCGAGCCCGGCTCTCCCTCCGAGGAGGCCCTGCGGCTGCTGGCGAGCTGGACCGCGCCTCCTTCCGCCCGTTCCTCCGCGCCCTCGTCCGATGCGCGTCCTTCGGGGGGACCGTCCTCCGACGTCTCCCCCTGATCCCACCGACCCCCCTTTCGCACCAACCTTCCTTTCACACCAACCCCCTTTTCACACCAATCCCCCTTTCACGCCATTCGCACCATTCGCCTGGGCACCCCCATGCCTGCCACCCCCCACATTCATCGCATTCCCCCCATTTCCCCTAGGGAGACAGCTCTATGACCACCAGCGTCACCGCCTACGCAGCCCCCGCTCCGAAGGCCCCGCTGGAAAAGACCACCGTCGAGCGCCGCGCACTGCGCGAGCACGACATCCTCATCGAGATCGCCTACGCCGGTATCTGCCACTCCGACATCCACCAGGCCCGCGAGGAATGGGGCGCCGCCCAGTTCCCGATGGTGCCCGGCCATGAGATCGCCGGTGTGGTCGCCGAGGTCGGCCCCGGTGTGACCAAGTACGCCGTGGGCGACCGGGTCGGCGTGGGCTGCTTCGTCGACTCCTGCCGTGAGTGCGCCAACTGCCTCGCGGGCGAGGAGCAGTTCTGCCTCAAGGGCGAGGTGCAGACGTACAACGGCACGGAGTACGACGGCGCCCCCACCTACGGCGGCTACAGCACCCACATCGTGGTGGACGAGAACTACGCCCTGCGCATCCCCGAGGGGATCTCGCTGGACATCGCCGCCCCGCTGCTGTGCGCCGGGATCACCCTCTACTCCCCGCTCGCCCACTGGAACGCCGGTCCCGGCAAGAAGGTCGCCATCGTGGGCCTCGGCGGCCTCGGCCACATGGGCGTGAAGATCGCCCATGCGATGGGCGCCGAGGTGACCGTGCTGAGCCAGACGCTCCGTAAGAAGGACGACGGGCTGCGGCTGGGCGCCGACCACTTCTACGCCACCGGTGACGACTCCACCTTCACCGAGCTGGCCGGCACCTTCGACCTGATCGTCAACACGACCTCGGCGAACCTGCCGCTGGACGGCTACCTGTCGCTGCTGAAGGTCGACGGCACACTGGTGCACGTGGGCGCGCCGGAGAACCCCAGCGCCTTCAGCCAGTTCTCGCTGATCATGGGCCGCAAGTCGATGGCCGGGTCGAAGATCGGCAGCATCCGGGAGACGCAGGAGATGCTGGACTTCTGCGCCGAGCACGGGCTCGGTGCGGAGATCGAGGTGATCAACGGCGACCAGATCAACGAGGCGTACGAGCGCGTCGTGAGCAGCGATGTGCGGTACCGCTTCGTGATCGACATCGCCTCGCTGAAGGCGTAGTCAGGCACTGAAGTTCTGAAGCCGAGGCCGTCCGGACCACCCCCGGGTCCGGGCGGCCTCAGAACAGTTTGCCGGGGTTGAGCAGGCCCAGCGGATCGAAGACCTGCTTGATCCCTTGCTGCAACTCCACCCCCACCGGCCCCAGTTCACGCGCCAGCCAGTCCCGCTTGAGGACGCCGACGCCGTGTTCCCCGGTGATGGTGCCGCCCAGCTCCAGGCCCAGCGCCATGATCTCGTCGAACGACTCCTGGGCCCGCCGCGACTCGTCGGGGTCGGCCGGGTCGAAGCACACCGTCGGATGGGTGTTGCCGTCCCCGGCGTGGGCCACGACGCCGATCGTGAGGCCGTGCCTCTCGGCGATGGCGGCCGTACCGTCGATCATCTCGGCGAGCCGGGAGCGGGGCACACAGACGTCGTCGATCATGGTGACGCCCTTGACCGCCTCCAGCGCCGGAAGCGTCATCCGGCGGGCCTGGAGCAGCATGTCCGACTCGGCGGCGTCCTCGGCCGGGACCACCTCCGTCGCACCGGCCGCCGTGCACAGCTCGGCGACGGCGGCGAGATCGGGGGCCGGGTCCGGGGTGTCGAACGCCGCCATCAGCAGGGCCTCGGTGGATTCCGGGAGACCCATGTTCCCCATCGCGTTGACCGCGCGGACGCTCGTGCGGTCCATCAGCTCCAGCAGCGAGGGGGCGTGGCCGCGCTCCATGATCCGGCAGATTGCGTCGCAGGCGGACGCGGTGGAGGGGAACTCGGCGGCCAGGACGAGCTGCTCCAGCGGGGCGGGCTTGAGGGCGAGGACCGCGCCGACGACGATGCCGAGGCTGCCCTCGGAGCCGACGAACAGCCGGGTCAGGTCATAGCCCGCGACGCCCTTGGCGGTGCGGCGGCCGGTCTTCAGCAGCCGCCCGTCGGCCAGCACGACATCGAGCCCGAGGACGTATTCGGCGGTGACGCCGTACTTCACACAGCACAGCCCGCCGGACGCGGTGCCGATGTTGCCGCCGATCGTGCACTGCTCCCAGCTCGAGGGGTCCGGCGGATAGTAGAGGCCCTTTTCCATGACCGCGCGGGACAGGGTCGCGTTGATCACGCCCGGTTCGACGACCGCGATCCGGTCGACCGGGTTGATCTCCAGGATCCGGTCCATCTTGACCAGGGACAGCACGATGCAGCCCTCGGACGCGTTGGCCGCGCCCGACAGGCCGGTGCGCGCCCCCTGGGGCACGACCGGGACACGCAGCGCGGTGGCGGTGCGGCAGACGTGCTGCACCTGCTCGACGGTGCGCGGGAGGACGACGACGGCGGGCGCGCCCGCCTCGCAGAAGCTCGCCATGTCGTGTGCGTACGCCCCGGTCACATCCGGGTCGGTCAGCACGGCCTCCTCGGGGAGGCCCTCCCGCAGCAGCTCGATGAGGTCCGTCATATGTCCAGCCTCGCACCCGGGAAGCGTGCGGGGAAGATCGCGGGAGCGGATGGGTTACCGCGAAATCGCCGGTCTACTGCGCCTTGTAGTAGACGCTGACCTTACGGTCTCCGGCGGCGCCGGAGGCGAAGCCCATGCACAGCCGGCGGGGGCTGGACAACTGGACGGCCAGGCCCTCGGGCTCGCGGTAGCCGAGCGAGTAGGCGGCCTCGGTGCGGGCGCGCTGGACGAGTTCGCCGGTGCGCAGATCGATACAGGAGACATAGGTGTTGCCGTGGCCGGAGGGCGGGTTGGCGCCGTCCTCGTCGGTGTAGGCGGTGCCGGTCAACTGGTACGCGTAGTCGCCGAGGACAGTGCAGCCCTGGAAGACCTCGCCGTCCTCGACGCCGGTCTGGGGTATGTCGTCGTACACCGGGGTGTAGTCGCCCGCGCTGACCCCGGACAGGCTCATCAGCCGGTAGCGGACCTCGCCGCCGAGGCGGTAGCGCAGCAGCAGCCGGCGGTTGAGCATGTCGACGGCGGGCTGGTTGCTGGTGGAGCCCGCCACCGGGCGGTGCTTGACCAGCGAGGACGAACCGGAGGACAGCACGGTGCCATCGGCGAACTTGAAGCGGCTGATGGCGCGGCCGTAGCCGGAGTCGGGGTTGGCGTCCGACTCGGTCCACAGATAGGCGGCGGAGCCGACCGGCTCGCAGCCCATCGCGACGCCGTGCCCGAATCCCTTGAGGTACATGGAGCCCAGCTCCGCACCGGCCAGGGACAGCTTGGTGAGGCACAGATCGCCATGGGCGGCGCGGTCGGCGCCGGAGACGGGGGCGGATTCGCCGCTGAGCTGGATCCCGCCCTGCATGAGCTGGACGGTGTAGAGATGGCCGCCCACGTCATCGAACGCGAAGGATTGCAGCACGGTGGCGTTGTGCGGGGTCTTCTCGCGGAGAAGCCGGGTGGAGGGCACCGACAGATCGAACCGGCCCCCCGCCACGGTGGCGGCCCCCGCGCGGGCGGCGAAGGCACCGAGCGCACCGGCCGCGGCCACGCCCCCGCCGAGGGTGAACCTACGTCTGGTCAAACGACCCGCGGTGTACTTTTCCGTGTGCATTGATACTCGACAACTCCCATGCGATCACGCCGTGTTGGAGTGAACAGATCGCCGAGAGTGTAGACGGTGGGGAAGCGCTCCCATTCAGGTGTTCGGGTTTTCTGGCATGAGCCGCGCATGTGCACACGAGTGAGTGGGAACGCGGGGGGCGGGCCGCCGCCCACCCCCCGCGTGACGGTCAGAGGTTGCCGCGCTTCTCCTGCTCGCGCTCGATCGCCTCGAAGAGCGCCTTGAAGTTGCCCTTGCCGAAGCCCATCGAGCCATGCCGCTCGATCAGCTCGAAGAACACCGTCGGCCGGTCCTGGACCGGCTTGGTGAAGATCTGGAGCAGATAGCCGTCCTCGTCGCGGTCGGCGAGGATCTTCAGCTCATGGAGGGTCTCCACCGGGACGCGGGTGTCGCCGACCCACTCCCCCAGGGTCTCGTAGTACGAGTCCGGGGTGTCCAGGAACCGCACCCCGGCCGCGCGCATCGCCCGCACCGTGGCGACGATGTCGTTGGTGGCGAGCGCGATGTGCTGGACGCCGGGGCCGCCGTAGAACTCCAGATACTCGTCGATCTGCGACTTCTTCTTGCCGACCGCGGGCTCGTTGAGCGGGAACTTCACCTTGCGGGTGCCGTCCGCCACGACCTTGGACATCAGCGCGGAGTACTCGGTGGCGATGTCGTCGCCCACGAACTCCTTCATGTTGGTGAAGCCCATGACGTCGTTGTAGAAGCGGACCCACTCGTCCATCCGGCCGAGCTCCACATTGCCGACGCAGTGGTCGATGGCCTGGAAGTTCCGCCGCGCGGGCGGGTCGACGATGGGCTCGGCCTCCGCGAAGCCGGGCAGGTACGGGCCGTCGTAGCCGGAGCGCTCGACGAGGGTGTGGCGGGTGTCGCCGTAGGTGCGGATCGAGGCCACCACCACCGTGCCGTGCTCGTCCGCCAGCTCACGCGGCTCCTCGATCCCGGCGGCGCCGTGCTCCACGGCGTACGCGTACGCGGCGCGCGCGTCCGGCACCTCCACCGCGAGGTCGATCACTCCGTCGCCGTGCTCGTCGACATGCTCGGCCAGGAAGCGGCCCCAGGCGCTCACCGGTTTGATGACGGAGGTGAACACGAAGCGGGCGCTGCCCGAGACGAGGACGTAACTGGCCGTCTCCCGGCTGCCGTTCTCCGGACCGGAGTAGGCGACGAGCTTCATCCCGAAGGCGGTGGCGTAGTAGTGCGCGGCCTGCTTCGCGTTGCCGACCGCGAAGACGACCGCGTCCATCCCCTTCACGGGGAACGGGTCGGCGTGCCGGGCGTCCCCCTGCTTCAGCATCTCTGTCGTCTCAGTCATACTTCGCAGCGTCCTCCCATGGCTCAAGGTGCGCAACACTTCGCGAAAACGCTGGTCAGTGTGTATAGCCATAGCGGACGCCCATAGAGCATCCTGTACATGGTGACTACCGTCACAGATGACGTCACAGGGAGCGCGGAGACCTCAAGGGGGGACCGGATGGGAATCGACGGGCTCGACGCCCGCCTGATCGAGCTGCTCGCCGAGGAGCCGCGGATAGGCGTGCTGGAGGCGTCGCGCCGCCTCGGTGTCGCCCGCGGTACGGCGCAGGCGCGGCTGGACCGGCTGCGCGCACAGGGGGTGATCCGGGGCTTCGGCCCCGAGGTGGACCCGGCGGCGCTCGGCTATCCGGTGACCGCGTTCGCGACGCTGGAGATCAGGCAGGGGCAGGGGCCGGACGTACGGGCCCATCTGGCGACCGTTCCCGAGGTGCTGGAGCTGCACACCACGACGGGCCACGGGGACATGCTCTGCCGGTTGGTGGCCCGCTCCAACGCCGACCTTCAGCGGGTGATCGACCTGGTGGTGGGGTTCGAGGGGATCGTCCGGGCCTCGACGACGATCGTGATGGAGAACCCGGTGCCGCTGCGGATCATTCCGCTGGTGCGGCAGGCGGCGCGGGACTGAGGGCCGGGGCGGATAGAGGTTCCTGAAGCGGATCCAAAGACTCAGTTGCAAAGAAAGTGTTGCAACTGAGTCTTTGCATGCTTACGCTGCCGCGCATGGCACAGAACGAAGAGCCTGCGCCCGACGACGTCCGGGTGCTCGACCCCCGCTCCCTGCGCGGGCTCGCGCATCCGCTGCGGATACGTCTGCTCGGGGCGCTGCGCGAGTACGGACCGGCCACCGCGTCCCAACTGGCCGACAGATTGGGCGAGTCCAGCGGCGCCACGAGCTACCATCTGCGACAGCTAGCCGCCCACGGCTTCGTCAAGGACGATCCGGAACGGGGCAAGGGGCGGGAGCGGTGGTGGAAGGCGGCGCAGCGGGGCGTGCGGGTGGGTACCGACAGGTTTCTGACCAGCCCCGACCCGGCCGTACGCGGAGCGATGAACACCCTGCTCCACGAGTGGGCCACCATCCACGGCCAGGACCTGGCCACCTGGTTCAGCACCATGCACGACTGGCCCTCAGCATGGCGCAGCGCTTCGGACATGAGCGACTTCGCTATGCGTCTCACGCCCGAACTCGCCAGCGAACTGCGCGACAAGGTGCATGAACTGATCGAGAGCTACCGCGAGAAGGAGGTGGACCGGGACACCGAGGGCTCCGCCCCGTACCGCGTCCATCTGCATGCCTTCCCGCGCGAAGAGGACTGACCGATCCCTGGGGGGGAACGACATGTACGGCGACGAGATCCATCTGTGGCTCCACCGAATACGCGCCGAGCGTCTCCAGCACGAGGCTCACGAGGCGCCCCGGCCCGACCGTCGGAGCCGCCGCACCCGCCCCGCCCGCGCCCGGGCCCTGCGCGCCCGGGTCGGCTGGACGCTGGTGGAGGTGGGGCTGCGGCTGGCCACGCCGCGGCTACCGCAATCCGGTCTGACGGCGCGGTTCGACCACTGACATGGCCGATGACATGGCCGACGACACAGGGGACAGAGAGCGCCACGGAAACAGCGGTGACCGAAGACCGCTCATGCTCGTCCTCGCCGCCAACACCGTTTCCATCGCGGGCAATTCGCTGACGCTGATCGCCGTCCCATGGTTCGTCCTGGAGACCACGGGCAGCGCGGCCAAGGCCGGGTTCGTATCCTTCTGCGCGACCCTGCCGGTGGTCGTCTCCGCCGTGATCGGCGGGCCGGTGATCGACCGGGTCGGCCGCAGGCGGGTCTCCATCGCCTCCGACGCGCTGTGCGGGGTGGCCATCGCCACGATTCCGGTGCTGCACTTCGCCGGGCTGCTGCGGTTCTGGCAGTTATGCGCGCTGATGGCGTTCTGCGGACTGCTCCACGCACCGGGCGAGACCGCCCGCCAGGTGCTCGTCCCCGCACTGGCCGAACGGGCGGGCACCACCCTCAGCCGCGCCGCCAGCTTCTACGACGGGGCCTCGCGCGGCGCCCGGATGCTGGGCGCGGCGATCGGCGGGCTGCTGATCGCGCTGCTCGGGCCGCCCTCCGTACTGCTGCTGGACGCGGCGACGTTCGCGGCCTCCGCGCTGCTGATCATGGCAGGGCTGCGCGGGCTGCCCGCCGCCGCGCCGCGCAAGCCCGTCGTGCCGGTGTCCGCCCGCGCCTACCGCGCGGAGCTGCGCGAGGGATACCGCTTTCTGCTGCACCACCGGCTGCTGCTGGCCATCGTGCTGATGGTCATGGTCACCAACGGCCTCGACCAGGGCCTGTCCTCCGTACTGCTGCCCGTCCACGCCGAGCGGCACCTGGGCGGATCGGTCCAACTGGGGCTGCTCACCGCGCTGTTCGGCGGCGGGGCGCTGATCGGGGCGCTGCTCTACGGGGCGGTGGGCGACCGCTTCTCGCGCCGGACCGTCTTCGCGGTGAGCTTCCTGGTATGCGGACTGCCGCGGTTCCTGATCGCCGCGTTCGTCCCCGGTGTGTCCCCGCTCGCGGTGACGATGGCGGCCAGTGGGGTCGCGGCGGGAATGCTCAACCCGATCCTGACCACGGTGACCTACGAGGCCGTCCCCGATGAGCTGCGCAGCCGGGTCTCGGGCGCGCTCACCGCGGGGGTGTGGGTGGTGATGCCGCTCGGCGGGCTCGCGGCCGGATGTCTGGTGGAGGGGGTGGGGCTGACCGCCGCCTTCCTGGTGACGGGCGGGGTCTACTTCCTGGCCACGCTCAGCCCGCTGATCTTCCCGGCGTGGCGCGGGATGGACGAGGGGGCGGCCGTGGACAAGGGAACGACGGTGGACGAGAGGACGGCGGCGGGCGGGCGGACGGCGGCGGACGGGAGGACGGCGGCGGACGGGAGGACGGCGGCGGACGGGCGGACGGCGGCGGACGGGCGGACGGCGGTCGAGGAACGGGCGGCGGCACCGCTCAGCAGTGCGGGACCGCGCCGCCCGACCGCAGCGCCCGCAGAGCCGTCACCGCACCCTTGAGGGTGGTGACGGGGATCAGCCGCAGCCCCTTGGGCAGTTCGGCGGTGGCGTCGGCGCATTCGGCCTTCGGCACCAGGAAGACCGTGGCGCCGTCCCGCTTGGCGGCCTGCGTCTTCAGCGGGACCCCGCCCACGGCCCCGACCTTGCCCTTGGCGTCGATGGTGCCGGTGCCCGCGATCGTCCGGCCGCCGGTGAGATCCCCGCCGCGGCCGTCCCCGTCCAGCTTGTCGATCACACCGAGAGAGAAGAGCAGCCCGGCACTCGGCCCGCCGACGTCGGCCAGCCGCAGGGTGACCTTGACGTCGCGCGGGGAGCGGTGGAGATAGCCGAGCGCGGCGGTGGTGGCCGAGGACTGGGACTGCCGCATCTCCTCGGCGTTGTGCCGCTCGATCTCCTTGGTGGTGCCGCCGACGTAGACCGAGTCATGCGGCATGACGGCACGGTCGGTGGCGAACCAGCCGCTGATCACGTCCTTCAGCCGCACGGTGGCGTCCGGGCCGGTGGCCAGGATCGTCGTCATCCGGAGCTGCCCGCTGGTCTTGCGGGTACCGCTCCCCGAGATGCTGATCACCTGCTTGCCGCGGTCGGCGCCGAGGACGTTCACGGTCGAACCGGGCTGGGCCACGGTGAACGGCAGCGGCGCGAACGCGGCCACCGCGAGCAGGGCGAGCACGGGCGCGGAGCAGAGCGCGAGGATGCGGGCGCGGGGGGAGACGGCAGGCATGGTGCGAATCTAGTTGACCGCCGGGACGGATGCGGCGCCACCCCGGCTACCGGGCATGACGGCGTCACGTCGCCATGCCCGGGCCGCTCCGCTGTCCCCGCGCGCTCAGCTCAGGGCGTCCGAGACCTCTCGGGCCGCGTCGACGACCCGTGGGCCGACCCGGTCCGGTACCGAGTCGCACAGCATGACGACTCCGACGCTGCCCTCTATCCCCGTCACCCCGATGAGCGGGGCGGCCGCGCCGCTCGCGCCCGCCTCCAGTTCGCCATGGGTGAGGGCGTACCCGGGGTCGTCGGGGCGGCCGGCGCGGGCGGCGAGGATCGCGCGCCCGGCGGCGCCCCGGTCGAGCGGATGCCGGAATCCGGCCCGGTAGGCCACGTGGTAGTCGGTCCAGGTCGGCTCGACGACCGCCACGGCGAGGGCCTCGGTGCCGTCGACCAGGGTGAGGTGGGCGGTCGCGCCGACGTCCTCGGCGAGGGAGCGCAGCGCGGGCAGCGCCGCCTCCCGTACGAGCGGATGCACCTGGCGGCCGAGCTGTAGCACCCCCAGCCCGACGCGCGCCCGCCCGCCGATGTCCCGGCGGACGAGGGAGTGCTGCTCAAGGGTGGCCAGCAGCCGGTAGACCACGGTGCGATTGACGGCGAGCTTGTTGGACAGCTCGGTCACGGTCAACCCGTGGTCGGTGTCGGCGAGCAGTTTGAGGACACGCAGTCCCCGATCGAGCGTCTGAGAGGTCTCCGCGGTCACGACGCCCCCTCCTCGGTGATGAGTGGCGGCGCTTCGCGCGGTGTCCCGCCGGTCCCGACGACGGCGCGCGAAGAGGCCGCCGGTCGCGGTGGTCACGCACCGGCTGCGCTCCGCGGCGGCGCTGCCACGGGGCGTGTGCGTGCCCGAACGCTAGCGAGCCGGTCCGCTTTGCGGAAGGGTTTGTCCAGAATCCGAGCAGAGCTGCCAAAGCGAACGACAGGAGTGCACCCCAAATCGACCGGGTTCATCCGGATTGGCAAGGGGGGCGTACGACCGGTTCATGAAACTTTTCGAAAAGGGGTTGCGCGGGGCGGAACGCCTGCGGCGGGCTGTTCCCCCTCCCCGCCCCTTCCCGCCCCTTCCCACAACTGGGGCTCCGCCCCCGAGCCCGGAGTTCAGGAGCGAAACCCCTGCCACGCGGCCGAGCCGCACCTCGACGTCGCGCGCCGGGGAGTGTCCGGGGCTCCGCCCCCGGCTCGGGGCCAGGGGCGGGAAAGCTCCGCGCGTCAGCGCATGCGCGTCGCCCACTCCTGAACCTTCTTGATCCGCTCGCGGATCTGCCCCGCCGTCGCCTCCGCGCTCGGCGGGCCGCCGCAGACCCGGCGCAGCTCGGTATGGATCACGCCATGCGGCTTGCCGCTCTGGTGGACATACGCCCCGACCAGCGTGTTGAGCTGCTTGCGCAGCTCCAGCAGCTCCTTGTGGGTGACCACCGGCCGCCGCTCCGCCGGGAGCTCCAGCAGATCCGCCTCCTCGTCCGGCTTCTTGCGGCTGTGCGCGATCTGCTTGGCCTGCCGCTTCTGGAGCAGCATCTGCACCTGGTCGGGTTCCAGCAGCCCCGGGATGCCGAGGTAGTCCTGCTCTTCCTCGCTGCCCGGATGCGCCTGCATGCCGAACTCGGCGCCGTCGTACAGCACCCGGTCGAAGACCGCGTCCGACTCCAGCGCCTCGAAGGGAAGTTGGTCCTGTTCGCCGGTGTCCTCGTCCTGCTGCTTCTCGGCCTCCTCGAGGAGCTTCTCCTCCTCCGCGTACGGGTTCTCCTCCTCGCCGTCCTTCTTCGGCTTGTCCAGGACGTGGTCGCGCTCGACCTCCATCTCGCCCGCGAAGCCGAGCAGGTTCGGGATGGTGGGGAGGAAGACGGACGCGGTCTCGCCGCGCCGCCGCGACCGTACGAAACGGCCGACGGCCTGGGCGAAGAAGAGCGGGGTGGAGATGGTGGTCGCGTAGACCCCGACCGCCAGCCGGGGCACGTCCACCCCCTCCGACACCATGCGGACCGCGACCATCCAGCGGTCGTCGGAGTGGCTGAAGTCCTCGATCCGCTGGGACGCCGCCGCCTCGTCGGAGAGCACGAGCGTCGCCTTGTCACCGGTGATCTCTCGGATCAGCTTGGCGTACGCACGGGCCGATTCCTGGTCGGCGGCGATGACGAGCGCCCCCGCGTCCGGGATGCCCTTACGGACCTCGGACAGCCGGTGGTCGGCGGCGCGCAGCACATTCGGCATCCAGTCGCCGCGCGGATCGAGCGCGGTGCGCCACGCCTGGGAGACGGCGTCCTTGGTCATCGGCTCGCCGAGCCGCGCCTCGATCTCGTCGCCCGCCTTGGTGCGCCAGCGCATATTGCCGCTGTAGGAGAGGAAGATGACGGGGCGCACCACACCGTCGGAGAGCGCGTTGCCGTAGCCGTAGGTGTAGTCGGCGGAGGAGCGCCGGATCCCGTCGTTGCCCTCTTCGTAGGTGACGAAGGGGATGGGGTTGGTGTCGGACCGGAACGGGGTGCCGGTGAGCGCCAGCCGCCGGGTCGCCGGCTCGAACGCCTCCAGACACGCCTCGCCCCAGGAGCGGGAGTCGCCGGCGTGGTGGATCTCGTCGAGGATGACGAGGGTCTTGCGCTGCTCGATCCGGTTGCGGTGCAGCATGGGCCGGACGCCGACGCCCGCGTAGGTGACGGCGATCCCGTGGTACTCCCGGCTGAGCGGACCCGCGCTGTACTCCGGGTCCAGCTTGATGCCGATCCGCGCGGCGGCCTCCGCCCACTGCTTCTTCAGATGCTCGGTCGGCGCGACGACCGTCACCTGCTGGACGACATGGTGGTGCAGCAGCCAGGAGGCGAGGGTCAGCGCGAAGGTGGTCTTACCGGCGCCGGGGGTCGCGACCGCGAGGAAGTCCCGCGGCTGCTCCTGGATGTACTTGTCCAACGCGCCCTGCTGCCAGGCGCGCAGCTTGCTCGCGGTACCCCAAGGAGCCCGGCCGGGGAAGGCGGGCGAGAGGTGATGGCTGGTGGAGGCGGCAGTAGTACTCACGGTCTCCGTCGGGCTGGCTCGGCGGGTCGATCGGGAACCGCGTCAGCCTACCGGTGCCATCGTCCACGCTCGGGGGTACGGGCTGATCCCACCCGAGGGTGGGATCAGACTCACATCGCCTCGTGCAGCCTCCGCAATCTGGACGCGATATCCGCCACGTCCTCGATCGCGCCCGCGGCCACGCCGACCACCAGCTTGTACGCCTCGTCCTGGTCGACGTCGAGCATCTCGGTGCCGTTGAGATCGAGGAAGACCACCGTGCACATCCACGCCATCCGCTTGTTGCCGTCCACCAGCGGGTGGTTGACGGCGAGCGACTGGAGCAGCGCGGCGGCCTTCTCGAAGTGGTCGGTGTACGCCTCTATGCCGAACATCTGCGACTGCGGACGATGCACAGCCGAACTCAGCAACCCCAGATCGCGCACCGCGATCCGCTGCCCCCCGCAGGCGATTTCCGCCAGGTCCAGCACTTCCTGGACCGTCAGGTACTTCACTTACTCCCCCAGCCTCCGCAGAAGGTCCGCGTGGCGTGCCGCGTACTTCGCCCCCAGGCGCTGGACCGACTCCCGGTCCGCCTCTTGCTCGAGATACCGATCGATCGCCTGAAGCACTATGGCGTGCATACTGCGGCCCTCCTCCTCGGCCCGCTGCTTGAGCGCCTCTTGCTGGTCGTCGCGCAGTCGGAGATTCATAGCCATACCGAAACGGTACCACTAGTGGGGTCAAGATGGTACTACACAGTGACGGACCGCAACCGCGTCGTCACCCACGCCCCCACCAGCGCCACCGCCGCCATCGCCACGTAGACCGCCCCGAAGGCGGCCGGCTGGTGGGAGGCCGTCGAGCCGGTGGCGGCGATGTCGCCGCCGCCGAAGGAGACGAAGAGGACACCGCTGAGGCCGACCAGCGTGATGTTGCCGAGCGCGTCGGAGACCTGGAGGGAGGCGGAGTTGCTGCCCGCGTCCTCCGGCCGCGAGAGCTTCAGCAGCAACACGCTCGCGCTGGAGATGGCCAGCCCCATCCCATAGCCGCCGATCACCCAGGCCACGGCCACGATCCAGGCCGGGACGGAGTCGATGAGGACCAGGAGCACCGCGGCGATGGACACGGCGATGAAGAGCATGCCGAGGCCCATCAGCCGTTCGCGGTGCGGCTCCAGGCGGGGGCGGCTCTGGGTGTACGAGCCCAGGGCCCAGGTGAGTCCGCCACCGGTGAGGGAGAGCCCGGCGGCGGTCGCGGACAGGTCGCGCTGGGTCACCAGCATCAGCGGAACGAAACTCTCCGCCCCCAGGAAGGACCCCGCCGCCACCCCGCGCAGCAGGATCACCGACGGCAGTCCGCGGGCCGCGCGGAAGGTGCCCTCGGGAAGCAGCCGCAGCACACAGGGGACGAGCAGGGCGAGACCGGCGGCGGCCGGGACGAGCGAGAGCCAGCTCAGGTCCTGGCCCGCGTACTGAAGCAGCCCGGCGCCGGCCGCGACGGCGAGCGCGAGGAGGATGCGGCGGCGGTTCATGCCCGCGGAGCGCTCGCTCGGGGGCAGGGCGCGCAGCGCGGGCAGCATCACCGCGAGCGGCGGCAGCACCAGCACCGGGATGGCCAGGAACACCCACCGCCAGCCGACCTGTTCGGTGACGGTCCCGGCGGCGAGCGGACCGACGATGACCGGCAGCACCCAGGCGGCGGAGAACGACGCCAGCACGGCGGGCTGGAGCCGCTGCGGATAGGCGCGGCCGACCACCACATACAGCGCGACGATCACCAGCCCGCCGCCTATCCCCTGCACCGCGCGGCCGCCCACGAACATCCACATCTGCTGCGCCGAACCCGCCACCAGCAGCCCGGCGGCGAACGCCGCGATCCCGGTGAACAACGGCGCCAGCGGCCCCTTGCGGTCGCACCACTCCCCCGACAGCGCCATCGCGAACAGGCTCGCGGTGAAGTAGGCGGAGAAGGCGTACGCGTAGAGCTCGACCCCGTGCAGCGCGCGGGCCGCGACCGGCATCGCCGTATTGACCGCGCTCGCCTCGAAGGCGATGAGGGAGACGACGGTGACGATGCCGAGGGTGAGGGCGCGGAAGCGCCGCCCCAGTACGGTGTCGCCGGTGTCGCCGCCGCCCTCCAGGCCCGGGTCCAGAGCCGGGTCCACGACCGGGTCCACGACCGGGTCCACGACCGGGTCCAGGTCTCCGTCTTGCGGCTCGGGAGGGACGGGGGACGCCCGGGGCGGCAGGGGGGCGGCGCTGTCCGTGACGGCGGCGTCGGCGTCATGCGGGTCGCGAGGGGTCATGGCGTCAGAGTAAGTGGCGTACCGGGACATCACACCTGTCGCGGGACGGAACCGCACTCGGCCGTTGGCCCTAGGGCGCGATGCCCGCGAAGCGGGCCCTGGTCAGCACAGCCCTGGCCGCACTCCCGGCCGCACCCCGAACCCCGGCAGTCGATGGCCGCGCCCCGCGCCTTACGTCGTGAGCAGGACCCCCGCGTACGACGCTCCCGCGATCACCACCCATGAACACAGTCCCAGTGCCGCTACTCGGGCGCCGGTGCGGGTGAGGGAGGGGAGGTGGACGGCGCTGCCGAGGCCGAAGAGGGCGGCGGCGAGGAGGAGTTCCTGGGCCGTGGCGGCGGTGTCCAGCGCGGTGGTGGACAGGAGGTCCGTGCTGCGCAGGGCGGTCATCGCGAGGAAGCCGAGGACGAACAGCGGCACCAGCGGCGGCCGCCGCTTCGCCGCCTCGCCCGTCGCCGTCCCCTCGCCCGCCGCCGCCTTGGCGCGCCCCCGCACCCGTACGGACGTCGCGAGCGCCGCGACCAGCGGGGCGAGCAGGGCCACCCGCACCAGCTTGACCAGCACCGCGTCGCCCAGCGCCGCGGGCCCGGCGGTCTGCGCGGTGGCCACGACCTGGCCCACGTCGTGCACGCTCGCGCCCACCCACCGGCCGAACGCCACGTCGTCCAGCCCCAAGGGGTGCTGAAGCAGCGGCAGGACGGCGATGGCGAGGGTGCCGCACAGCGTCACCAGCGCCACGGAGGTGGCCACATCGCGCTCGTCGCTGTCCGACACCTCGCTCACCGCGCCGATCGCGGAGGCCCCGCAGATCGAGTAGCCGGTCGCGATCAGCAGCGGCTGATCGCCGCGCAGCCCCATCCGGCGGCCGAGCCACCAGGTGCCGAAGAAGGTGGCCGTGACCACGCCCAGGATCATCGCCACGGTGGCCCAGCCGAGGCCCAGCACATCGTTCAGGCTGAGCTTGAGGCCGAGCAGCACGATGCCGAGCCGCATCAGCCGCTTCCCGGCGAAGGAGAGCCCGGCACGGCAGACGCCCCGGACGAGTCCGCGCGACCCGGGCAGATGGGCCGCGACGATGCCCAGCACCACCGAGGCGGTCAGCAGGGGTACGGCGGGCAGCAGCCAGTGGACGCCCCAGGCGGCCGCGACCCCGGCCACGGCGAGCCCGAGCCCGTACGCCGTGGCGGGCGGCCGCCATCCGGCAGCCTGCCGCGCCCGGCCGGGCGCGGCGGTCAGCGTCACTGGCCGTCCGCCGTCGGAAGGCCCTGGACCTCGTCCGCCGTCGGGAGGTCGTAGACCCGCCGGACACTGCTGCCCAGGCGGGCGATGTCCGCGCCGTAGATATGGATCGATATCGCCTTCGTCCCACAGGCGTTCCACACCCTGTGGATATCTCCGGGCGGCGCGAAACCGCACACCGCGCCCCGCGGGTTGACCACGTCCTCCACCGCGATCAGCCGCGAACCCGGACCGTCGGGGACGAGGCGGTAGCGCCGCTCGTGCTCCTCGCCCTCGTGGACGCCGGTCACACACCAGGACACATGGTCATGGATCGCCGTGCGCTGACCGGGCAGCCACACCAGCGCGACGATCGAGAAGCTGCCGTCGGGCTCGGCGTGCAGAACATGCTGGCGGTAGCGGTCGGGGTCGCCCTCGCACTGCTCCGGGGTGAGCAGATCGGCCGCGCCGAGGTGGGGCGCGAGCCGCTCGCCGACCAGATAGGCGGTCACATCGGGCGCCAACCCCCGGTCGACGGCCTCGCGGACGTCGCCGACGAGCTCGCCGAGGCGGGCCGTGAGAAGACGGGAGGACGGATACGCGGTCGGGGTGCTCATGGTGGCAGCGTCCCGCCGCCCGCTCCATCACGTCCAACGACAGATTCTTGAGCCCGTTCCAAATTCTGCTTATGGATAAGCGGTCAGCGCACGGCCGGGCTCAGCACCCCACCCGGTTCCCCGCCACGGTCTTCAGCTCCTCCAGCACTCGCGCGGTGGCCGGTATCTCCAGATGTTCGCGCAGCACATACGCCGAGACATGGCGGCGCGAGGCGGGGTCCAGGGCGCGCCCGGCGACCTTCTGGTGGCACAGGAACGAGAGCACCAGCCCCGGCATCATCGCCACGCCCAGCCCCGCCGCGACCATGCTCTGCACCACCAGATTGTCGTCGGTGGTGAAGGCGATGTCCGGGGCGAAGCCCTGCTCCGCGCATTCGTGCAGGAAGTTGGCGCGGCACCGCAGGCATCCGGCGATCCAGCGCTCCTCGCTCAGCTCCGCCAGCTTGACCGCCCGCCGTCTGGCCAGCGGATGCCCGCTCGGCAGCAGCACCGTGAGCTGGTCCTCCAGCAGCGGGATCTCCACCAGCTCGGCGGGGGTCTCCTCGCGCAGCCCGGGATAGGTGAAGGCGAGCGTGATGTCGCACTCCCCGCGCACCACCCGCCCCAGCGAGTCCGGCGGCTCGCCCTCCAGCAGCTCCACCCGCACCCCCGGATGGGCGGCGGCGAGCCGGGCCATGGCCTCGGGGATGAGGGTCGCGTTGGCGCTGGGGAAGGCACAGACCCGCACCCGGCCCGAGCGCAGCCGGGTGATGGCGCTCATCTGCTGCTGGGCGGTGGAGATGCTGGTCAGGATGGTGTCGGCGTGACGGGCGAGGGTCTCCCCCGCCTCGGTCAGCCGCATCCCCCGGCCGACCCGGATGAACAGCGGACTGCCGACGGCCCGTTCCAGCGCCTTCATCTGCTGGGTGATAGCCGGCTGGGTGTAGCCGAGCGCGCGGGCGGCCCCGGAATAGGAGCCGGAGCGGACCACCTCGTGGAACGTCTTGACGTGCCGGGAATCGAACACATTCGCATCATACGGAGAAGCGAACGGAAACCATAAGCGTAATTTGGGTCCGCGCAAGATCGCCCCAACCGGAGCTTTTGCGTCACACAGACCACGGGCCGCGGCCTTTGCGTCACGCAGACCGCGGGCCGCGGCATACGGACGGCCGGTCACGGCACACGCGCCACATCCGGCACACCACGCCCCCCGGCCAAGCACGGTCAAGATGACGATGCTGGGGCAAGCTGACTTCATGCCGCACTACACCTCGTACGACGGAACCGAGCTGGCCTACCGCGTCCTGGAGGCCCGGGACGGCTCAGCGGGCCCGCCGCTGATCTGCCTGGCGGGCGGGCCGGGGCGCAGCGCCGCGTATCTGGGCGACCTCGGCGGGCTGAACGCCCATCACACCCTCGTCATCCCCGACAGCCGCGGCACCGGGGACTCCCCACCGGCCGTCGACCCCAGTGGCTACGCCTTCCCGGGGCTCGCCGAGGACCTCGAGGCGCTCCGCCGCCATCTGGACCTCGCCCGCTTCCCGCTGCTCGCCCATGACGCGGCCGCCGCGACGGCCCAGGCGTACGCGGCCGCCCACCCAGAGCGGCTCGGCCGGCTGATCGTGGTCTGCCCGGGCGCACGGCTCCAGGGCGAACTCCCCGAGGACGCCCGGGAGATCTTCGAGTCCCGCGCCGACGAGCCCTGGTGGCAGGAGGCGTATGCGGCGGTCCAGTTGCTGCCCGACACCACCGACCTCGCCGAGGTCCGCAGGCTGCTGCTCCAGGCCGCCCCCATGGCGTACGGCCGCTGGGAGGAGCCCCAGCGGGCGCATGCCGAGAGCGAGGGCGAGCAGCTCGGGCCGGTGCCGCGGGCCGGTTTCTGGCAGGGCGTCGACGAGGCGGGGCGGCGCGCGGTGCTGGCCCGGCTGCGCGAGGTGCCGTGCCCGGTGCTGGCGATCACCGGCGACCGGGACGCGGTGACCGGGATGCGGGCCGGGGAGCTGGTCGCCGAGTCCTTCCCGGACGGGCAGGCGCGGCCCCTGCCGGGGGTGGGCCACTATCCGTGGGTCGACGACCCGGACCTCTTCCGCCAGGTGGTCGAGGACTTCCTGGCGGCTCGCCCCGCGCCGTGATGAACGCAGTGTGTCAGTCGTATGGCAGCCCCCGCCTCGCCGTTGTGCCCGCCCTACCCCCGTCCTATCGTCGGGAACAGAGCACGACAACGGCCGTGTGCCCGAGTGGTTGAGGGGCTCGACTGCAAATCGAGTTACGTGGGTTCGATTCCCGCCACGGCCTCCGCACACCTTGCGCGGGCGCCCTCACGGGCGTCCGCGCAATGCGTTGCCGCTGGGTGAACTCTTGGACATGCTCTGGACACACGCACCCTCCTGACGCATGCTCATCCAGGCCATCCGGCCGTCTCGGCACCGCGATACCCAGGTAAATCCCCAGGGCTTCGGCGATTTTCACACTCTCGCCACCGAACGGTCTCCTGACCCCCTCACTGAGTGCAATTCCGTCTCATAGGGTCAGTGTGGTGCCTGCGGCCGCGTGGAAAACGACTCCCGGTCGACAGGCACCTTTTTCGACCGTGGTTCCATCCTCAATGGGGGAAATGTGCAGCCCGCCGCACCGGCCGCCCGACTGCCGCTCTCGACCGGCCAGAGTGAGATCTGGTTCATTGAGAAGCTGGAGCCGCCGGAGAGCACCACCTTCAGGGTCGGCGAGTACCTGGAGATACAAGGACCGATAGACACCGAGATATTCGAACGGGCGCTGCGCCGGGCCGTGGCGGAGGCCGAGCCCTACAACGTGCGGGTCGGCGAGGACGACGGGGAGCCCTGGCAGATCCTGGACCCGGTGACCGACTGGGAGCTGCCCAAGCTGGATCTCACCCGCGAGGCCGACCCCTGGGCCGCGGCCGAGCGGTGGATGAAGAACGACCTGGCCACGGGGGCGCTCAAGCTGGGCGACTACCCGGCGTTCTCCTTCGCCCTGCTGAAGGTCGAGCCCGAGTGCTTCCTCTGGTACCAGGGCACCCACCACATCGTCTCGGACGCCGGATCGGCCGCCCTGCTGGGCCGGCGGACCGCCGAGGTGTACACCGCGCTCATGGCTGGGACCGAACCGGCCGAGGGGGAAGCGGCCGAAGGGGAAGTGGCCGAGGGAGAAACGGTCTTCGGCTCGCTCCAGGCGATGGTGGACCAGGACGCGGAATACCGGGCCTCGCCGGATTTCGCCAAAGACCGCGCGTACTGGCTGGAACACGTCGGCGATTCCCCGCGCCCCGCGCGGCTTTCCACCCACCCCACCAGGGAACTGTCCACCGTCCTCCGGCAGACCGCCTACCTGACCGAGGAGGAAGCGGTCGAGCTGCGGGCCGCCGCGCGTAAATACGCCACCCACTGGTCGGCTATGATCATCGCGGCGACCTCCCTTTATCTGCATCGATTGACCGGTAAATCGGACATCATTCTGACGCTGCCGGTCTCGGGCCGTACCGATGCCACCGCCCGTGCCATTCCGGGGATGTTCGCCAATGTGGTGCCGCTGCGCATCCAGGTGCGTGCCGATATGCGAATACGGGAGCTGGTACGGCAGATCTCACGGGAAGTCAGGCAGGCCCTGCGGCATCAGCGTTACCGCCGTATCGACCTGGCCCGGGATCTGCGACTTCCGGACGGCGGAAACGGATTGCTCGGCCCGCACGTCAACATCATGACGTACGACTACGACTTCCACTTCGCCGGTCACCGGGTCAAGGGCCACAACCTCTCCAACGGAACCGTCGAGGACCTCTCGATCATGGGATACGACCGGTCCGACGGCACCGGTATCCGCATCGACCTCAACGCCAATTCCAACCTCTACACCGAGGACGCCCTCATCGCCCACCGGGAGCGCTATCTCGGCCTGCTGCGCTCCCTCTCCGACATCTCCGACCTCCAGCGCACCGTCGGCTCCCTGGAGCTGCTGTCCGCCGAGGAGCGCGAGCGGGTCCTGGACGCACCGGGCGAGACGGCGCATCCGACCTCCGGCGCCCTCCTCCCGGAACTGCTGGCGGCCCAGGCCGCCCGGACCCCCGACGCCCAGGCCCTGGTCCGCGCCGACACCGTGGATGACACCGGGCTCAGCTACGCCGAGCTGGACCGGGCGGCGAACCGGCTGGCCCGGGTGCTCATGGCGCGCGGCGCCGGGCCCGAGCGCACTGTCGGCGTGGCCCTGCCCCGCTCGGCCGACCTGGTCATCGCGCTGATCGCGGTACTGAAGACGGGGGCCGCGTATCTGCCCCTGGACCTGGACTACCCGGCCGAGCGGCTGGCGTACATGCTCGACGACGCGGACCCGGCCCTCGTGGTCACCCGCTCCGACAGCGCCGGGGCGCTGCCCGCGCGCCACGGTGTGGGGAAGCTGCTGCTGGACGTCGTGGACATCACCGGCACCGAGGGCGCGGCGAACGTGTCCGCTCCGGCGGTGGCGATCGACCCCGAGCACCCCGCGTACATCATCTACACCTCGGGCTCCACCGGCCGCCCCAAGGGCGTCCTGGTGCCCCACCGGGCCGTCGCCAACTGCCTGGAGTGGATGCAGGACGCCTACCGCCTCGCCCCCGGGGACCGGATGCTCCAGAAGACCCCGGCCGGGTTCGACGCCTCGGTCTGCGAGTTCTTCTGGCCGCTGCTCAGCGGCGCGACCCTGGTGGTCGCCAGGCCCGGCGGCCACAAGGACCCGGCGTATCTGGCGCGCACGGTGCGCGAACAGGGCATCACCGCGCTCCAGTTCGTGCCGTCGATGCTCCAGGCGTTCCTCGCCGACCCGGCCGCCGCCGACGCCTGCGCGGGCGTCCTGCGACGGGCCTCCAGCGGCGGTGAGGCGCTGCCGCGCGAGACCGCCGAGCGGTTCCACGAGCGGTTCCCCGGCGTGCCGCTGAACAACCTCTACGGGCCCACCGAGACCACCATCCAGATCGCCCACCACCCCTCCGCGCCCGGCGGCGAGGGGCCGGTGCCGATCGGCCGGCCGGTGTGGAACACCCGGATGTACGTCCTCGACACCGCCCTGAAGCCGTGCCCGGCCGGGGTCACCGGCGAGCTGTACGTGTCCGGGGCGCAGTTGGCCCGCGGCTATCTGGGCCGCCGGGCCCTGACCGCCGAGCGGTTCGTCGCCGACCCCTACGGCCCGCCCGGCACCCGGATGTACCGCACCGGCGATCTGGCCCGCCGGCTGCCGGACGGCGACGTCGAGTACGTGGGCCGCACCGACGGCCAGGTCCAGTTGCGCGGTTTCCGTATCGAGCTGGGCGAGGTGGAGGCGGCGCTGCGGACGCTCCCCCAGGTCGCCGAGGCCGCCGCGGCGATCCGCACCGACCGGCCCGGCGACCAGCGGCTGGTCGCCTATGTGACGGCCGCCGGGGACACCCCGCCGGACGCCGCCGCGGCCCGCGAGGCGCTGGGCGAGACGCTGCCCGAGCACCTGGTGCCCAGCGCGGTCGTGGTGCTCGGCGCCCTCCCCCTGGACGCCAACGGCAAGCTGGACCGGGCCGCGCTGCCCGCGCCCTCCTTCGAGGCGGCCACGGGCGGACGGGCGCCCCGCACCCCGCGCGAGGAGACGCTGTGCGCGCTCTTCGGCGAGGTCCTGGGGGTCGACGGCGTCACCATCGACGACGACTTCTTCCTGCTCGGCGGCCATTCGCTGCTCGCCTCCAAACTGGCCAGCCAGGCCCGCGCCGCGCTGGCCACCGAGCTGTCGATGCGCGACCTCTTCGAGGCGCCCACCGTCGCCCGGCTGGTGGCCCGCCTGGACGCCGCGGGACCGGCCGAGGCGCAGCGGCAGCAGCCGCTGGACATCCTGCTGCCGCTGCGCGGCGAGGGGCGGCGACCGCCGCTGTTCTGCGTCCACCCCGGCGGGGGCCTCGGCTGGTCGTACACCGGGCTGCTCCGCCATCTCGCCCCGGACCAGCCGGTGTACGCCCTCCAGGCGCGCGGGCTGACCGAACCGGACATCCTCCCGGCGAGCGTCGAGGAGATGGCCACCGACTATCTGCGGCAGATCCGGACCGTCCAGCCGACCGGTCCGTACCATCTGCTCGGCTGGTCCTTCGGCGGGCTGATCGCACACGCCATGGCCACCCGGCTACAGGCCGACGGCGAGGAGGTCGCCGTGCTGGCCGTGATCGACGCCTACCCCGACAACGCCCAGGCGCTGCCCGAGGCACCGGAGCTCGGCAAGCGTCAGTGGCTGGGGGTGCTGCTCGACGACATCGGGGGCGGCGACATCTTCGCGCCGGGCTGGCTGGAGGCACACCCCGACGGGGCGGACGGCACCGCCGACCTGGTGGCCGACCTCTGCCGGGAGACCGGGCTGCCCGCCCGGCTGCTGGAGGGCGAGGCCGGCTTCCCGCTGCTCGACATCCTGCTCAATGACCAGGAGCTGATGCGGAAGTTCGCGCCCGACCGGTTCCAGGGCGACATGCTGGTGTTTCGGGCCATGGAGGAGATCCCCGGCTACCGGCGCGATCCCCTGCATGTGGCGGACGCCTGGCTCTCCTTCGTGGACGGCGCCCTTACGGTGCACGGCGTCCCCGACCACCACTACCGGATGATGCGGGAGGAGTCCCTGGCCCGGATCGGCCCGGTGGTGGCGGCGGCGCTGGACCGCGCCCGGAGCTGATGGGCCGGGGCTCAGGGGCCGGGCCGCTCCCTCGGAGGCGGCCCGGCCCGGGGAACACTTCGCTGGTCGAGAAGGCGCGCCCCCGCCTCCGGGACGGCGGCCGGCGGCCGGATTTCGCCGATCGGGTCCTCGCCGATCACAATTCAGCCAGGCGCCCCATCTCGTTCTCCTGCGCTCCTGCGCAGGTGAGCAGGGTGGGCGCCTTCATGTGGAGAAGGAGATGAGCTCCCGGCGAGGAGGCACGTAGTTGGAAGGAAGGCTGGCCATGACAGTGGACGCGACGGACGAGGTCGAGCGGTTCATTCTGGGGGAACGATTCGCCTGCCTGGCCGGACGGTCCGCCTGGCGCAAGGGTGGCATCACCCATCGGCACTACGACCTGATGGGATCCGACCATTCGGCCCGGCTGATGGCACTCGATCTCGCGGATTTCGTGGACTCGGCCGACTGGAGCCACCGGTCGTTCACGAGCTTCATCGCGACCTTCGAGCAACCTCGCGGGGTGGATGAACTGCGGTTCGAGGAGCTGCTGTGGGAACAGCTCCAGCTTCTCCACGAACAGGACTCCCGGTCCTATCGCTGGGCCGAGGGCTGTTCGTCCGATCCGCAGGCCAGGGATTTCGCCTACAGCGTCGCCGGTCACCGCTTCTTCGTCATCGGCCTGCACGAGACCCACCGCCGCTGGGGCCGCCGTCCTCCCTTCCCGATGCTGGCCTTCAACTCGCATGAGCAGTTCGACCGCATCAAGGGCGCCAAGATGTGGGACCGGCTCGCCGAGAAGATCCGCAAGCAGGACATCCAGCTCCAGGGCGATATCAACCCCAACCTGCTCGAGTACGAGGAGCTCTCCGAGGCCCGCCGCTACTCCGGCCGCCCGAAGCCCGCGGAATGGCAGTGCCCGTTCACGGCCCGCGAGGGCGAGCACGAGCCCGCCCTGACGGGTCCGCCGCCGGCCTGAGGCCGCTGTCCGTCGCCGGTGGGCGCCATCCGCCCGCCGGGGACGGACACAGCACCGGCCCAGCGGTGCGGGCCGCGGGAACGGCCGTCAGCGCACCGGGAAGCCGAAGCTGTATCCCTGCTGCTTCAGCCACGGCAGGACCTGGCGCAGTGCCTCGACCGTCTGGCCGCGGTCGCCGCCCGCGTCGTGGAAGAGCACGGTGGGGCCGTTGGAGATCTCGTTCTTGACGGTGTTGACCATGGCCGCGACCCCCGGCTGCTTGAAGTCCTTGGAGTCCACGTTCCAGCCCAGCGGCCGCATGCCCTGCGAGGCGGCGATCTGACGGCTGTACGGGGTGAACGCACCGCCCGGGGCACGGTAGTAGAGCGGTTTGACGCCCCCTGACGCCTTGGTGATCATTCGCTGGGCGTCCAGGATCTCCCGGGACTGGTAGGCGGATGACTTGGTGTCCATCGTCGTGTCGTGCGACATGGAGTGGTCGCACAGCCGGTGCCCGTCCGCGACCACGTCCTTGACCAGGTCCGGATGGGCCTGGGCCTGCGGGCCGACCATGCAGAAGGTGGCCTTGACGCCGTTGGCCTCGAGCACCTGGAGGACCTGCGGGGTCCAGGTCGGATCAGGACCGTCGTCGATCGTGATGTTGACGCCCTTGGCGCCCTTGTCGGAGCCGTGGGCTATGTCCATGTTGACCACGGGAGCGGGCAGTTCAGGGTCCGGCTTGGAGGTCTGACCGACGATCGGCGTCGGCTTCGGCGCCGGTGACGCACCCGGGTCCGCCTCGGCGGTTCCGGCCTGGGCGGTCCACACGGCGGCCAGGGCGGCCACCCCCATCACACCGCACGCCGCCACCAGTATCCGGCCGTTCGCCCCCATGCTCCGGTGCCGCGCCATGTCCGCCTCGCTCCCCATGTCTCCTGTGTCGCTTTCGCAACCATGAGGATGGAGTTGAGGCGGGAAGGGATCCCTCTGTTACACATCTCGGACAATTCCGCGACGACACGTCTCGCTACGTCCCGCGACACGTCTCGCTACGTCCCGCGCCGCGGGCGGCGAGGCACGGGCGGCGGGCCCGCCCGCGGCCTCTTCCGCGGGCGCCGCGGAGCGCTCAGCCCCGGTTGACGACCGCCGCCTGGGGGCGGATCGGGAGGCGGTTGACCGGACGCCCGGTGGCCGCGCGGACCGCCGCCGCCACCGCCGCCGGGGAGGTGACCACCGGCACCGCGCTGACCGGCTTGGCGCCGAAGGGGGCCACCACGTCCCGCTCCTCGATCAGCTTGACGATGCGGATGTCCGGGACGTCCAGGGCGGTCGGCAGGGCGTAGCCGGTCAGGTCCGGGTGCCGGACCACACCGCGCGAGGTGCGCAGGTTCTCGGTGAGGGCCGCGCCGATGCCCTGGGCGACGCCCGCCTCGATACGGGCCCTCAGTTGCCGCGGGTTGAGGATCCGGCCCACGTCCTGCGCCACCGTCATGTCGACGACCCTTACCGCGCCGATCTCGATGTCGACGTCCACCACGGCGCGCACCGCGCAGTAGGCGAGCCCGACGAAGGCGTCACCCTGCCCGGTCTCGTCCAGCGGCTCGGTGGGATGCGGACGGCACTGCGCGGTGGCCCACAGCTCCTTGCCCTCCAGGGCCTCCTCGACGGTGGTGCTGAGCACCCCGTCATACGAGGTGATCTTGCCGTCGGCGATGCTGAGCAGCTCGGTCGACATGCCGAAGGTATGCGCGAGGGGCTGGAGAAGCTGGGTGCGGACCATCTTCGCGGCCCGCTCGACCGCACCGCCGGAGACCCAGGTGTGGCGGCCGCGCGAGGCGGGCCCGGCCGGGGGCTGATCGGTGTCGATGGGCGCGATATGGACCTCCTCGATACCGAGGACGTCCTGGACGATCTGGCGGGCCAGGGTGGCGAAGCCCTGGCCGGTGTCGACGGCCGCGCAGATCACGGTGGCCACCGGGCCGGTGACCTTGACGGTGGCGGTGGAGACCTCGTCGGCCCCCTCGGCGCCGAGCATATGGACCATGCCCAGGGCGTAGCCGACCCCGCGCCGCACGGCGGCCGGGTCGCCCGCGCCCTCCAGGCCGCCCGGCAGCAGCCACTCCTCCTCGGGGTCGTCCTTGGGGAGGGCGGGCAGTGGTGCGTCCCTTACGGCTTGCAGCAGTTCGGCGACCGGGGCCGGGCAGGTGACCGTCTGTCCGGTGGGCAGCAGATCGCCGGTGGCCATCACATTGCGCATCCGGATCTCGAGGGGGTCGATGCCCAGCTTGGCCGCCAGCTTGTCCATCTGGCCCTCGTACGCCGCGCACACCTGCATCGCGCCCTCGCCGCGCACATGGCCGGAGGGCGGGTTGTTGGTGCGCACCGCCCAGCCCTCGATGAAGGCGTGCGGGACCACGTAGGGGCCGCAGGCGAAGGAGACGGCGGCGGCCAGGGTGTCGCCCGAGGAGTCGGCGTAGGCCCCGGCGTCCAGCAGGATCTGCGCCTCGACCTTGACCAGCTTGCCCTGGGAGTCCGCGTGGTGGCGGTAGCGCAGCAGGGTGGGGTGGCGGTGGGCGTGGCCGAGGAAGGACTCCTCACGGGTGGCGGCCAGCTTCACCGGATGGCCGGTGCGCAGCGCCAGCAGCCCGAGCGGCAACTGCATCCCCGGGTCCTCGCGCTCGCCCATGGCACCGGGGACGCCGGTGACGACGACCTTCACCCGTTCCGGCTCAAGACCGAAGCAGGCGGCGGCCAGGTCGCGGTCGGCGTGCGGATCGGTGGAGGCGGTGTAGATCTCCACCCCGCCGTCGGGGCGCGGCACGGCGAGGCCCGCCTCGGCGCCGATGGGCGCCGGGTCCTGACGGCCGATGCGGTACAGCCCCTCGGCGATGACCTCGCCGACCACGTCCGGGTCGCCGAAGGACAGCGGGATATGGCGGACCAGATTGCCGTCGGGGTGCAGCGGCTCGGCGGAGAACGCCTGCTCGGGGTCGGTGACCGGCTCCAGCACCTCGTACTCGACGGCGATGGCGGCGGCCGCCAGCCGGGCCGTGTCGGGGTGGTCGGCGGCGACCGCGGCGATGGGCTCGCCGTGGTGGCGGACCAGCTCCTTGGCGAAGACCGGACGGTCGGCGACCCGGCGGCCGTGGGAGGCGTCGCCGGGCACGTCGGCGTGGGTCACCACGGCCCGTACGCCGGGCATCGCGTCGGCCTGCGTGGTGTCGATGGAGACGATGCGGGCGTGCGGGTGCGGGGAGCGCAGCACGGCGGCCCACAGCAGCCCCTCGGCCCACAGGTCGGCCGCGTACGGGAAGGTGCCCGAGGTCTTGGCCGCCGAGTCGGCGGGCGGCAGGGACACCCCGAGGCCCATGGTGGACGGGGGCTGGATGGGCGTTCCGGCGGCGGGGGTGACGGTGACGGCGCCCCCGCCGTCCGCGATTCCGGTCATGCCGATGCCCTTCCGCTGCCGCTACCGCTTCCGTTGACGCTCCCGTTGCCGGTGATGCCGTGCGGTCCCGTCTGGTGCGGGATACGGGCCGGGTCCTGGTGGGCGTCGGCTCCGCCGTCCGGCTCCGCCTGCGCCGCCTCGTCGGCGGCCTCGCGGCCCGCGACGACCTCGCGTACGGCGTCGAGGATCCCGCGATAGCCGGAGCAGCGGCAGAGGTTGCCGGAGATCGCCTGGCGGGTCTCCTGGTCGGTGGGGGCGTGGTTGCCCTCGAGGAGGTCATGCATGGTCATCGCGAGCCCGGGCACGCAGAAGCCGCACTGCACGGCCCCGCACTCGGCCAGCGCCCGCTGGACGTCGGAGGGCCGGCCGCCGGTGGCCAGGCCCTCGACGGTGCGGACCTCGCTGCCCGCGGCGGTGGCGGCGAGCACCAGGCAGGAGGCCACGAGCCGCCCGTCGACCTGCACCGAGCAGGCCCCGCACTCGCCCTGTGAGCAGCCGTCCTTGGCCCCGGCGAGGCCGAGGCGCTCGCGCAGGACGTAGAGCAGCGACTCGCCGATCCAGACGTCGGTGACGGGACGGTCGGCGCCGTTGACGCGCAGCACGTAGGAGGCGAGCGGATGCTCGCTGTGGCTCGGCTGCTCGTCGGCGGCCGGGGCGGCCGGGGCGGAACCGGGGTCGGTAAGGGGCTCGGCGGGGGCGTCAGCGGCCTCGGGGGCGTCCGCCGGGGCTCCGGCCGGGGCGGACG
>NZ_JAHLEM010000529.1 GCF_018883605.1 Streptomyces niphimycinicus | reverse complement strand
GGTGGGGCGGCACGCGCCGGCCGGGCGGGCGGACAGGACAGTGGCGGGGCTTCTTGACCAAGCTCCTATGAGGTCACGGACGCCCGTCCGGTCGCGTGCGAGGCGGCTCCTCCGAGCGGATCGACAAATCCAGTACAAGACAGTCGAGACGTCGGTCAGTCCGTGAGTCAGACCCGTCGGAGAAGCCACGTCACATCCTCACTGTCAGTCCTTTTCGAGGACGAACGACACCTTGGCCGTGCCGAGGCCGTCCACCTTCACCTCGACCAGATAGGTGCCGGGCTTGGCCGACGCGCTGCCCGACGGGGTGGCGCAGTGCTCGGCGCTGCGCTTGCGGTCCCACTCCACGGTGCGCTTGGTCTGGCCGGAGCCCTTCACCTCGACCAGTGCGCCGGCGCTGCCCTCCGGGCAGTCGTCGGAGGCCCAGACGTGGGCGTTCTTGGTGTCCGTGATGGTCAGCGAGGCCGCCGCGCGACCGAAGTCGACCTTGCAGGAGCTCGACTTGGTGTTCTTCACGACGATCTCGAAGGTGGGCTTCTCCCCCGGCGCCCAGGTGTTCTTGACCTTGGAGTCCTTGATGCTGCGAACCGTCAACTCCGCGTCGCCGGTGCGGCAGTCGGGCAGGCTCGACCCGGCGGGCAGGCCCTGCCCGGTCCCGGTGCCGATGCCACCGCCCGCGCCACCGCCCGAGGAGCCCGCGCCGCCGGAGCCATCGCCGCCCCCGCCATCGCCGCCCGCGTCCGTACCGCCGTCGTCCGAGCCGCCACCGCCGCTGCCGCCGGAGCCCGAGCCGCCGTTGTCCGACTCGTCGCGCCCGCCCGGCCGTTCGCTGTTCACCGGCCCGGATGAGGAGGGCCCCGGGGTGATCGTGCTCGCGGGTCCTCCGCCGCCCGCTCCCTTGCCCTCGTCACTTCCGCCACCGCCCGAACCACCCCAGCCGAAGGCCCAGATGACCAGGAGCACGATGACGACGAACAGGGCCAGCCCAACGATCCTCCGCCGCCAGTAAATGGAGGAGGGAAGCGGCCCGATCGGATTGCGCAGAGATCCCACGCGGAAACTCTACGAGAGATCGGGAGCTCTACCAGCCAATAACCCCCGCCCCGTTCCCTTCTTTTCTCATGATCCGACCGGATCCCGCACATGAGACCGCCATAAGTCCGCCACCAGGCCGCCACGAGTCACCCCAAGACGCCCCCAAAACGGCCCCCGGACGCCCCCGACTCGCCCTGCGGCCACCCCGCGGGGGCGGAAAGACCGCACCCGGGCGCGGAAGGCGGCCATCCGTTCCCGCACGGACGCCCGTATTGCACGATTTGGCAACGACTGGCGCGGCTCGACCCGAACGCCCGCGCCCAGCGCGCCCGCAAACCGTCGCGTCGTGCCAGGATCGAGAGCGATGACTGCCATTTCCGCTTCCGCCGTCCCGGCCGCCGCATCCCCCGACCCCGACGGAGCCGTCCTGCACCGGCCCGTCATCGACTGGTTCGACGCGCACGCGCGCGACCTCCCCTGGCGTCGCCCCGAGGCCGGTGCCTGGGGCGTGATGGTGAGCGAGTTCATGCTCCAGCAGACCCCGGTGAACCGGGTGCTGCCGGTGTACGAGCAGTGGCTCGCCCGCTGGCCGCGCCCGGCCGACCTGGCCGCGGAACCGCCCGGTGAGGCGGTCCGCGCCTGGGGCCGGCTCGGCTATCCGCGCCGGGCGCTGCGGCTGCACGGCGCCGCGGCCGCCATAAGGGAGCGGCACGGCGGTGACGTACCGCGCGACCACGCCCAGTTGCTGGCGCTGCCGGGGGTGGGTGAGTACACGGCGGCGGCCGTGGCCTCGTTCGCGTACGGCCAGCGCCATCCGGTCCTGGACACCAATGTCCGCCGGGTGTTCGCGCGCGCGGTCGGCGGTGCGCAGTACCCGCCGAACGCCACCACCGCCGCCGAGCGCAAGCTGGCCCGCACCCTGCTCCCCGGCGACGAGCCGACCGCGGCGCGCTGGGCGGCCGCCACGATGGAGCTGGGCGCGCTGGTCTGCACGGCCCGCACCCCCGACTGCGCCCGCTGCCCGATCGCCGCGCTCTGCGCCTGGCGCCAGGCCGGTTCCCCGGAGCACGACGGACCGCCGCGGCGCGGCCAGACCTACGCCGGTACGGACCGCCAGGTGCGCGGCAAGCTGCTCGCGGTGTTGCGGGCGACGGTAACGCCGGTCCCGCAGGCGACGCTGGACCAGGTGTGGGACGAGCCGGTGCAGCGCGCCCGCGCGCTCGACGGGCTGGTCTCCGACGGGCTGGTGGAACCGCTCTCGGGCGGCCTCTACCGACTGCCGCTGACCTGAGGAACGACTGCCGCCGACCTGAGGAAAATCCTCGTCACGGCCCTGTCTGTGACAGACCTGTGACAGTCCCAGGACCCGGTTCTGACACTCGGTCGAACCGGGTTCCGTTGTTACACAACCTATGGATAGCTGTGCATCCACCGAGGCCCGGATGCGCATGGCGCCGCAACAGCGCCTCCGTAGCGTCCTTCTCGCGCCGACCGACAGGGCGGCATCAACGGCGGGGAAGACAGGCGGCGAGTGAGCCAAAGGGGCGCGTCGCTGTCGTAAGGGAGAGCGCGCGCAGGCCGCGAGGAACGAGCGGCCGAGCACGGTCGACCGTCGACAGCGGCTAAAGCGCCCCGGAGGCGAACCGAGCCTTAAAGAGGCGGATGGAGGCTGCATCATGGGCAGCAATGTTCTGGACTTTGAGGAGTACGTGCGGAACCGGCAGGACGCGCTGCTGCGCAGCGCCCGTCGGCTGATCCCGGACCCGGTCGAGGCACAGGACCTGCTCCAGACCGCCTTGGTGCGCACCTACGGCCGCTGGGACGGCATAGCGGACAAATCGCTCGCCGATGCCTATCTCCGGCGCGTGATGATCAACACCCGTACCGAGTGGTGGCGCGCCCGCAAGCTGGACGAGGTGCCCACCGAGCAGCTTCCCGAGGCGAGTGTCGAGGACAGCACCGAGCAGCACGCGGACCGCGCTCTGCTGATGGACATCCTCTCGGTGCTGGCTCCCAAGCAGCGCAGTGTCGTGGTGCTGCGACACTGGGAGCAGATGACGACCGAAGAGACCGCGGAGGCGCTCGGAATGTCGACCGGAACGGTCAAGAGCACGCTGCACCGGGCGCTGGCCCGGCTGCGGCAGGAGCTGGAGAGCCGCGATCTGGACGCCCGCGCGCTCGGTCGCCAGGACGAGGAAAGCAAGCGGACCGGGAACGTCCGGCAGCACACGGGTCGGGTCCGGCGTGGCCGCCAGGAGCGGGGGCAGGATCGGTGCGCGGCCTGACCAGGGCCTCTCCCAGCAGGACAGTCATCATCACCGGCGGAGCGGTCGTGGGCCTCGCGGTCGCCGGCGGCTGGATGCTGGCGGGATGCGGCGCCGCGAGCGAAGGGGTGCGCAAGGAGGGACCGGCGCGCACCGAGTGGGCCGCCGCGGACCCGGGCTCGTACGCGAGTGGCCACGCCACGGGCCGGCCGTCACCGGCCGGGCAGAAGGTCGACGCGATCAGGCTGGTCAAGACGGATCCGAACGTCAGCGACGATCTGAAGGCGAACCTCAAGCCCTGCCCCAAGGGCAAGCAGCCCGAGGGCAAGCAGCAGATCGAGGGCTACCCGGTGGACGTGACGTATGGCAAGCTGACCGGCTCCGGCGCCTCCGACCTGGTGATCAACGTGATGAGCTGCGGCGATGGCTTCGGCATCGGCTCGTATGTGTACCGCAAGGCGGGCGACCGGTACGAGAACGTGTTCAGCGACGAGCAGCCGCCCGTCTACGCCGACATCACCAAGGACGAGCTGCGGGTGACCAAGCTCGCCTACACCTCCGGCGACTCGGTCTGCTGCCCTTCGAGCGAGGCCGTGATCACCTACCACTGGACCGAGGCGGACAAGACGTTCGACGTGCTCTCCCGCAAGCGCACCGACTACAGCAAGAATGTGCCCACGGACGAGGCGACCCCGGCGCCGTCCATGCGCGCCGACGACTGAACGGAAGGCTGAACCGAGGCTGTGGCCGAAACCCATGTGCTCTTCGTCGAGGACGACGATGTCATCCGTGAAGCCACGCAGCTCGCCCTGGAGCGCGATGGCTTTCTCGTGACGGCCGCACCCGACGGGTTGACCGGCCTCGAGCGCTTCCGCGCCGACCGCCCCGATATCGCGCTGCTCGATGTGATGGTTCCGGGCCTGGACGGGGTCAGCCTGTGCCGCCGGATCCGCGATGAGTCCACCGTGCCCGTGATCATGCTCTCCGCGCGCGCCGACTCGATCGATGTGGTGCTCGGCCTCGAAGCCGGCGCCGACGACTATGTGACCAAGCCCTTCGACGGCGCCGTGCTGGTCGCCCGCATCCGGGCCGTGCTGCGCCGCTTCGGCCATGCGAGCGGCCCCGGCGGGCGGGGCGCGGAGCCCGCCCCCGAGGAGCCCGACGGCGGGGTGCTGTGCTTCGGCGATCTGGAGGTCGACCCCGAGGGCATGGAGGTCCGCAAGGGCGGCCGGCAGGTCGCGCTCACCCCGACCGAGATGCGGCTGCTGCTGGAGTTCTCCGCCGCGCCCGGCACCGTCCTCTCCCGTGACCGGCTGCTGGAGCGGGTCTGGGAGTACGGCTGGGGCGGGGACACCCGGGTCGTGGACGTCCATGTGCAGCGGCTGCGCGGCAAGATAGGCCAGGACCGGATCGAGACGGTCCGCGGCTTCGGCTACAAGCTCAAGGGCTGACCGGCGTTGGGGCGATTCGCACTCCGCAGTGGCCTGCGATGGAAGGTCAGCCTCGCCATCGCGGCGGTGAGCACGCTCGTCGCGGTGGTGCTGAGCCTCGTCGTCCACAACGCGGCCCGCGTCTCGATGCTCGACAACAGCCGCACCGTGATGGACGAGCGGGTGAAGGTCGCCCAGCGGTGGTACGAACAGTCCCGGGTGCTGGGCTTCGGCGCCAAGCTGGACGACCCCAAGCTGCCCGATCAGCTCAAGAAGGAGGCGTGGCGCGGCCAGCGCGCCACCTATCTGGAGGACTCCGGCGCCGGCACCCCCGAGGTGTGGGCCTCGGTGCCGCTGCGGAACGGCAAGGTGCTGTCCGTCCACACCCAGTTCCAGGACCGCTTCGCCGTCCTCAAGGACCTCGACCGGGTGCTGCTGATCGGCTCGGTGGCGGTGGTGATGGGCGGTATCGCGCTCGGTGTGCTCATCGGCGATCAGCTCTCCCGGCGGCTGCGCAAGGCGGCCACCGCCGCCCGCAAGCTGGCCGAGGGCGACTCCGAGGTCCGGGTGCGCGAGGCGATCGGCGGCCGGGTCCGCGATGAGACCGACGATCTGGCGCGCGCGGTCGACGGCATGGCCGAGGCGCTCCAGCAGCGGCTGGAGGCGGAGCGCCGGGTCACCGCCGATATCGCGCATGAGCTGCGCACCCCGGTCACCGGGCTGCTCACGGCCGCCGAGTTGCTGCCGCCCGGCCGCCCCACCGAGCTGGTACGGGACCGGGCGCAGGCGATGCGCACCCTGGTCGAGGACGTCCTGGAGGTCGCACGGCTGGACGGCTTCGCGGAGCGCGCGGAGCTCCAGGAGATAGCCGTGGCCGAGTTCATCGCCCGCCGGGTCCGGGCGGTGCACCCCGACGCGGTGATCAATGTGACGCGTGACGCCCATGTCTCCACCGACCCCCGGCGGCTGGAGCGGATCATGGGCAATCTGCTCGCCAACGCCGCCCGGCACGGCAAGCCGCCCTTCGAGGTCACGGTCGAGGGACGGGTGCTGCGCGTCCGCGACCACGGCCCCGGTTTCCCCGAGGAGCTGCTGAAGGACGGGCCGAGCCGGTTCCGCACCGGCAGCAAGGACCGCGCGGGCACCGGGCACGGCCTGGGGCTGACGATAGCCGCGGGCCAGGCGCGGGTGCTGGGCGCCCGGCTGACGTTCCGCAACGCCGATCCGGTGCTGGACGGGCCGGACGAGACGGACGGGACGGACGAAATGGATGGCACGCACGGCACGGACGGCGAGTGCCGGGGCGCGGTCGCCGTGCTCTGGCTGCCGGAGTCCGCGCCCACCAACACCGGCAGCTTCCCGATCATCGAGGTGCCGGACTGAGCACTCGGCGTGGTGCCGGACCGACCGCTCAGTCCGAGACGCAGCCGTCCCAGGGCTTGCTGAAGTCCATCTCCTCGCGGGGCTGGGTGAACGAGAACCAGTTGCCGGAGTCGTCGCGGAAGAGCGCCTCGATGCCGTACGGACGCTCCTGGGGCTCCTGGACGAACTCCACGCCCTTGGCCTTGAGCGCCTCGTAGTCCCGGTGAATGTCATCGGTGGTGAACACCCCGGCGCCGAGCACGCCCTTGGCGACCAGCGTCCGCAGGGCCTCGGCGGACTCCGGGTCGAGCCCCGGCGAGCTGGGCACCATCAGGGTGAGCTGCACATCCGGCTGGTCCTTGGCGCCGACCGTCAGCCAGCGCATACCGCCGCCCTCGCCCTCCCCGCCGATGCTCATATCGGTGCGGACCTCGAGGCCCAGCTTCTCAGTGTAGAACTCCTTGGCCCGGTCCTGGTCGAGGACCCAGACGGTGACGATGGACATCCCCTTGATCATTGCTGCCTCCGGAGGTTTCGGGATGGATCGCGCGTCGTCGCGACATCGCCACCGTAGGCAGCAGGGGGTCGGGCCCGCTTCTCAAGAATTGCTGTCCTCGGGCCCACTCATGTGGGCGGGTGCGTCCATGTGGGCAGGTGCGTCGCGCCCGCCGTACCACAGCATGGCGTAACACCCCGGTATGACCCCCGCGGCCCGGCCGACGTATCGGTCCCGATAGGCGGTGGGGGTGAGCCCGGTCTGCTTCTTGAAGCTCGTCGAGAAGGTGCCGAGGCTGCTGAAGCCGACGAGCGAGCAGATCTCGGTGACCGAGAGATTGGCCGAGCGCAGCAGCTCCTCGGCCCGCTCGATGCGGCGCCGGGTCAGATACTGACCGGGCGTGGATCCGTAGGCGCCCTTGAAGGCGCGGATGAAGTGATAGCGCGAATAGCCGGCATGCGCGGCGACCGCGTCCAGGTCGAGCGGCTCGGCCCAGTCGCGGTCCATCACGTCCTTCGCGAGGCGCAGCCGGCGCAGATGCGCCAGCCGCGCCTCGTCCGGCGAGGTCACCATGGGGCCGATGCTGTCATGCCCCACTGACAGGGAGGCCGTCGAGCGGAAGCGATCAGACGGTCTCGGCGACCGGTGCCGCCTGCGCCGTGGCCTCGTCGCCGTCGGCGGACTTGGCGGGGCCCCCGCGCAGCGGGACCTCCTTGACGAACCAGGCCGCGAGGAAGCCGATGATGCTGATCAGCGCGCCCCACAGGAACACCTGGTGGGCACCGCTGGCCACCGCGTGGGTGTACGCGTCCCGGATGCCCGGGGGCAGCTTCTTGAGGCTGGCCGGGTCGAGCTGGGCGCTCCCGGAGGTGACGGCCGCCGCCTTGCCACCGGCCCGCTCGGCCATGGTGTCCCGCACCTGGCTGGTGAACAGGGCGCCGAGGATGGCGACACCGAAGGAGCCGCCCAGGGTGCGGAAGAGGGTGGCGGAGGAGCTGCCGACGCCCATGTCCTTCATCTCGACGCTGTTCTGCGCCACGAGCATGGTCGTCTGCATCAGGCAGCCCATGCCCATGCCGAGCACCGCCATGTAGAGGCCGGAGCTGAAGCGGGTGGTCTCGGTGTCCATCGTGGACAGCAGGAACATCCCGGTGGTGATCAGGAAGCCGCCGATGATCGGGAAGATCTTGTACTTGCCGGTCGCGGTGGTGACCCGGCCCGCGACCAGCGAGACGACCAGCATGCCCAGCAGCATCGGGAGCAGCAGCAGCCCGGAGTTGGTGGCCGTGGCGCCCTGGACGGTCTGCTGGTAGAGCGGCAGGAAGGTGGTCGAGCCGAACATCACGAAGCCGACGAGGAAGCCGATGGCGGTGACCAGCGTGAAGTTGGGGTTACGGAAGATGTGCAGCGGCAGCACGGGCTCGGCGACCCGCTGCTCGACGAAGACGAACGCGACCAGCGAGAGGACACCGACCGCCCCGAGCCCGAGGATCTGGGCCGAACCCCAGTCGTACTCGTTGCCGCCCCACGTGGTGATCAGCACGAGCGCGGTGATGCCCACGGTCAGCAGGGCCGCACCGGTGTAGTCGATCCGTCCCTGGGAGCGCTTCTTCGGCAGGTGCAGCACGGCGGTGATCGCGGCGAGGGCGACGGCGCCGAGCGGAAGGTTGATGTAGAAGATCCAGCGCCAGCCGAGGTGGTCGGTGAGGGTACCGCCGACCAGCGGGCCACCGATCATGGCCACGGCCATCACACCGGCCATGATGCCCTGGTAGCGGCCACGCTCCCGGGGCGGCACCAGGTCACCGATGATCGCCATCACGCCGACCATCAGGCCGCCCGCGCCCAGGCCCTGGATGGCCCGGAAGCCGATCAGCTCGCCCATGCTCTGTGCCATACCGGACAGGGCAGAGCCGCCGAGGAAGACCGCGATGGAGGTGAGGAAGACGCCCTTACGGCCGTACATGTCGCCGAGCTTGCCCCAGATGGGGGTCGAGGCGGCGGTGGCCAAGGTGTACGCGGTCACCACCCAGGAGAGGTGGTCGAGGCCCCCCAGCTCGCCGACGATGGTCGGCATCGCGGTGCCCACGATCATGTTGTCGAGCATCGCGAGCAGCATCGCGATCATCAGCGCGAAGATCACCACACTGGTGCTGCGCTGCTTCGGCTCGGCCTTGGCCGGGGCCGTCCCCGGGGCCTGAGCCGGTATCGAAGCGGATGGCGCTTCGTCGTCTGATTGTTTCCGGAACATGTTCTCCGTCTCCCCCTGGGTGATGAGAGCCCTGACGCCCACTTACTTGCCGCCCGGCTAGTTCAGTACAGTGGAGACGGTAAGGCGCCAACTAGCCGGGCGTCAAGTAAGTTACGTTCGGCCTGCCGACGGCAGCCAGACCACCAGCACAGGAGAGCACCATGGGCAGCACACCGCGGCGGGGAGACACCCGTCAGCGCATCCAGGACGTGGCCCTGGAACTCTTCGCGGAGCGGGGTTACGAGAAAACGTCACTGCGCGAGATCGCCGAGCACCTCGAGGTCACCAAGGCAGCGCTCTACTACCACTTCAAGACCAAGGAAGACATCGTCCTCAGCCTGTTCCAGGACCTGGGCCGGCCGCTCGACGAGCTGATCGTCTGGGGCGAGCAGCAGCCGCGCACCCTGGAGACCAAGCTGGAGCTGCTGCGCCGCTACAGCGCGGCCCTGGACATCGGCGAGCCTCTGATGCGCTTCATGCAGGAGAACCAGGCGACGGTGCGCGAGCTGAGCATCGGCCAGATCTTCAAGAACCGGATGTTCGCCATGTCCGCCCTGATCCGGGACCCGGAGGCGCCCATGGTCGACCAGGTCCGGAGCGTCACGGCCCTGTTCAGCATGCATGCGCGGATGTTCGCGCTTCAGGCGATCGAGGGCAACGCCGAGGACAAGCGCAAGGCCGTCCTGGAAGTCGCCCTCGATCTGGTGAAGCAGGCTCATGCGTCATCGGCGCATGGCTGATATGCGCATAAAGCGCATGAATCGCGTCAGACCCTGACGCCGTGGTGGCGCCAGACCTGGACGCCGTGGTCGCGTCAGACCTGGACGCCGTGGTCGCGGAGGAACTTGAGCGGCTCGACCGCGCTGCCGTAGTTCGGCGTCGTACGGATCTCGAAGTGCAGGTGCGGGCCGGTCGAGTTCCCGGTGCTGCCGGACAGGCCGATCTGCTGGCCCTCGGTCACGGTCTGGCCGATCCGCACATCGATCCGGGACAGGTGGGCGTACTGCGAGTACGTCGCGTTGTCGTGCTTGATCACGATCGCGTTGCCGTACGCGGGGCCGTCACCGCCGCCGTTCGGGCCCGCCTTGACGACGACACCGTCATGGGCCGCGTGCACCGGGGTGCCGGTCGGCACGACGAAATCCTGACCGCTGTGGTTGTGCGACCACAGGTTGCCCGCCAGGCCGAAGGCGGCGCCTATCGAGAACTTGTCGACCGGGGTCTGCCAGTCACTCGCGGGGGCCTTCTTCTTGGCCGGGGCCTTGGCCGGGGCCTTCGCGGCGACCTGCTTGACGGACGGGGCGGCGGGGGCCTCGCCCGCCCCCACGGCGAACGCCGTTCCGGCGCCCAGCGCCAGCGAGGCGCCCAGGCCGACGGCGACCACAGCGGCGCGCCCCTTGGATACGGACGTAAGCGAGAAACGGCGGTTTGTGGCGCGCGGGGCCATGGGAAGTACCTCCAGAAGCGTCTTTGGACGCCTCTTGTTATCCCGTTCTCGCGAATAGGCCAAGGCGTTCTTCTACTAAGTGACTCCGTAGCGAATTGGTTATGTGATGCGTTTCCCGCGGGAAATTCCCGGAAACCCCCATCACACCTCTGACCTGCGAGATCCCCTATTTACCGTAGTAGATGCCGAAGGGCCTGTGCGAGAAGTCACCTTCGCAGGGACTTTCGGATGTCCGATTCGGGACCAAAGTCCTTACCCCGCTGTACGCTGTCCGGTCAGGGACACACAACTACCGGGGGGAATGGGACGTGGATCCCGCAGTCATCGGCGCGCGCCTGGCGTCGGGCGTCGTCGCACCGCTCATCAAGAAGCTGTTCGTCAAGGAAGGGCCGGGCGCCGGGCTGGTCAACCAGCCGGTCCGCATTTCCTCCCTCGTCTCGTTCCGTGGCGAGAAGCGCACCCTGACCGAGAAGGACCTCGACAAGCTCGCCGCCGAACTGGTCGCCCAGGCCACCCGGCACGCCGGACCCGGCGAGCGGCCCTGCCCCGCCGACGAGGACGAGCTGGTGGCCGAGCAGTTGGCCACCACGCTGTACGCGCTCGGCGATCTCGATATGAACGACGTCCAGGCGGTGCAGCTCGGCCACCAAGGTCTGGCCTACGAGCTGGCCCACGCCACCCGCACCCGGGGCAGGGGACGCGGCGCGCAGCACCTCAGCCAGGGCGGCACACTGCTCCACGAGCGCCTGCTGGACACCGCCTGCCTGCACATCCTGCACTTCTTCACCCAGCGCTCGGCCTTCATCCCCCGCACCCTCGTCGACCAGAGCGGCCGGCTCAGCGAGCTGATCACCAAGATCGACATCCTGATCGAGCGCATACCGTCCCAGACCGCGCAGGACGCGGGCTTCGAGCGCCGGTACGCCGAATACATGATCCGCAAGCACTCCACGCTGACCATCGTGGGGATCGACCTCAGCCACGCGGAGGCCACGTGGCCGCTGGACGCGGCGTATCTCAGCCTGGAGGCGGTCTCCTCCTCCGGCGAGGAGCGGCCGCTGGGCGCGTTCGGCGGTGAGCTGGCCCATGAGTCCGGTGAGTCACCCGCCGCCCTCCCCGCGGCCCTGCCCGCCGACCGGGCGCTCTCCGGCCATCAGCGGGTGCTGCTGCGCGGGGTCGCGGGCTCCGGCAAGACCACGCTCGTCCAGTGGCTCGCCGTGTGCACCGCACGGCAGGAGTCGCTGCGCGGCCTGGAGCAGCTCATCGGCCGCGTGCCCTTCGTCCTGCCGCTGCGTACGATCGCCCGCCAGGAATCCCTGCCCTCCCCGGCCTCGTTCCTGGCCTCCGTCCACAACCCGCTGGACGGCGCCCAGCCGCCCGGCTGGGCCGACCGGGTCCTGAACGCGGGCCGCGGGCTGCTGCTGATCGACGGCATCGACGAGATCCCCGAGCACGACCGCGAGCGCACCCGGGCCTGGCTGGCCGATCTCCTCATCGCCTACCCGGACAATCTGTGGCTGGTCACCTCCCGCCCCTCCGCCGTGGCCGACGACTGGCTGGGGGCGCAGGACTTCTCCGAGTTCACGCTGTCCCCGATGAGCCGCGACGACATGGCCGCGTTCATCGACCGCTGGCACGAGGCGGCGCGCCAGACCAGCGGTACGGAGGAGGAACGGGCGACGCTGGCCGCGTACCAGTCGGCCCTGCACACCGCCGTCCGCACCAAGCAGGACCTCAGCCGCCTCGCCACGAACCCGCTGATGTGCGGTCTGATCTGCGCCCTGCACCGCGCCCGGCGCGGCTATCTGCCACCGGGCCGCAAGGCGCTGTACGACGCGGCGCTGTCGATGCTGTTGACGCGGCGCGACACCGAGCGACGTATCTACGCGCCGGGCGACGTCCAGTTGGACGAGGAGCCGCAGATCCAGCTTCTCCAGCGGCTCGCCTACTACCTGATCCGCAACGGCGAGGCCGAGCTGGACCGGGACCGCGCGGAACGCCTCATCGAGGAGGCCCTCCCCTCCGTCCCCGCCGCCCAGGCCCTGGGCGACGCCCCCGCCATCCTGCGCCATCTGCTGCTGCGCAGCGGGCTGTTGCGCGAGCCGTCCGTGAGCACGGTGGACTTCATCCACCGCACCTTCCAGGACTACCTGGGCGCGAAGGCGGCGGTGGAGGCGTGGGATGTGGGGCTGCTGATCCGCAATGCGCATGACGCGCAGTGGGAGGACGTCATCCGCATGGCGGTCGCGCATGCGCGGCCGCGCGAGCGGGCGGAGTTGCTGCGCAAGCTGCTGGTGGAAGCGACGCGGTGGGACGCGCGAACGTCGCTCCGTCAGAACCTGCTGGCCATGGCCTGCCTGGAGCACGCGCCCGATCTGGACCCGGCGATACGGGACGAGGTCACGCGGAACGCGATGGAGTTCGTCCCGCCCGTGACCATCCCACAAGCGCGGGAGCTGGCCGCGGTGGGCCCGTTGGTGCTGGAGCTTCTTCCGGGGCCGGAGGGCCTGACGGACGAGGTGGCGCAATGCTGTGTGGTGACGGCTTCACGCATACCGGTGGACGCGGCCATCCCCTATCTGGCCCAATTTGCCAACCACCCGGCGGTCGAGGTGCGCGCGCAACTGGCGTCGAGCTGGGGGCGGTACGACACCGAGCGGTACTTCAACGAGGTAATCCTCCGCCTGGACCGGGACGACCTGTATTTCGTGGCCGAATCCATGGAGCAATTGCGCATGCTGCTGGATTCGGGTCCGCGTCCGTGGCTGATCCTGCGCGGGGGTTTCACGCAGGACGAGATCCGGGACAACCTCAAGGGGGAGGAGGTGACCCGGCTGCGGCTGATCCGTAACGACGTGGTCGACGACCTCGGCGCCGCGATCGGCCACCTGACGAACCTCGAAACGCTCTATCTGACCGACTGTCTTAGTGGCATCTTCCTCACCGGCTTGTCCGACCTCCCTCTCCGCACCTTGGTTTTCGAAACGCCGGGCCTGTCAGGCGTGGGCGTCGTGCCCTGGGGCATGGAGAAGCTCACAGCGCTGGAGCGGCTGAAGGTCGCGATCGGACATGCAAGTATGCAGCGCGACTTCCCGCCCAGCATCACCTGGTTGGATCTGCACGTTCTGCACGAGTTTCTGGACACCGCGTGGATGCCCTCGGCATTCCCCCGTCTTCGTCACCTGAACATCCTCTTTTCCCCTGGCGCCGACCGCTCCATCGATCTGTCCCCGCTCGCGGCCCTTCCCGACCTCGAGACGGTCACGATCAACGCGGAGATCAGCGGTGCTGCATCACTGCCCGGCGTCACGGTGACGGCCTCTTCCGCCTCCGCTCGGCCTTCAGCAGGCGCTGGTAGTCCGTGAGCACGCGCAGCAGCGCGAAGCCGGTGCCGAGGGGGATGGTGCCGAGCTCCAGGCGGGGTTGGCGGGGGTCGGTGAGGTCAGCCCGTACGTCGGGGAGGCGTACGCCATGGGCGGCGAAGTCGTCGCGCAGCGTCTCGGCGACGCGCTCGGCGACCCGCTCGGCGGGGGTGGCGTTCATGCGGTGCTCTTCGTGTTCGTGGGCGGCACGTTGAACTCGAACCACACCGCTTTGCCGGTGCCCATGCCCATGCCCATGCCCATGCCGGTGGCCGGTTCGTCGGGGGTCATGCCGCAGCCGTCGGAGAGGACGGTGACCAGGAAGAGGCCGCGCCCGTTGGTGTCATCGTCGGCCGCGCGGCGCGGCGAGGGCAGTTCGGGGCTGTCGTCGTGGACGGTCACGCGGACGCGGTCGTGCTGGATGGTGGCGGCCATCCGTACGTCGCCCTTGCCGTGCCGGTGGACGTTGGTCACCAACTCGGATGTGCAGAGGGCTGCCGCTTCGGCGAGTTGGGGTAACCCCGAGGCCGCGAAGATGCCGCGCACGAAGTCGCGGCACAGGCGGGGTGACGTGGGGAGGGCGGGGGCGGAGAGGGTGTAGCGGTGCGGAAGTTCTGGGTGTGCGGGTGCTCCCATGCGACGCCTCCGTGGCGCTCGTAGCTCAATACCCTGTGTGAGCAAGGCAACACCCAAGGTATGGCAGAGCTCAGCAATGTTGCAACCGATCCACGAAGATGATTGGACTGCCCCACCCGTGCGGGGCACACTGACACCGATTCCCCTGGAGGACCCGGCCGTGGCGCTGCGAACGCTCATCACCGAACGGCAACGCCGACTCGGTGCAGAGCTCAAGAAGTTAAGACTTCAGGCAGGGTTGTCGATCGCCGAGGGCGGCAAGCGGATCGGCATGGGTGCCCCTCACCTGAGCCACATCGAGGCAGGGCGAACAGCCATCCCAGCGGATCGCCTACGCGATCTCGTTAATGCCTATGGGGGCAAGAATGAACCGTACGTTGACGCGCTGGTGAGTTTGACCGACAGCAGCGGCAAAGGTTGGTGGAGCGGCTACAAGAGCCGCCTTGTGCCCTCAGCGCTGGACCTGGCCGAGTTCGAGTCGCACGCCAATGAGCTCCACTCGTACGAGTCACTGTTCATCCCGGGGCTCTTCCAGACCGAGGACTACACGGCCTCGATCTTCCGAGCGGACGACGAGGCCAACGCGCCGGATCACGTCGACACGGCGGTTGGCTTCCGCATGCAGCGGCAGGCGATCCTCCACGAGGAGAGTCCGCCAGGGATCCATGCGGTGATCCATGAGGCGGCGCTGCACATGCGGTTCGGCGGGGCCAAGGTGATGCGGAAGCAACTGCTGCGCCTCATCGAGCTCGCTGGCCTGCCGCATGTGAGCATCCAGATCCTGCCCTTCGCCGCTGAGGGGATCTCGACCCTGAGCACGCCGTTCTTCATGCTCACCTCGCACGGCCGAGCGCTTGAGACGGTACTGCTGGAAAGCCCCGGCCAGTCGTCGTTCCTGCACGACGAGCCCTCGATCACGAAGTATCAGCGGCAGTTCCAACGCCTGAGCACAGCGGCACTGCCGCCCGTCGATGTGACGGTCGCTCCGTTCGCTCACGACTCGCGGGATTCGCTCGGCCTGATCCAGCACGTCCTCTACACGCTCTAGGAAGGGCGGTCATGTCCCAGCTCAACTGGCGCAAGTCCACGTTCAGCGAGAACCAGGCCAACTGCGTGGAACTCGCCGCCGCCCCCAGCGGCATCCGCATACGCGAGAGCGACGAGCCCGACGCGGTGCTCCACACCAACCCCGCCGCCCTGCGGTCGTTCATACGCACCGTGAAGGCCGGTCGCCTCGACCACACCTGCTGAGGAAGGCAGTCATGTCTGACGCCAAGTGGCGCAAGTCCTCGTTCAGCACGGACGCTGCCAACTGCGTAGAACTCGCCGCCGCCCCCGGCGGGATCCGCATACGCGAGAGCGACGAGCCGGAGGCGGTGATCCGTACGACCCCCGCCGCGCTCGGCGCCCTCATACGTGCCGTGAAGGTCGGCCGACTCGGCCGCACTCTCTGAGCACAGGCCGGATGTCAAGCGCGGGCATCGTTTCGCGCGCTTCGCGCGATTGAGCAGCGGGGCAGGGGGGCGCGGGGGTGCGGG
>NZ_JAHLEM010000528.1 GCF_018883605.1 Streptomyces niphimycinicus | reverse complement strand
GCGGGGGTGCGGGGCGCGTTGCCGGCCGCCGGGCCGGTGAGGCCCACGCGGTGGCGGCAACCGCGCCCGGGGGCCGATGCCGATCCGGAGCGCGGCCCGGTGGGGCGGCCCCTCCGGGTACCCCCCAAAAAAACGCTTGATCTGAAGCAACTACCTTGTCAAGAGTTTTCGGAGGGGGTACCCCCTGCGGCGTCGAGTGCGACGGTGGATCGTCCAGGCACGACTGATGGGTGGTCCAGCGCCGCAGTGGATGCGGAGTCCGGCGGTCCGGCGACGGGCCTCGCCCCCTGTACAGGGATGCCGCCACCGGCGGTCACTCCCACCGCCCGGCGGTCGGCAACGCGCCCCGCGCCCCCGCCCCCTGCCCCGCTGCTCAATCGCGCGAAGCGCGCGAGACGGCGCCGCACCCGGCCCATCCGCCGCACCCGACCGATGCGGCACCCCCGGCGGAGGCGGCACCCGACCGATGCGGGACCCCGGCGGAGGCGGCCCGGCG
>NZ_JAHLEM010000527.1 GCF_018883605.1 Streptomyces niphimycinicus | reverse complement strand
AGCCGCACCGGGCAGCCGGTTGGCAAGGCGGAGCGGGCCGCAGACCCGCCCGCACCGGTCACCCCGCGTCCGCGTCCGCGTTCGCGGCCCGCTTGGGGCGGCGGAGGCCCGCGGCCTTCAGGCGGCGGAGGAGTTCCTTGCTGCCGACCTCCTCCGCGCCCGCCCCCACCGCCTTCGCGTACAGCTCGCTCGGCAGGTCGTAGTGGTCGCGGTCGAAGCCTCGGCGCGGGGCGCCGATGCGGGCGGCGAAGGCGTGGAGTTCGGTGTAGGAGACATCGCTGACCAGGTGGGACCACAGGCGGCCGTGGCCCGGCCACGAGGGCGGGTCGATCAGTACGGCCATCAGAGGGTGGTGCCCAGCGATCCCACGGGCGCCACCGCGACCGCCGTCTTGCCGCAGACCCAGTGCGGGTCGGGGCCCAACTCGGGCTCCACATCGAGGGCGTGGAGGTCACCGCCCTGGGTGCAGACGGGGCACAGCGGCCATCGGCCGTACCGTTCCAGCAGGGCGTCCTGGACGTCCTGGGCGACCAGCCCGGCCACGTATTCGACACCTTCCGGCCACTGCTCGACCCACCACCGACGGTGCGCGATCGCGTCTTCGACCAGCGAGACGATATCGGCCCGGGCGACCTCGCCCGCCGCGAGGTCGGCCAGGACCAGGGCGCGGGCCGCGTGCAGTGCGTGTTCGAGCTTCATGGGTCCCATTGTCACCTTTGCTGCCTCCTGCCGCCTGTTCGCTTCATCCTCGGTCTCGCTCCGTCTCGCCCCGTCTCGCTGCGGCCCGGCGCGGCCCGCCGCGGCCCGCCGCCCGGAGGGTTGACGGGCCCTGTGGCCGGAAATAGCTTTCGCGGATGAACAGCGACCTGAAGGAAACTTTCATGCCACCACCGCAATCCGACCCCACCCCGCCCGCTCCGGCCGCCCTCGCCGCGAAGGTGCGCACGTTAGGCCCGTCCATGACCCGCTCCATGCAGCGCGTGGCCGAGGCCGTGGCGGGGGATCCGGCCGGATGCGCGGCGCTCACCGTCACCGGGCTCGCCGAGCGGACCGGCACCAGCGAGGCCACCGTCGTCCGCACCTCCCGACTGCTCGGCTACCCCGGATATCGCGATCTGCGCATCGCGCTCGCCGCGCTCGCCGCACACCAGGCCGCCGGGCGGGCCCCGGCCGTCACCGCGGACATCGCGGTCGACGATCCGATCGCCGACGTGGTCACCAAGCTGGCGCGGGAGGAGCAGCAGTGTCTGGCCGACACCGCCGCCGTCCTGGACACCAGCCAGGTCGAGGCCGCCGTCTCGGCGCTGGCCACGGCGCGCCGGATCGATGTGTACGGGGTGGGGGCGTCCAGCCTCGTCGGGCAGGACCTGGTCCAGAAGCTGCTGCGTATCGGGCTGATAGCCCACGCCCACGCCGATCCGCATCTCGCGGTCACCAACGCGGTCCAGTTGCATTCCGGCGACGTCGCCATCGCGATCACCCACTCCGGGCGTACGACGGACGTCATCGAGCCGCTGCGGGTGGCCTTCGAGCGCGGTGCGACCACCGTCGCGATCACCGGGCGGCCGGACGGCGAGGTCGCGCAGTACGCGGACCTGGTGCTCACCACCTCCACCGCCCGGGAGAGCGAGCTGCGCCCGGCGGCCATGTCCAGCCGCACCAGCCAGCTCCTGGTGGTGGACTGCCTGTTCATAGGGGTCGCCCAGCGGACGTACGAGTCGGCGGCGCCCGCCCTCTCCGCGTCGTACGAGGCCCTCGCCCACCGCCACGACCCGCGCCCCGGGCATCGCTGAACCGGGCATCGCTGAACCGGGCACCGCTGAGCCGGGCACCGCTGAACCGGGCACCGCTGAACCGGGCACCGCTGAACCGGGCACCGCTGAACCGGGCACCGATCATCGCTTCGCCCGGTGACCGCTCGTCCAGTCACCGTCACCCCCATCCAGTCACCGTCACCCCCCTCCAGTGCCACCCCCACCCCCCGCCCTGACGTACCGGAAAGAGCCGCTTCGCCATGACTTCCGCCGACTTCGCAGCAGACCCCGCCGACTCCGCAGCCGACCCCACCGACTCCGCGGCCGACCCCACCGACTCCGCGGCCGACCCCACCGACTCCGCGGCCGACCAGGACTCCACCCGGCTCCGCGCCCAGCTCGACACCCTGACCACCGAGGCGTTCCGACCCGAACTCGCCGAGATCGACCGGCTGGAAACCCTCGAGATCGCCCGGATCATGAACACGGAGGACGCCGGCGTCCCCACCGCCGTCGCCGGCCAGCTTCCCCGCATCGCCGCCGCCATCGACGCCATCGCCGCGCGGATGTCCCGTGGCGGCCGTCTCCTCTATACGGGCGCGGGCACCGCCGGACGGCTCGGGGTGCTCGACGCGAGCGAATGCCCGCCCACCTTCAACACCCGGCCCGAGCAGGTCGTCGGGGTGATCGCGGGCGGCCCGGACGCCGTGGTGACCTCGGTCGAGGGCGCGGAGGACAGCGCGGAGCTGGCCGCCCGGGACCTCGATCTGCTCGGGGTCGGCCCCGACGACACGGTGGTCGGCGTCTCGGCCTCCGGCCGCACCCCGTACGCCGTGGGCGCGGTCGAGCACGGCCGCCGGCTCGGCGCGCTCACCGTCGGGCTGTCCTGCAACGCCGACTCGGCGCTCGCCGCCGCGGCCGACCACGGCATCGAGGTCGTCGTGGGGCCGGAGCTGCTCACCGGCTCGACGCGGCTGAAGGCGGGCACCGCCCAGAAGCTGGTGCTCAACATGATCTCGACCATCACCATGATCCGGTTGGGCAAGACCTTCGGAAATCTGATGGTCGACGTGCGCGCCTCCAACGACAAGCTGCGCGCCCGCTCGCGGAGGATCGTCTCCCTGGCGACCGGCGCCTCCGACCAGCGGATCGAGAGCGCGCTGGCGGCCACGGACGGCGAGGTGAAGAACGCGATCCTCACCATCCTGGGCAAGGTGGACGCCCCGACCGCCGAGAAGCTGCTCGCCGAGGCGCACGGCCATCTGCGCGCCGCCCTCGAGGCGGCCACGGGGTGAGCGTCCGGGCCCCGCGCGGGCCCCGAAAACGCCGTCGGGGCGGCACCCCTGGGAGAGGGTGCCGCCCCGACGTCCTGGACGGTACGACCGACCGGCGAACGAACGCGCCGAGACGATCAGAAGTCCATGTCACCGCCCGGCATGCCGCCCGGAGCGCCCGCCGGGGCGGCCTTCTCCGGCTTGTCGGCGATGACGGCCTCGGTGGTGAGGAACAGCGCGGCGATCGACGCGGCGTTCTGGAGCGCGGAGCGCGTGACCTTGGCCGGGTCGATGATGCCCTCGGCGATCAGGTCGACGTACTCACCGGTCGCGGCGTTGAGGCCGTGGCCCGGGGTCAGGTTGCGCACCTTCTCGACCACGACGCCGCCCTCGAGACCGGCGTTGACCGCGATCTGCTTCAGCGGGGCCTCCAGGGCCAGGCGCACGGCCTGGGCACCGGTGGCCTCGTCACCGTCGAGCTCCAGCTTCTCGAAGACCGAGACGGTCTGAAGCAGGGCCACGCCACCACCGGCGACGATGCCCTCCTCGACGGCCGCCTTGGCGTTGCGCACCGCGTCCTCGATGCGGTGCTTGCGCTCCTTGAGCTCGACCTCGGTGGCGGCACCGGCCTTGATGACGGCCACGCCGCCGGCCAGCTTCGCCAGGCGCTCCTGAAGCTTCTCGCGGTCGTAGTCCGAGTCCGAGGACTCGATCTCGGCGCGGATCTGGTTGACGCGGCCCTGCACCTGGTCGGTGTCGCCGGCGCCGTCCACGATGGTGGTCTCGTCCTTGGTGACGGTGACCTTACGGGCGCGGCCGAGCAGGTCCACCCCGGCGTTCTCCAGCTTGAGGCCGACCTCCTCGGAGATGACGGTGCCACCGGTAAGGATGGCGATGTCACCGAGCATGGCCTTACGGCGGTCGCCGAAGCCCGGGGCCTTGACGGCGACGGACTTGAAGGTGCCACGGATCTTGTTGACGACCAGGGTGGCCAGGGCCTCGCCCTCGACGTCCTCGGCGATGATCAGCAGCGGCTTGCCCGACTGCATGACCTTCTCGAGCAGCGGGAGGAGGTCCTTCACGCTGCTGATCTTGGAGTTGACGATCAGGATGTACGGGTCGTCGAGCGACGCCTCCATACGCTCCATGTCCGTCGCGAAGTACGGGGAGATGTAGCCCTTGTCGAAGCGCATGCCCTCGGTGAGCTCGAGTTCGAGCCCGAAGGTCTGCGACTCCTCGACGGTGATGACACCTTCCTTGCCGACCTTGTCCATCGCCTCGGCGATGAGCTCGCCGATCTGGGTGTCGGCGGCGGAGATGGAGGCGGTGGAGGCGATCTGCTCCTTGGTCTCCACGTCCTTGGCCTGCTCGAGAAGCTGGGCGGAGACGGCCTCGACGGCCTTCTCGATACCCCGCTTGAGCGCCATCGGGTTGGCACCGGCGGCGACGTTGCGGAGGCCCTCCTTGACCAGCGCCTGGGCGAGGACGGTCGCGGTCGTCGTGCCGTCACCGGCGACGTCGTCCGTCTTCTTCGCGACCTCCTTGACCAGCTCGGCGCCGATCTTCTCGTACGCGTCCTCGAGCTCGATCTCCTTGGCGATGGAAACACCATCGTTGGTGATCGTGGGGGCGCCCCACTTCTTCTCGAGGACGACGTTGCGGCCCTTGGGGCCGAGGGTGACCTTGACGGCGTCGGCGAGCTGGTTCATCCCGCGCTCGAGGCCGCGCCGCGCCTCCTCGTCGAACGCGATGATCTTGGCCATGTGAAGTGGTCCTCCCAAGACGGGGTGGATTGCTCCGGACCGCGCTGGCGCCCGCGACGGACGGCCTGCCTGCCGTACGGTTCCTTGCCCCGTATGGCCTGGCGGGCCTCACCGACCCGGTCCTTCTGTCACTCTCAACGTCAGAGTGCTAACGCCAATGATTAGCACTCGGACCTATAGAGTGCAAGCGGCCGGAGGCCATCGTTGGGGGGTGGGGGTCGGGTGACGGGTGGGCGCAAGCGGCCGGAGGCCATCGTTGGGGGGGGGGGGTCGGGTGACGGGTGGGCGCAAGCGGCCGGAGGCCATCGTTGGGGGGGGGGGGTCGGGTGACGGGTGGGCGCAAGCGGCCGGAGGCCATCGTTGGGGGGGGGGGGTCGGGTGACGGGTGGGCGCAAGCGGCCGGAGGCCATCGTTGGGGGGGGGGGGTCGGGTGACGGGTGGGCGCAAGCGGCCGGAGGCCATCCGCCCTCACGCAAACCCCCGTAATGATCAGTGCGGACACGCCGAAGGGTCCGTACCCTGGCCGGGACACGGACCCTTCGGACTGTACTGTTCAGACTGCGTCGCGTCGGCGCGTCAGCCTACGGCCACGCGGACCATGTCGGCCTGCGGGCCCTTCTGACCCTGCGAGATCTCGAACTCGACCCGCTGGCCTTCCTCGAGGGTGCGGTACCCGTCCATCTGGATCGCGCTGTAGTGGACGAACACGTCCGCACCACCGTCGACCGCGATGAAGCCGTACCCCTTCTCCGCGTTGAACCACTTGACGGTGCCCTGAGCCATTCCTAACTCCCCTATTGCTGGCCCTTGCGCAGGACCGCACTCCGCGGACCCGGGTCAGACCTCACCCCCCGGATGTGGGGGGTGTGCGCCGGAACGCGTCGACCGCCGCTGAATGTATCCGTCCCAACGCCCTCTGCAACAGGTCAATCGGACGAGAATTCTGGGCACGGTCGAACGGTTAAAAGTGAGAAATTATGTGAAGTTCGGGCAAGCCGGGCGGGACATAGGGAACCAACCCGACAAATCGCGCTCACACTTTACGCACAACTTGACGAGTTCTCATATGTGGCTCCGACCCGGGGGCCATCGGGGAATCCGGGCAACTGTATCGCGAATCCACACACGGAATCGCCCCGTCCGATTGTCCCCGGACGGGGCGATGCCAAAGGTGAGAGGGGTGGACGCGGGGTCAGCAGCCGCCCGCGACCGCCGGGATGATCGAGATCCCGGCACCGTCCGGGGTCGCCGTGGCCAGGCCGTCGGCGAAGCGGACGTCGTCGTCGTTGACGTAGACGTTGACGAAGCGGCGGAGCTTGCCGGTGTCGTCCAGCACGCGGGCCGCGATGCCCTGGTGGTTCTTCTCCAGGTCCGCCAGGACCTCGGCGAGGGTCGCGCCCTCGGCGGGGACCTCGGCCTGACCGGCGGTGTAGGTGCGCAGGATGGTCGGGATTCGGACGTTGACGCTCATGCGAGACCAGCCTCTCGGAACGAGTCAAGGGTGGGGCGGATGATGGCGGAGGGACCCGTGGTGGGGGCCACCGCGTCGAGGGTCTTGAGGCCGTCGCCGGTGTTGAGCACGACGGTCGTCAGGGACGGGTCGAGCAGACCGTCCTCGATCAGCTTCTTGGTCACGCCGACGGTCACCCCGCCCGCGGTCTCCGCGAAGATCCCCTCGGTGCGGGCGAGCAGCTTGATCGCGTCGACGATCTGCTCGTCGTTCACGTCCTCCACCGCGCCGCCCGTACGGCGGGCGATGTCCAGGACGTACGGGCCGTCCGCGGGGTTGCCGATGGCCAGCGACTTGGCGATGGTCTGCGGCTTCTGCGGCCGGACGACGTCATGGCCGGCCTTGAAGGCGGCGGAGACCGGGGAGCAGCCCTCGGCCTGGGCGCCGAAGATCTTGTAGGGCCGGTCCTCGACCAGACCGATCGCGATCAGCTCCTTCAGCCCCTTGTCGATCTTGGTGAGCTGGGAGCCGGAGGCGATCGGGATGACGATCTGGTCCGGCAGCCGCCAGCCGAGCTGCTCGCAGATCTCGTAGGCCAGGGTCTTGGAGCCCTCGCCGTAGTACGGCCGCAGATTGACGTTGACGAAGCCCCAGCCCTCGCCCGCCGGGTCGCCGATCAGCTCGCTACAGAAGCGGTTGACGTCGTCGTAGTTGCCCTCGATGCCGACCAGCTCACCGCCGTAGACGGCGGCCATGACGACCTTGCCCGCCTCCAGGTCGTGCGGGATGAAGACGCAGGAGCGGAAGCCCGCACGGGCCGCCGCGGCGCCGACCGCGCCGGCCAGGTTGCCGGTGGACGAGCAGGAGAGGGTGGTGAAGCCGAAGGTGCGGGCGGCCTGGACGGCGATGGCGACGACCCGGTCCTTGAAGGAGTGGGTGGGGTTCCCGGAGTCGTCCTTGATGTGCAGCTCACCGGTGACGCCGAGCTCACGGGCGAGGTTGTCGGCCTTGACGAGCTGGGTGAAACCGGGGTGCAGACTGGGCAGGTCCGCCACGTCCGCCGGGACGGGCAGCAGCGGGGCATAGCGCCAGATGCTGTTCGGACCGGCCTCGATGCGCCGCCGCAGCTCCTCCGGGTCACCGGCCGGCAGCTCGTACGCGACCTCGAGCGGCCCGAAACAGACCTCACACGCGAAGATCGGGCCGAGATCGAACCGCTCACCGCACTCCCGGCAGGACAATGCGATGGCGGGACCGAAGGCACCGGGGGCGTCGGAGGCGGAGGAAGTGGTTGAGCTTTCTACTGACTGCACAGCCATGGATGGCGAGGCCCTTTCTCCTCATCTTCCTCGCGACGCATTTCGCCACGAGACGGAATTGGCACCTTCCCGAGCCGGGAGCCTCGCTGCGGAATGCGAGATCGGCTGGAGGGTTGCCGGGGCTTCAACGGGCCGTTCCCTCTGCCCCTCTGGATGAGCGGTATGGCACCGGGCGGACCCGGGCGTTTGTCCGCACGGCGGCATCACGGGCTTCCTTGGTAAACACCGAGGTCGACCCCGACATACGACGGTCACGTGCGTTGTTCAAGACTGTAACCGACGGCCCGGATGGTTGAGCTAGCCGTCCGAAGCGCGAGATGGATCACAGCGACCACGGCAGGGAGAGACACAGGTGCTGGATGAGGTGGAGCGCTGGCTGAAGCACCGCTCCTGGTCGGCCGACGACCGGCCGCTGGACCGCCTGCTGGACGCGAAACGGGGCTCGGCGACGACCCTGAGCGTGGTCCTGCCCGCCCTGAACGAAGAGGCCACGGTCGGCGAGATCGCCGCGACCATCCGCCGGGAGCTGATGGGCGAGTCGGCGCCGCTGGTGGACGAGCTGGTGGTGCTGGACTCCGGCTCGACGGACCGCACCGCCGAGGTCGCCGCGGCGGCGGGCGCCACCGTCGTCCCCCGCGACTCGCTGCTCCCGCGGCTGCCCGCGCTGCCCGGCAAGGGCGAGGTGCTGTGGCGGTCCCTGCTGGCCACGAGCGGCGACATCATCTGCTTCATCGACGCCGACCTGCGGGAATTCGATCCCCGCTTTGTCTCGGGGATCGTCGGTCCGCTGCTGACCGACCCCACGCTGCACCTGGTGAAGGGCATGTACGACCGCCCGCTCGGCGATGTGGCGGGCCAGGGCGGCCGGGTCACCGAACTGGTCGCCCGCCCGCTGCTGAATCTGCACTGGCCCCAGTTGGCCGGGTTCGTCCAGCCGCTGGGCGGTGAGTACGCGGCGCGCCGCACGCTGCTGGAGCGGCTGCCCTTCCCGGTCGGCTACGGGGTCGAGCTGGGGCTGCTGGTCGACGCGCTGCACACGGTGGGTCTGGACGCGCTCGGCCAGGTGGACATCGGGGTGCGCAAACACCGCCACCAGGACGGGCAGGCGCTCGGCCGGATGGCGGCCGCGATCTACCGCACCGCGCAGTTGCGGCTGGCCCGGGGCCATTTGGTGCGGCCGCGGCTGACCCAGTTCGACCGGGGCGAGACCGGCTTCGAGCCGCGCACCACGGCCGTGGACACCGAGGAGCGGCCGCCGATGATCGAGATATCGGAGTACGCGGAGCGGCGCGCGGCGTGACGCCCCCGGGGGGCACGGGACAGCGGCGCCGACCCATAGCGCCTACGGGGCAAGAAACCGTACGTACGTTTGCGCGGGGTCGCGGCTGGCTAGGCTCGCGACATGGCAGTTCCGCGCACCGCCCCGATCCTGGTCGCGTCCAACCGCGGCCCGGTCTCGTACGCCCTGGGCGAGGACGGCTCGCTCACCGCCCGGCGCGGCGGTGGCGGGCTGGTCTCCGGCCTGAGCGCCATCGGCCCGGACGCGAACGCGGTGTGGGTGTGCGCGGCGCTCGGGGAGGGTGACCGGGAGGCGGCCCGGCGCGCCGGGGACAGCCATCTGAACCCCGGTGACACCGGCGGCCAGCAGGTGCGGATGCTCGATATCGCGCCGGATGTCTTCGCCGCCGCGTACAACGGCGTCGCCAATTCGGTGCTGTGGTTCGTCCACCATCTGCTCTACCAGACCCCGGTCGAGCCGGTCTTCGACGCGGAGTTCGCCGATCAGTGGGCGTCCTACGAGCGCTATAACGCGGCCTTCGCGGACGCGCTCGCCCAGGAGGCGGTGGACGAGGCCGTCGTCCTGGTGCAGGACTACCACCTGGCGCTGGTGCCCGCGATGCTCCGCGAGCGCCGCCCCGATCTGCGGATCGGTCATTTCTCGCACACCCCCTGGGCCCCGCCGGACTACTACCGGCTGCTGCCGGACGATGTCGCGGCGGGTGTGCTGCGCGGCATCCTCGGCGGCGACCGCGCCGCGTTCCTCACCGAGCGCTGGGCCGGGGCCTTCGCCGACTGCTGCGCGGCCGTGCTGGGCGCGGAGATCGTCCGGGACGGCGATGGAAACGGTGACGGTAGCGGCGATGGCGCGGCGACGGCCGTGCGCTTCGAGGGGCGGGAGACCCGGCTGGGCGTCCACGGCCTCGGCGCGGACGCGGACTTCCTGCGGCAGCGGTCCCGGCAGGCCGATGTGGACGAGCGGCTGACCAGTCTGCGGGCGCAGATCGGGCCGGACCGGAAGTCGATCGTCCGGGTGGACCGCACCGAGCTGTCCAAGAACATCGTGCGCGGGCTGCTGGCCTACCGGCGGCTGCTGGAGACCCACCCCGAGTGGCGGGAGCGCGTGGTGCATGTGGCCTTCGCCTACCCCTCCCGCCAGGACCTCGCGGTCTACCGCGACTACACCGAGCGGGTGCGACGGCTCGCGGACGAGATCAACGCCGAGTACGGCACGGACGGCTGGACCCCGGTCGCCCTGCATGTGAAGGACGACTTCGCACGGTCGCTGGCCGCCTACCGGCTGGCGGACGTGGCGCTGGTCAACCCCATCCGGGACGGGATGAACCTGGTGGCCAAGGAGGTCCCGGTGGTCTCCGAGCGGGGCTGCGCCCTGGTGCTGTCGCGGGAGGCGGGGGCGTACGCCGAGCTGGGCGACGACGCGCTGGTGGTCAACCCGTACGACGTTCAGGCCACGGCCCGGGCGCTGGACGAGGCGCTGCGCATGAGCGACGGCGAGCGCGCGGACCGTACGAAGCGGCTCGCCGCCGCCGCGACCGCGCTGCCGCCCCAGGCATGGTTCCTGGCGCAGTTGCGGGCGCTGTAGGGGCGAGGGTTTCGCGGTGGTGGCGTGCTTGTGAGCCACTGACCGCGGGCTTCCGGGCCACTGACTGCGGACTTCCGAGCCACTGACTGCGGACTTCCGAGCCACTGACTGCGGGCTTCTGAGCCACTGACTGCGGGCTTCCGAGCCACCGGCTCACGAGATGACGGGCGCGGTCCGGGCGGGCGCTACGAGGCGCCGGCGCCGCTGACCGCGTCGGCCAGGGACGACAGCAGCTCCACCACGCCCGCCGGGCCGTCGACCACCAGGTCGGCCCGCTTGGCGAGTTCGGTCACCTCCGTGCTGCCGCTGCACACCAGCACCCCCGGCACCCCCTCCTCGCGCAGCCGCTCCACCGCCCCGAACGCGGCCAGGTCGCCCAGGTCGTCGCCCGCGTAGAGCACGGCTTCCGCACCCGTCCGCCGTACGTACTCGATGAGCGCGACGCCCTTGTCCATGCCCGGTGGCCGCAGCTCCAGCACCAGCCGGCCGGGCTCGACGATCAGGCCATGGCGCTCGGCCAGGGCGTGCAGCGGCGCGCGCAGCAGCTCGAAGGTGGCCCGCGGGTCCTCGGCACGGCGGGTGTGGACGGCGACGGCGCGGCCCTTGTCCTCGATCCAGGTGCCCTGCGCGGCGCCGTACTCCTCGAGGACGGCGGGGAGTTCGGCCTGGACGGCGGCGACGCCGGGGTGCGGCTCCGGTGCCTGGACGGCGCCGCTCGCCGCGTCCCAGCGCTCGGCGCCGTAGAGACCGAGGACGACGAGCCCGTCCAGCCCCTTCGCCCCGGCGAAGCCGCCGTACCGGACGGCGACCTCGGCCGGCCGGCCGGTGATCACCGCGGCGGAGCGCAGCCGCGGGGCCAGTCGGGAGAGCGCGGGGACGGCGCCGGGGTGGGCGCGGGCCCGGTCGGGGTCGGGGACGATCTCGGCGAGGGTGCCGTCGAAGTCGAGTCCGACGACGGCGCGGCCGGGCCGTTCGAGGAGGGCGGCGAGGCCCTCGCGGCCGGCGGCGGTGGTAGGTACGGGGAGGGGGTGACTGCCCATAGCGCTGCCCATGGCGGTGACCCTACCGGGCCCGGCGGCAGCACGGGCCTCCCCCGGGCGTCCCACCGGTGAACCCTCCCCCGACAGACCTCAGCGCCGTTCGCGGCGCTCGTCCCTGACCCGCCGCAGCCGGTTGACGGTCACCGGGTCGTGCTCCAGGGCCCTGGGGTCGTCCAACAGGGCGTTCAGCAACTGGTAGTAGCGGGTCGGGGAGATGCCCAGCCGCTCCCGTATCGCCCGCTCCTTGGCGCCGGGGCCCGGCCAGCCGCGTCGCTCCACGGCGAGCACGGCCACGTCGCGGTCGGACAGCCCGTCACCCGGGCCCGGCTCCCGCTCCCGGCCCCCGTCCCGCTCCCGGCCCCCGTCCTGCTCCTCGCCCTCGTCGGCGGGGTCGGCAGGATCGTCGGAGGGGCCGGGGCCGGGCGTGTCCACTGTCATGCCCCCGCATTCTCCATGGCGTCGGCCTCGCGCTGGATCTGGCCCAGCACGCTCGTCGGGTCGCCGCCCTTGGCCACGATCGAGCCGATCTTCCGCTTGAACAGCTTGCTGACCTCCGCCCAGGAGGTCTTGTCGGCCGGGTAGAACTCGGCGCTCTCCAGCTCGTCGAGGAACCGCCACAGCCGCTTGTACTGACGGTCGCCGAGCATCGTCTGCTCGACGGCGGTGGTCACCGGCAGCAGGTCGTACTCGGTGACGAAGTCCAGCACGTTCTGCTCGGTGTAGACGAAGTCGAGGAACTTCCCGATCTGCGTGCGGTGGCCGTTCTGCTTGAAGGCCATCAGCCAGTCGGCGACGCCCATCGTCGACGGGGACTTGCCCCTGCGGCCGGGCAGTGGCGCGGTGCCGTAGCTGATGCCGTGGCCGGACGCCTGCTGCATCAGGGTCGGGTGGCCGTTGAGCATGCCGACCTCGCCGCGGGTGAAGGCGTCGAAGGCGTCCTGCCGGTTGGTGCGGGCCGGGGAGCGGGGGCCGGTGAGGTCCGCGCCGACCAGTTCGTCCCGCAGCCATTCGAAGGTCTCGATGTTCGCGGAGGAGTCGATGGTGTAGCTGCCGTTGGTGTCGGTGTAGCCGCCACCGCCGCTGAGCATCCACATCATGGTCTCGGCCTGGCACTCCTCGGGGCCGAGCGGCAGCGCGTAGGGGATCTTCACCCCGCCGGCCTTGAGCCGGACGGCCGCCGCCTTGAGCTCGTCCCAGCTCGTGGGGGCGGAGGAGATACCGGCCTGGTCGAAGAGCTTCTTGTTGTAGAAGAGCAGCCGGGCGCTGGCCACGAACGGCACCCCGTACTGCACCCGCCGCACCTCGCCCGCATTGGCGATCGAGGTGATGAAACCGGCCTGGGTGGGGATGGCGAGCATCTCGTCGGCGCGGTAGAGCTTGCCCTGCGCGGCGTAGTCGGCGTACGCGCCGATCTGCGCGATATCCGGGGCCTGACCGTTCTTGACCATCTCGGCGACGCGGCGGTCCACTTCGGTCCAGCTATAGACCTTGACGTCGACCTTGATGCCGCTGTTCTTGGTCTCAAAGGCCCGGGCCAGCTTGTTCCAGTACCTCTGGGAGCTGTTGGCGGTGCTGTCGCCGTAGTCGGCCGCGACCACCTTCAACGTGGCGTCACCGTGCGAGCCGGAGCCGTCGCTGCCACAGGCCGTGAGCCCCGGTGTCGTCGCCACCGCCGCGACACCCGCCGTCGTCAGACCCAAGAACCGTCGCCGCTGCACCGCTGTTTTCCCACCCTATGGCTTGTTTCATCCTCCAGGGTCCTCCCCCGAGGTCGAGCGAGTCTGCCTTGCAAACCTCCACAAGGTCTACACCATGGGCATATCGCTTCGGTATCGGAGACCCGCTTGCCCAGGTGAGCGGGTGGTTACCCGCCAAAGTGCGATGTGTCACCCACGCACAAACGGAAGGGCAGGTTCATACCAACCCCCTTACCGGCAACGGCGTGATCTCGTGACGAGAAGCGGCGAGTGGACTAGACCTCTCATGGTGGATCGCGCGAGACTGTTCCATGTGAAACACGTCATCGCCCTGGATGTGGGCGGCACCGGTATGAAAGCCGCCCTGATCGGGGCGGACACCACACTCCTCCATGAGGCCAGGAGGCCCACCGAGCGGGAGCGCGGACCCGAGGCGGTCGTCGCCGCGATCCTCGACTTCGCCGCCGAACTGCGCGAGATCGGCGAGCGGCGGTTCGGCGGGCCCCCGGTGGCCGCGGGGGTCGGCGTGCCCGGGGTCCTGGACGAGGACCGCGGGGTGGCCGTCTTCGCCGCCAACCTCGGCTGGAGCGACGTCCCGCTGCGCGCACTGCTCACCGAGCGGCTGGGCGGGATCCCGGTCGCGCTCGGGCACGACGTCCGGATGGGCGGGCTGGCCGAGGGGCGGATAGGAGCGGGCGAGGGCGCACGGCGCTTCCTGTTCGTATCCGTCGGCACCGGGATCGCGGGCGCCATCGGCACCGACGGGCGGATCGACCCCGGAGCGCACGGTTCCGCCGGCGAGATCGGCCATATCGTCGTCCGGCCGGACGGCCCCGCCTGCGGCTGCGGTCAGTCCGGCTGCCTGGAGACGCTCGCCTCCGCGTCGGCGGTGGGCCGCGCCTGGGCCGAGGCGAGCGGCGATCCGTCGGCCGACGCCGCCGGCTGCGCCGAGGCCGTCCGGTCCGGCGACCCAAGAGCCGTGGCCGTATGGGGGGAGATGGTGAGCGCGCTCGCCGACGGTCTGGTGACCGGCCTCACCCTGCTGGACCCCGGTGTGCTGATCGTCGGCGGTGGGCTGGCCGAGGCCGGGGAGACCCTGTTCGCGCCGCTGCGCACCGCGGTCGAGGAGCGGCTCACCTTCCAGCAGCTTCCCCGTATCGTCCCGGCGGCCCTCGGGGACACCGCCGGCTGCCTGGGCGCGGGTCTGCTCGCCTGGGATCGACTCTCCACGGAGGTAACCGCCTGATGGTCCAGCGAACGGTTCTCACAGGCGCCCGGGTGGTCCTGCCGGGAGGCGTGGTCGACAACGGGCGGGTGACGGTCGAGGGCACCCGCATCAGCGCGGCCGGATCGGCGGCGGATACCGCGGCGGGGCTGGCGGCGGAGTCGGCGGCGGGTACCGCGGCGCAGTCGACGGCCGGGCCGGCGGCGGATACCGCCTCCGGCCACGGCGAGGAGGCGGAGCAGGCGCTCGACCTGCCGGGCCGCTGGATCGTCCCCGGCTTCGTGGACCTGCATGTGCACGGCGGCGGCGGTGCCTCGTTCTCGGCGGGCACCCCCGAGGAGTCGCTGACCGCCATCCGTACGCACCGGCTGCACGGCACCACCACGATGCTCGCCTCCACCGTCACCGGCGATCTGGACGACCTCGCCCGGCAGGCCGCCGTCCTCTCGGAGCTGGTGGAGCAGGGCGAGTTGGCGGGCATCCACTTCGAGGGGCCGTTCATCTCCCCCCACCGCTGCGGCGCCCATCAGCCGTCGCTGCTGCGCGCGCCCGATCCGGCGGATGTGCGCAAGCTGGTGGACGCGGCGCGCGGCACCGCGCGGATGATGACCCTGGCCCCCGAACTGCCGGGCGGGCTGGAGTCCGTACGGCTGCTGGCCGACAGCGGCGTGCTCGCGGCCGTCGGCCACACCGACTCGACGTACGAGGCGACGCGGGAGGCCGTCGAGGCGGGCGCGACCGTGGCGACCCACCTGTTCAACGCGATGCCCTCGCTGCTGCACCGCGCCCCCGGCCCGATCGCCGCGCTGCTGGAGGACGAGCGGGTCACCATCGAGCTGATCAACGACGGCACCCATCTGCACCCCGCCATGCTGGAGCTGGCGTTCCACCGGGCGGGTGCGGACCGGGTCGCCTTCATCACCGACGCGATGGGCGCGGCGGGCATGAACGACGGGCGCTATCCGCTCGGCCCCATGGAGGTCGAGGTCAAGGACGGCGTCGCCCGGATCAGCGACGGGCCGACGGCCGGGTCCATCGCGGGCTCCACCCTCACCCTGGACCGGGCCTTCCAGCGGGCCGTCACGATCGACGGGCTCAGCGTCGCGGAGACCGTGAGGGCGCTGTCCGCCACCCCCGCCCGGCTGCTGGGCATCGCCGACCGGGTGGGCTCGCTCGAGGCGGGCAAGGACGCGGATCTCGTCGTGCTCGACGACGACTTCCGGTTGCGGGGCGTGATGCGCCGGGGCAGTTGGGTGGTTCGTCCAGAACTGGTCTGAAGTGCCCTGATTTCGGGCGGCGATGACGGTGTCCTGAACGACACGGAGGTCTGTGCCGAAGCCACTCGTTTTGGCATGATCGCTCGGGCACGGGCTCGGGCACGGGCTCGGGCAGGGGCTCGGGCATGACGGGCCCGGGCACGGGCACGTACGGCTCGGCACACAGTCGCGTTCAGCACAGGAATCTCCGTCCGGCGGGGGGACGGGAGAGGGGATGCCAGGGTGATCCTCACGGTCACGCTCAACGCCGCCCTCGACGTCACCTACCGGGTGCCGGAACTGCGCCCGCACACCAGCCACCGCGTCACCGAGGTCGCCGAACGGCCCGGCGGCAAGGGCCTCAACGTGGCCCGGGTGCTGGCCGCCCTGGGCCACGACACGGTCGTCACCGGCTTCGTCGGCGGGGTCACCGGCACGGTGCTGCGGCAACTGCTCGACGGGATCGCCGTGTCCGGCACCGGCCCCAAGTCGCCGCCCGGAACGATCACCGACGCGCTGGTCCCGATCGCGGGGACCACCCGGCGCACCATCGGCGTCGTGGACGCCACCACGGGCGACACCACCCAGCTCAACGAGCCCGGCCCGATCGTCACCACCCCCGAGTGGTCCACCTTCATGGACGCCTACGGCCGGCTGCTGCGCGAGGCGTCGGCGGTCGCGCTGTGCGGCAGCCTGCCCCCCGGGGTCCCCGTCGGGACGTACGCCCAGCTCATCCGGGAAGCGCATGCGGCGGGCGTGCCCACCCTGCTGGACACCAGCGGCGAACCGCTGCGCCGGGGCATCGCCGCCCGCCCCCATCTCGTCAAGCCCAACATCGATGAACTCGCCGGGCTCACCGGCTCCACCGATCCGCTGCGCGCCGCGCGCGACGCCCGGCGGCGCGGGGCGCGCGCGGTGG
>NZ_JAHLEM010000526.1 GCF_018883605.1 Streptomyces niphimycinicus | reverse complement strand
CGTCGGCACCCCGGGTCAGGCGGCCCGCACCGGCGCCACGGGGACGGCGGCCGAGATGGACCCGAACGCGCACGCCACCGCCGGCGCTGTCGGGACGGCCGCGCCGGACCGTGTCGCCGACGCGCCCACCGCCGACGGTGTCACCGACGCCCACTCCAGCGTGGACGACCTCGCCGCCGCCCTCGACGCCGAAGGCGTCACCGTTCACCGCCCCGAGCTCGGTGTGCTCGTCGCCGACGTCCCCGCGGACGCGGAGGCGCGGGCCGCCGCGTGCGACGCCGTGGCCGCGGTGGACGACGAGCGGGTGCGGCTGCGGTCCGCCGTGAAGGCGCGGGACGGCTTCTTCACGACCTACTGCATCAGCCCGTACTCCCGCTATATCGCCCGCTGGTGCGCCCGGCGCGGGCTGACCCCCAATCAGGTCACCACCGCCTCCCTCCTCACCGCGCTCATCGCGGCGGCCTGCGCCGCCACCGGCACCCGGCCCGGGTTCGTCTCGGCCGGTGTGCTGCTGATCGCCTCGTTCGTGCTCGACTGCACCGACGGACAGCTCGCCCGCTACTCGCTCCAGTACTCCACGCTCGGCGCCTGGCTGGACGCCACCTTCGACCGGGCCAAGGAGTACGCCTACTACGCGGGACTCGCCCTCGGCGCCGCCCGCGCCGGTGGCGGCGGTGATGACGTATGGGCCCTCGCGCTCGGCGCGATGGTGCTCCAGACCTGCCGCCATGTGGTGGACTTCGCCTTCAACGAGGCCAACCACGACGCCACCGGCAACACCAGCCCCACCGCCGCCCTCTCCGGCCGCCTCGACAGCGTCGGCTGGACGGTCTGGGTGCGTCGCATGATCGTGCTGCCGATCGGTGAGCGCTGGGCGATGATCGCCGTGCTGACGGCGTTCACCACGCCCCGTATCACCTTCTATGTGCTGCTCATCGGCTGTGCCCTGGCGGCCTGCTACACCACCGCGGGCCGGGTGCTGCGCTCGCTGACCCGCCGCGCGAAGCGCACGGACCGCGCCGCCCGCGCCCTCGCCGAGCTGACGGACTCCGGTCCGCTGGCCGAGCTGGTCGCCAAGGCCGCCCCCCGCAAGGCGAGTTCGTATCTCGCCCCGCTCTCGGCCGCCCTCGGGGCCGCGGCCGTCCTGGCCGGCACCGCGGCCGCCGGTTTCGGCTCCTGGGTGCCCGTCGGATGCGCCGTGCTCTACGCGGTCCTCGCGGGCGTCGCCGTCGCCGCGCCCCTCAAGGGCCCCCTCGACTGGCTGGTGCCGCCGCTCTTCCGCGCCGCCGAATACGGGACCATCCTGATCCTGGCGGCTTACGCGGAGGTGAACGGCGCCTTGCCCGCTGCTTTCGGGCTGGTTGCGGCGGTCGCCTACCATCACTACGACACGGTGTACCGCATCCGCGGCGGCACGGGGGCACCCCCGCGCCGGCTGGTGCGGGCGATCGGCGGGCACGAGGGGCGGACGGTGGTGGTCACGGCCGCCGCTGCCCTGCTGCACCACCAGAACCAAGGTTTCACCATCGCGTTGACCGCTTTGGCGGCGGTCCTCGCGCTGGCGGTGCTCATCGAGAGCATCCGCTTCTGGGTGTCCTCAGGAGCACCCGCCGTACACGACGAAACAGGAGAACCCGCATGATCGGCCTCGTGCTCGCGGCCGGCGCCGGACGGCGTCTGCGTCCCTACACCGACACGCTTCCCAAGGCCCTGGTGCCCGTGGGACCCGAGGGGAAGGAAGGCGAGCCCACCGTCCTGGACCTGACCCTCGGCAACTTCGCGGAGATCGGTCTGACCGAGGTCGCCATCGTCGTCGGCTACCGCAAGGAGGCCGTGTACGAGCGCAAGGAGGCCCTGGAGCAGAAGTACGGCCTCAAGCTCACGCTGATCGACAACGACAAGGCCGAGGAGTGGAACAACGCCTACTCCCTCTGGTGCGCCCGTGACGCGATCCAGCACACCGTGATCCTCGCCAACGGCGACACCGTGCACCCCGTGTCCGTCGAGAAGACCCTGCTGGCCGCGCGCGGCAACGGCCAGAAGATCATCCTGGCCCTGGACACGGTCAAGCAGCTCGCCGACGAGGAGATGAAGGTCGTCGCCGACCCCGCCAAGGGCGTTCAGAAGATCACCAAGCTGATGGACCCGGCCGAGGCGACCGGCGAGTACATCGGCGTCACCCTCATCGAGGGCGAGGCCGCCGCCGATCTCGCCGACGCGCTGAAGGCCACCTTCGAACGCGACCCCGACCTCTACTACGAGGACGGCTACCAGGAGCTGGTCAACCGCGGCTTCAAGGTCGACGTGGCCCCGATCGGCGACGTCAAGTGGGTCGAGATCGACAACCACGACGATCTGGCGAAGGGCCGTGACATCGCGTGCCAGTACTGACGAGGCTCATCCCCTCGCCGCTCGTCGTCGACATCCGCGCGGGCGCCCTGGACGATCTCGCGATGGTCCTCGCCGACCAGCGGATCTCCTCCTCCGGCAAGCTGGCCATCGCCATCAGCGGCGGCTCCGGCGCCGTACTGCGCGAGCGGCTGTCCCCGGCGCTGCCGGGCGCGAGCTGGTACGAGGTCGGCGGCGGCACACTGGATGACGCGATCAAGCTGGCCGACGCCATGAAGTCGGGGCACTACGACGCGGTCGTGGGGCTGGGCGGCGGAAAGATCATCGACTGTGCGAAGTTCGCCGCGGCACGCATCGGCCTTCCGCTGGTCGCCGTCGCCACCAACCTCTCGCACGACGGTCTGTGCTCTCCGGTCGCCACCCTCGACAACGACGCCGGACGCGGCTCGTACGGGGTGCCCAACCCGATCGCGGTGGTCATCGACCTCGATGTGATCCGTGAGGCGCCGGTCCGCTTCGTCCGCTCCGGTATCGGCGACGCCCTGTCCAATATCTCCGCGGTCGCCGACTGGGAGCTGTCCCACCGCGAGACCGGCGAGCAGATCGACGGCCTCGCGGCCGCGATGGCGCGCCAGGCGGGCGAGGCCGTGCTGCGCCACCCCGGCGGGGTCGGCGACGACGGCTTCCTCCAGGTGCTGGCCGAGGGGCTGGTGCTCACCGGCATCTCCATGTCGGTGGCGGGGGACTCCCGCCCGGCCTCCGGTGCCTGCCACGAGATCAACCACGCCTTCGACCTCCTCTTCCCCAAGCGCGCTGCCAGCCATGGCGAGCAGTGCGGCCTGGCCGCCGCCTTCGCGATGCGGCTGCGCGGGGCGCACGAGGAGTCGGCGCACATGGCCGAGGTGCTGCACCGGCACGGTCTGCCCGTGCTGCCCGAGGAGATCGGCTTCACCGTGGACGAGTTCGTCCAGGTCGTGGAGTTCGCTCCGAAGACGCGCCCCGGCCGCTACACGATCCTCGAGCACCTCGACCTGTCAACCGACGCGATCAGGGACGCATACGCCGACTATGCCAAAGCAGTCAGTCAAGCCATCAGTGGCTGAACTCCGCCCGGTCGTCCACCCCGCGGGGGTCAAGGACCGGCGGAGCGGTGAGCACTGGGCCGGGCGCCTCTATATGCGGGAAATCTCGCTGCGTTGCGACCGGCACCTGGTGAACACCCGGGTCACGCCCAACCAGCTCACCTATCTGATGACCGTCTTCGGCGCCCTCGCCGCCCCGGCCCTGCTGGTGCCGGGGATCGCGGGCGCCGTGCTCGGCGTGCTGATGGTCCAGCTCTACCTGCTGCTGGACTGCGTCGACGGCGAGATAGCCCGCTGGAAGAAGCAGTTCTCGCTGGGCGGGGTGTATCTGGACCGGGTCGGCGCCTACCTGTGCGACGCCGCGGTGCTCGTCGGCTTCGGCCTGCGCGCCGCCGATCTGTGGGGCTCCGGGCGGATCGACTGGCTGTGGGCGTTCCTCGGCACCCTCGCCGCGCTCGGCGCCATCCTGATCAAGGCCGAGACCGACCTCGTCGGGGTGGCCCGGCACCAGGGCGGTCTGCCGCCGGTCAAGGAGGCGGCCGCCGAGCCGCGCTCGTCCGGTGTGGCGCTGGCCCGCAGGGCGGCCGCGGCGCTGAAGTTCCACCGGCTGGTCCTCGGGGTCGAGGCGTCGCTGCTCATCCTCGTGCTGGCGATCGTGGACCAGGTGCGCGGGGACCTGTTCTTCACCCGGCTGGGCGTTGCCGTACTGGCGGGTATCGCCCTGCTGCAAACCCTTCTTCACCTCGTGTCCATCCTCGCGTCGAGCAGGCTCAAGTGAGCATGAGCACCATGAAGGTCGGAGCGGTCGTCCTCACGATGGGCAATCGCCCCGAGGAGCTGCGCGAACTCCTCGACTCGGTCGCCAAGCAGGACGGCGACCCGGTCGAGGTGGTCGTCGTGGGCAACGGTTCGCCGCTGCCCACGCTCCCCGAGGGCGTACGGACCATCGAGCTGCCCGAGAACGTGGGCATCCCGGCGGGCCGCAATGTCGGCATCGAGGCGTTCGGACCCGGCGGCTCGGACGTCGACGTACTGCTCTTCCTCGACGACGACGGGCTGCTGCCGGGCACCGACACGGCCGAGCTGTGCCGCCGGGCGTTCGCCGACGATCCGGAGCTGGGCATCATCTCGTTCCGCATCGCCGACCCCGACACCGGCGTCACCCAGCGTCGCCATGTGCCCCGGCTGCGTGCCTCCGACCCGCTGCGGTCCTCCCGGGTGACCACCTTCCTGGGCGGTGCCAACGCGGTCCGTACCACGGTGTTCCAGCAGGTCGGAGGGTTGCCCGACGACTTTTTCTACGCGCATGAGGAGACCGATCTGGCCTGGCGGGCGCTGGACGCCGGCTGGATGATCGATTACCGGTCGGACATGGTCCTGCACCATCCGACCACCGCGCCGAGCAGGCACGCGGTCTACCACCGGATGGTGGCCCGCAACCGGGTCTGGCTGGCCCGGCGTAACCTTCCCGCGCTGCTCGTGCCCGTCTATCTGGGCGTCTGGCTGCTGCTCACACTGGCCAGGCGTCCGTCGAAAACCGCACTTCGGGCCTGGTTCGGGGGCTTCAGGGAGGGCTGGAAGACACCGTGTGGTGCACGCCGACCCATGAAGTGGCGTACGGTATGGCGCCTGACCCGACTGGGCCGACCTCCTGTCATCTGACAAGCTCGTATCGAAGAGCATCGGGCGCGACCCGGGGCGCGGCCCCGCTCAGCGCACCCTGAAGACGAAAGTGTCAACTGTGAGCGAGACTACGCACGACGGTGCGGTAGCCGTGAGTGGCCCGCCATCAGCCGACGAGGGCCTGTCCCCGGCCGAACTGGCGCGGAAGTACGAGCTGTCGGTGAGCGGCGCCCGGGTGAGCCTCGGCGAGTACATCCGCCAGATGTGGGGCCGGCGTCACTTCATCGTGGCCTTCTCGTCGGCCAAGCTCACCGCCCAGTACAGCCAGGCGAAGCTGGGCCAGGTGTGGCAGGTGGCGACCCCGTTGCTCAATGCGGCGGTGTACTTCTTCATCTTCGGCCTGCTGCTGAAGAGCAGTCGCGGTATGGCGAACGACATGTACATCCCGTTCCTGGTGACGGGTGTGTTCGTCTTCACCTTCACCCAGGCGTCCGCCATGGCGGGCGTACGGGCGATCTCCGGGAACCTGGGGCTGGTGCGGGCCCTGCATTTCCCTCGGGCCTCACTCCCCATCTCCTTCGCGCTCCAGCAGCTCCAGCAGTTGCTGTTCTCGATGATCGTGCTGGGTATCGTGCTGGTGGGCTTCGGTCACTACCCGTCCTTCGCGTGGCTGTTGATCATTCCCACGCTGGCGCTCCAGTTCGTCTTCAACACCGGGCTTTCGCTGATCATGGCCCGGTTGGGGGCCAAGACCCCGGACCTCGCCCAGTTGCTGCCGTTCATCCTCCGCACCTGGATGTACGCGTCCGGCGTGATGTTCCCGCTGGCCCGTACGCTTGAACACGCCGGGGCGAGCAAGTGGATCTCGGACGCCATGCTGGGGAACCCGGCGGCCGTGTACATGGATCTGATGCGGTACGCGCTGATCGACGACTACACCGGGGCGAACCTGCCGCCGCACGTCTGGGCGCTGGCCGTGGGCTGGGCGGTCCTCTTCGGCGCCGGGGGATTCGTGTACTTCTGGAAGGCAGAGGAGCAGTACGGCCGTGGCTGAGCAAACCCTGGACAAGACTGCCGAGGCCGCCCAGGCGGCTCCCGCACCGTCGCCTGTGCCGACCGTCATCGCCGACGACGTCCACATCGTCTACCGCGTCAACGGCGGCCCCAAGGGGCGCGGCAGCGCCACCGCCGCCCTGAGCCGCATCATGCGCCGCAAGGGCGCGCCGGGGATGCGTGAGGTGCACGCGGTGCGCGGGGTCACCTTCGTGGCGTACAAGGGCGAGTCGATCGGTCTGATCGGGTCCAATGGCTCGGGGAAGTCGACGCTGCTGAAGGCCGTCGCGGGGCTGCTGCCCACCGAGCGCGGCAAGGTCTACACCAACGGCCAGCCGTCGCTGCTCGGGGTGAACGCGGCGCTGATGAACGACCTCACCGGTGAGCGGAACGTCATCCTCGGCGGTCTGGCGATGGGGATGTCGCGTGAGCAGGTCCGGGAGCGCTATCAGGGCATCGTGGACTTCTCGGGCATCAACGAGAAGGGTGACTTCATCACCCTGCCGATGCGCACGTACTCCTCCGGCATGGCGGCCCGGCTGCGGTTCTCCATCGCCGCGGCCAAGGACCACGATGTGCTGATGATCGACGAGGCGCTGGCCACCGGCGACCGGAAGTTCCAGAAGCGCTCCGAGGCCCGTATCCGCGAGCTGCGCCAGGAGGCCGGCACCGTCTTCCTGGTCAGCCACAACAACAAGTCGATCCGGGACACCTGTGACCGGGTGCTGTGGCTGGAGAAGGGCGAGCTGCTGATGGACGGCCCGACCGACGAGGTCATCAAGGCGTACGAGAAGGAGACCGGCAAGTAGCCCTCCGCGAACGCCGACTCCGTAAACCATCAGGCCCCGCCGGGCAACCCGGCGGGGCCTTGTTGTCCACAACCGGACCACTTACCCCGCATCGGGAATGGGTGTGGACGCATGGCACGTTGGGCACGGCAACGGGGGAATCTGCACGGGGGGCTGACGGGGTGGCCAAGAACGGGGCCGTGGGCGGAAGCAGCCATGCCGAGAGGGTGTTCCGCGTGCAGCGGGCCTTCACCCAGCTCGGCGGACGGGCCCATGGGCCCGGAGCGCTGGCCAGAGCGGCGGAGCTGGACGATTCGACCGTCTACCGGATTCTCCAGTCCGGGGTGCACCAGGGCATCTTCGTCCGCGAGGGCCGGGGGCTTTACCGGCTGGGCTCGGCGGCCCCGCAGCTCGGTCTGAAGGCGCTGGCCCACTCGCCCGCGCCGGAGGCCGCCCACGCCCTTCTGGAGGCGCTGCGCCGGGCCACCGGCGGGCTGGCCTTCCTCTATCTGCTGGCGCCCTTCGGCGGCGCCCACCGGCAGTGCGCCGATATGGCCGTGGGCGACTCCGATCTGACGGAGTTGGGGATGACGCCGCGTGCGGTGCAGACCGTCGAGCACTCGCTGCGGGTGGGCGCCGCGGGGCGGGCGATCCTGGCGTATCTGCCGGAGACGATCCAGTCGGAGGTGCTGGACCGGCCGGTGCCCGCCGAGGCCGGCCCCGGGGCCTTCCGGGACGATGTGCGGCTTCTCGCCTCGCTGGACCGGATCAGGACGCGGGGCTACGCACTGGGCCATGAGGAGTGCGCGGCGGGGTGGAACGAGTGCGCCGCGCCGGTCACCTGGGACGGACTGGTCATGGGATCGGTGCTGGTGATGAAGCCCAAACAGGTCATGACGCGGTGTCCGGTGACGGTCATCGGGGCGGTGGAGCAGACGGCGGCGGCGCTGGCCGATCTGGGGCGCGGCAGTGCGTCCGGGCCGGATGAAAATGATTCGAGACCGAAGTAAATTTACGGTAACGCGAGTAAACGTGAAGCGCATTCCCCGCCCTTCACCAGCCCTTTCTCGCGAGGCGAGAAAGGGTCGGAAATCCTTGACTCGTACGGGCGTACGGCCGCAATAATCAAGAGGGCAATCCAGTCTGATTCTTGCATGAGCGGTGGCTCGAAGCGCCGCGCACTAGGGGGAAATGTCACCGTGTCCGACAGGGGCGGTCTTGCCGTCGTGCCCGATATACCCGCACCGAACTGGACGCGGGAGCTCGAGCGTGTGCCGTTGTTATCGGCCAGGGAGGCCCAGGCGTTTGTGCTGCTCGGTGCGGGGTGGTCCAACCGCCGTATCGCGCTGCGGCTCCAGGTGACCGAGCGCACAGTGAAGGCGCATGTGGCGTCAATACTCGCGAAACTACAGGTGGAATCGCGACTTCAGGCCGGTCTCGTCGCCCTCAGCTACCGATACCTGTACCAAAGTACAGTTTCCGGGAGGATCGTGGCCGGATAGCGTTGCCCGCGGCTGCCCGTTTATCCCTCGGCCGGATATCGACTTGACCCGACCCGCCACCCAGCAAACGCGCCGTCATAGGAAAGGTATTCATGTCTGACCGTTCCGGCCCGAGCGGAATGAACCCCGTGTGGACGCTGGTGGTGTCCGGACTCACCGTCTTCATGGCCGCCTTGGACAACCTCGTCGTCATCACCGCGCTGCCCGCCATCCAGAAGGACCTGGGCACCAGCCTCCAGGACCTGGAGTGGACGGTGAACGGCTACACCCTCACCTTCTCGGTCTTCCTGATGGCCGGTGCGGCCGCCGGGGACCGGTTCGGGCGCCGCCGGGTCTTCCTGGCCGGTCTCGTCGTCTTCACCGGGGCCTCCGCCGTCGCGGCGCTGTCCGGCAGTGCGGACGCCCTGATCGCCGCCCGGGCCGTACAGGGCCTCGGGGCGGCCGTGGTGATGCCGCTGACGCTGACGCTGCTGACCGTCGCCGTCCCCGAGCGCCGGCGCGGTCTCGCGCTGGGCGTCTGGGGCGCGCTCAGCGGGCTCGCGGTCGCGCTGGGCCCGCTGATCGGCGGGGCCGTGGTGGAGAAGATCTCCTGGGAGTGGATCTTCTGGGTCAATGTGCCGATCGGCGTGCTGGTGCTGGTGCTCGGCCTCTGGAAGCTGGCCGAGTCCACCCGCCCGGACACCTCGCTCGACCCGGTGGGCACCGTCCTGGTCAGCCTCGGGGTGTTCGGTGTGGTCTACGCACTGGTGTCCACCACCGAACACGGCTGGTCCAGCGGCCGGGTGATCGGCTTCCTGGCCGGCGGCCTGGTGGTCCTCGCGCTCTTCGTCGGCTGGGAGCTGCGCACCGCCGAACCCATG
>NZ_JAHLEM010000525.1 GCF_018883605.1 Streptomyces niphimycinicus | reverse complement strand
CTGGTGTCCACCACCGAACACGGCTGGTCCAGCGGCCGGGTGATCGGCTTCCTGGCCGGCGGCCTGGTGGTCCTCGCGCTCTTCGTCGGCTGGGAGCTGCGCACCGCCGAACCCATGCTGCCGATGCGGCTGTTCCGCAACCGCGCGTTCAGCGCGGTCAACGCGGCCAGCCTGCTGATGTTCGCGGCCATGTTCGGCCTGGTCTTCCTGCTCACCCAGTTCATGCAGAACATCCAGGGCTTCTCGCCGCTCGAGGCGGGCGTGAAGATGCTGCCGTGGACGGCGATGCCGGTCGTGGTCGCCCCGCTGGCGGCGCTGCTGACCGCCCGGCTCGGCAACCGTCTGGTGGTCGCCGCGGGCCTGCTGTTCGAGGCCGTGGGTCTTGGCTGGCTGGCGTCCGTGGTCGGCGCGGACACCGCCTACGCCGACCAGGTGCCCGGTCTGGTGCTCGGCGGAATCGGCCTCGGGCTGTTCTTCTCGCCCGTCGCGGAAATGGCGATGAACATCGTCGCACCCCGCGACCAGGGAATCGCCTCGGGCGCCAACAACACCTTCCGGGAGCTCGGCGGCGCACTCGGCGTCGCGGTGCTCACCTCCGTATTCACCACACTGGGCGGATACGGCTCGCCCCAGGAATTCGTGGACGGGCTGCGGCCCGCCGCCTGGATCGGCGCCGGAATCGCCGCCCTGGGTTGTCTGGCCATTCTCACGGCACCGCGCGGCCGCACCGGACCCGGCGAAACGAAGGTGATCTCTTCGGGAGCCGCCGAGGATTCATGCACGGGAAACCTCCCGAGTCGGTCGCGCAATTAAATTCGACAGAGCGAAGACAGAGCGAAAAAGATGATCCACCGGTTCCCGGATCCGGGGTGACCGTTGGGTATGGGGGTCGCTATGTACGACGTCATTGTGGTAGGAGCGCGCATCAGCGGGGCATCGACGGCGATGCTCCTGGCAAGAGCTGGATACCGGGTCCTTCTCCTGGACCGGGCCAGATTCCCCGGCGGCAAGGGGGCCGCCACAAATCTGGTCCACCCCCCGGGAATTCTCCGGCTGAAGCGCTGGGGACTGCTGGACGAGGTGGCGGCCACCGGCTGCCCGCCCATTCACTCGTACGGTCTCCAGAGCGGTCCCGTCCAGTTGATGGCCAAGCTGCCCGCCGTCGAGGGCGTGGCCGAGGCATACTCCCCGGAGCGCGCCAAGCTGGACGAGATCCTGCTCGAGGCCGCCGTCAAGGCCGGGGCGGAGCTGCGGGAACAGGTCGCGCTGCGGGAACTGCTGACGGACGCCCAGGGCACCGTCATCGGCGTCCGGGCCGAGACCGAGGACCGCACGCCGCTGGTCGAGCACGCCCGGCTGGTGGTGGGCGCCGACGGCTCCAACTCCACCGTCGCCCGGCTGGTGGGGGCCCAGAAGTACGACTCCCACCCGGTGCTCAACAAGAGCCACTGGTCGTACTGGGCCGATCTGCCGCACGACGGCAAGGTGCGCACCTACCGCCACCGCCATCGGCACGCCTTCACCTGGCCCACCCACGACGGCCTCACCATCGTCGGAGTGGCCCTGCCGGTGGCGGACTTCAAGGCGTCCCCCGACCAGGAGCGCGATGCCACGGTCATCGCCGCCTTCGAGGACGTCGACCCCGAGTTCGCGGCGCGGCTGCGGGCGACCCGGCGCGTCGACACGTGGATGACCGGCGCGGTCCCCAACTTCCTGCGCCACTGCCACGGCCCCGGCTGGGCCCTCGTCGGCGACGCGGGCTACACCCGCGACCCCATCACCGCCGCCGGTATCACCGACTCCCTGCGCGGTGCCGAACTGCTCGTGGCGGCCGTGGAGCCCGCCCTGTCCGGCGACCGTGACCTCGCCGCCGCGCTCGCCGACTACGCCCGGCGCCGGGACGCCCTGGTGGGCGGCCACTTCCGGTACACCCGCGACCATGCCGAGATCGGCGACTACAACCGCGAGGAGTTGGAGTTCATCCGGGCGATGGCGCGCAGCCCGCACCACGGCAGCGGCATGGTCGGGATGTTCGCCACGATCGTCCCGCCCGCCGAGTTCTACTCCCCGGCCAATATCCACGCCCTCTTCGACCACATCCCGCCGGGCTCCGAGCCGGGCTGGAAGATCCGGATGGTGCGCTGGCTCGTCCGCGGCGCCCCCAGACATCTGCCCCCGGCGACCCGGCTCGCCGACCGGCTGATCGCCGCCAACCTCGGGAGCATGGGCACCTTCCTGCTCGACTCCCCGGCCGCCGGCGCCGTCTAGGGTCCTTCTCCCACGGAGATCCGCCAGAAGGACCCTAGCCCGGCCCTCCCGCGGCAGGCCCATTCGGCAGGGCCGCGACCTCATAACGGCCATTGGCCGCCCACAGCGCCGCGTCACCCGCGCGGGTGACGCACCTCATTCACCGTCACCACCCCACTCATGGAGGCATCGGCATGTCCAGCAATCCGTCCACCGGCGTCACGACGGCCTTTCTCTTCCCCGGACAAGGCGGCTTCGACGGCGAGGCACTCCGCCGGGCCAAGGAGCGCCATCCCCAGATCGGCCGGGTCTTCGAGCGGCTCGACGCCGTGACCGAGGAGCTCTACGCCAGCCGCATCTCCGAGGTGCTCTTCGGCGAGCGCAAGGCCGATCTGCGCGACCTCCTCGACAACGACCCCTGGGCCTCCCAGGTCGCCATCTACGGCGCGGGCCTGGCCGCCTACGAGATCCTCGCCGCCCAGGGCGCCACCCCCGACGTCCTGGCCGGGCACAGCCTCGGCGAGATCACCGCCCTGGTGGCGGCCGGGGCCTTCTCGGTCGAGGACGGGGTCCGGATCGTCGCCCAGCGCGTCGCCGTGATCGAGCGGCAGGGCGGTGTCGACGGCCGCATGGTGGCCCTGGCCGCCGGCGCCGAGCGCACCCGCAAGCTGCTGGAGCTGGTGGACGAGCCGCTGCTGGCCGTCGCCACCGAGAACCACGACGAACAGACCGTGGTCAGCGGCCCCGCCACAATCCTGGACCGGGTCGTGGCGATCGCCGGACAGCTCGACGTCGGCGCCATCGAGATCGACACCCCCTTCCCCTTCCACACCCCGGCGCTCGCCCCCGCCGCCCCCGAATTCGCCGCCTACGTACGGAAGCTGGACCAGCATCCGCTGAACCGGCCGGTCTACTCGCCGATCCTTCAGCGCTACTACGAGCCCGGCGATGTGCTCGCCGAGCTGCTGGCCGAGCACTTCACCCGGCCGGTGCGGTTCGCCGCGGCCGTACGGCATCTGCGGGAGAGCGGCGCCGAGGTGTTCGTGGAGGCGGGCGGGCGCGCCGCGCTCTCCAAGCTGGTCGCCAAGGTGACCGACGGCGCCGAGGTGCGCTCGCTGCCCACCCTGGCCCTGACCGGCGGACGGCTCGCGCTCGACGGAACCCTCGAGGCGCTGCGCGAGGCCGGTCTGGCCGCGCCCGAGCGCGGCGGGCTCGCCGAGCTGCTGGCCCCCTCGGTGCCCTCCGACGTCTTCGCGGCGTACTGGAGCGAGCACGGCCATATGGTGCTGGAGCTGGTCCGCACCGAACTGGACGCCTTCCGCAAGTCCACCGGGACCGGGCGAGGCGAGCCCGAGCCCGCCGCGGAACCCGAGGCCGCTTCCGAGCCCGCGCCGCAGGCCCCGGCACCGTCGGCCTCGTCCGCGTCCGAGCCGCGGCCGGAGGGGTACGACCGTGAGCGGCTCTTCGAAGAGCTGCGGACCCTCTACGCCGAGGCGCTCGAATACCCCGAGGACGTCTTCGAGGACGAGGTGCAGCTCGAGGCCGAGCTGGGAGTCGACTCCGTCAAGCAGGTCGAGCTCCTGTCCAGGGTCTCCAGTCGGTACGGGCTGCCGCCGCGCGAGTCCGGTTTCCGGCTGGCCACCTACAACACCATGGGCAAGATCACCGACTTTGTGCTGGAGCAGATGAACGACCAGGGGGCCCATGCGCCCGCCTCCGCCACGGGCTGAACCGCCCGCCCCCTCGTCGCAGAAGGAGTCAGTCGTTCCATGAAAGACCTCACGGGGAAGGTGGCCCTGGTCACCGGAGGTTCCAAGGGCGTGGGAAAGGCGATCGCGCGCACCCTCGCGGCCCGCGGCGCCGACATCGTCCTCAACTATTTCCACTCGCACGACCAGGCCAAGCGCACCAGGGACGAACTGGTGGCAACCGGCGCCCGGGTCGAGCTCGCACGGGCCTCGGTGGCCCGGCAGGAGCAGGTCGACCGGATGTTCGCCGAGATCGAGGAGCGCCACGGGCGGCTGGACATCCTGGTCAACAGCGCCGCCAACGGGGCCCTGCTGCCCCTGGCCGAGGTGACCGACGAGGACATCGCCAAGGCCATCGACACCAACTACAAGGGGGGACTGCGCTGCGCTCGCGGCGCGGCCCCGCTGATGGCGCGCACCGGCGGCGGGTCGATCGTCACCGTCTCGGCGCTCGGCGGCTCGCAGATGGTGATGGCCAACTACTCGGCCTGCGCCCCCGCCAAGGCGGCCGCCGAGGCGGCGACCCGCTATCTCGCGGTGGAGTTCGCCCCGCTCGGCATCCGGGTGAACACCGCCTCGGCCGCGATGCTCGAAAGCGATGTCGCGGACAAGTTCCCCCGGGCCCGGGAGATGCAGGAGGTGATCGCCGGGGCGACGCCCTTCGGACGGCTGGGCACCGCCGAGGAGTTCGCCGATGTCGTCGCCTTCCTGGCCTCCGACGCCTCGCGCTGGATCACCGGACAGGTGGTGCTCGCGGACGGGGGGCTGACGCTGGGCGCCGCCCTCCTGTCCCCGCCCGCCGCCGCTCCCGTACGGGAAGAGGCCGCACCGCAGCCCGAGCCCATCGTGGCCCAAGCGCCCGAGGCCGAGCCCGTCGCGGCCCCCGAGCCCGTCGCGGCGCCCCAGCCCGCACGCCCCCAGGCCGCCGCCGTCGCCGAGGCCGTCACCGAGACCCCGGACATGCCCGGCCCCGGCCTGCCCTCCGATGTCCCCGATGACGCGATCGCCGTCGTCGGCATGGGCCTGGCGGTGGCCGGGGCGAACAGCCCCGAGGAGTTCTGGAAGCTCCGTACGACCGGTGACGAGCTGTTCGTCAAGATCCCCCGGGACCGCTGGCGGCATGAGAACTTCCACGCCGCCGACACCGCCGCGGAGGACAAGGCGTACGCCGACCGCTGCGTCTTCATCACGGACTTCGAGGCCGCCCCCGGCTCCGTCGACAGCATGGCCGACGGCACCGACGACCATGAGCTGACCACCATGTGGCTGCGCCACAGCCTGGTCCAGGCCCTGGACGGGGTGCGTCACCAGGACACCGACCGCTGCTCCTTCGTCGTCGGCTACACCCCCGACGGCAGCCAGCACCTCGAAGAGGCCGGGGTGCTGGACAGCGTCACCCGGATGACGCACGACATCCTCCGGGACCTGCCGCTGGCGGACGGCGAGCGCACCACCCTCGGCGGCGACATCGAGGCGGCGCTGGCCCGCCGCTACTGGCGCGCCGGCCAGGACCGCTCGCGCTTTCTGCCGCACCGCGTCGGCGAGCTGGCGATGCGCGGGCTGCTGCCGCCCTCCACCGAGCTGCACATGGTGGACACCGCCTGCTCCTCCTCCCTGTACGCGATCGACATCGCCGCCAAGGGCCTGCTCATGGGCAAGCAGGACATCGCGGTCTGCGGTGGCGCCTTCGCGCTCGCGCCGCGCGGCACCGTGCTCTTCTCCAAGCTCCAGGGGCTCTCCAAGCGCGGTGAGGTGCACGCGCTGGACGAGGACGCGGACGGCGTGATCTTCGCCGACGGCGCCGCGCTGGTCGTCCTCAAGCGCCTGAGCCGGGCGCGGGCCGACGGGGACGAGGTGCTCGGGGTGCTCCGGGCGTTCGGCTCGTCCTCCGACGGCAAGGGCAAGGCCATCTACGCGCCCAACGCCGCCGGTCAGAGCCTGGCGGTGCGGCGCGCCCTGGAGGCGGGCGAGGTCGAGGGCTCCGCGGTGAGCTGGGTCAACGCCCACGCCACCGGCACCCCGGCCGGTGACCTCGCCGAGTTCACCACGCTGCGGGAGTACTACGGCACCGCCGGACCGGCCGCGGTCACCTCCAACAAGTCCCTGATCGGCCACACCGGCTGGGCGGCGGGCGTGGTCTCGCTCATCGAGAACCTGCTGGGCCTGGCCGAGCACACCATCCCCGGTCAGTTCCGCTTCTCCCGGCCCCGCGAGGACTTCCGGCTCGCCGGGACCGGACTGGAGATCACCCCCGAGCACAAGGAGTGGCCGGGAAAGCCGGACGGCCCCCGCCTTGCCGCGGTGTCCGGGTTCGGCTTCGGCGGCACCAACGCCCATCTGATCGTCTCCGAGCACCGGCCGCGCCCCGCCGCCGCGAACGCCACCACCGCCGACCGGGCCCCCGCGACCGTCACCAAGGTCCCCGACCCCGGCAGCCGGGTGGCGATCGTCGGCTGGTCGGCCCATCTGCCGGGGCTGGCGGGCCGCGAGGAGGTCACCCGCTGGCTGGGCGGCGGTCCGCGCCCCGGCGACAGCTTCGGCGAGCAGTATCCGGCGCCGCCGTTCAACAAGGTGCGGCTGCCTCCCAAGACCATCCGGGCCCTGGACCGCTGCCAGCTCATGATCGTGGAGTGCGCCCATCAACTCCGCGACCGGATAACGGACTTCTGGCAGGAGCAAGCGCGCAAGACCGGCGTGTTCGTCGGCCATATGGGCCCGACCCGCGCCGCGATGCTCTACGCCAACCGCTGCTATCTCGACGACATCGCCGAGGCGATCGGCGAGCTGGACTCCGATGCCCTGCCGGGTGTTCTGGAGCGGCTCGGCGACCGGGTACGCGACCTGATCCCGGCCTCCAACGAGGACTCCTTCCCCGGCCAGATGCCCAACATCATCTCGGCCCGGGTGGCGAACTACTTCGACCTCAACGGCCCGAACATGACGATGGACTCCGGCTTCGCCTCCGCCGTCTCCTCCATCACCTCCGCGGGCCGCTATCTGCGCACCGGGGAGCTCGACTTCGCGCTCGCGGGCGGGATCAACGGCAACAGCCTCCCGGAGTACCGCACGCTGATCGGCGAGCTGCTGCCGCCGGAGGCCGAGGAACTCGCCGAGGGCGCCTTCCTGTTCGCCCTGACCACCGAGGAGCGGGCCCGCGCCGCCGGGCTCGAGGTGCTCGCGTACGTGGACGAGCCGCTCGGTGCCGTCGAGGCGGGGCGGGGCGAGGCCGCCCCGGACGAGATCCTGCTGTGCGGCGCGCCCGCCCCCGAGCACGCCCGCTATCTGGGCGCGGCCGGCGGTCTCGCCGTCCTCAAGGCGCTGCACCGGCCCGCGGGCAGCGTGGAGATCGCCACCGACGAGAGCGAGGGCGCCGCCGGGGCCCGGCTCCGGCTGACCATCCCGGGGACCGGTGCGGAC
>NZ_JAHLEM010000524.1 GCF_018883605.1 Streptomyces niphimycinicus | reverse complement strand
AGGGGCGGCCGGGGTGGGCGCCCTGGCGGCCGGCGGTGCGCACGCCGCGCCCTCGAACGGCCCGCTGGTCTCCTCCCGCCGTTCCATGCACCACCTCGTCCGCGGACAGGTGCGCCAGGCGGGGCCGGTGGCGGTCGCGGCAGCCGCGGGCGGGGTGCTGCTGGTCGCGGGAGCGGCGGTCATGACGGGGCTCGCGCTGACGGACGGCGGCTCGGCGGAGGCCCAGCAACCGGCCGGGGTGTCGGCGCCGCCCATATCGGACACATCCGACTCTTCCGCTTCGTCCGGCTCGTCGTCGGCCTCGGGTACGTCCGCCACGTCCGGGGCCTCGCGGCATTCGGACGGGTCGCGGGTGGGTGCCCCGGGGGAGGCGTCCCGGAACCGGCCGTCCACATCGAGTGTGCCCACGGGGCACTCCCCGGCGGATGTGCCGTCCAGTGCCGTCGCGCCCTCGCGGAAGGCGCCGTCGTCCGCTTCCTCCGCTTCGCCCTCGTCGCGCCCGTCTTCGCCCGGGTCGCCCTCTTCGTCCGCTTCCTCCTCCCCGTCGGGCAGCCCGTCGCACCGGCCGACGGACGAACCGACCGGAAAGCCCACGGACGAGCCATCGCAGCGGCCGACGGATGAGCCGACGCAGCGGCCCACGGCCAAGCCGACCGACCCCGGCTCCGGCTCCGGCGACTCCCGTGGCTGCGTCTCGCTGGTGGTCCGGCTCTGCGTCTCGCACTAGGAGAGGTCGCCACTGGGAGAGGCCGCGGGTCGTCCTGGGCGCCTTTCGGTTGGCACCGTCCGCCGCGCCCTATGGTCGGCACCGTCCGCCGCCTTCCCGATCGTCCGTTCACGCGTCCATGGACGTCGATCCCGTGCATGGGCTAGCTTCCAGGCCCATGAGGGGCATGGGGATCGTGGGCATTCTGAGACGTGTGGTGGCGGCCGGGCTCTGCGGGGCGGCGCTCGCCGCCGTGGTGGCCGCGCCCGCCCATGCGCGACCGGCTGACGGCGAAGGCCGGTTGGGGCTGGGCTGGCAGCTCAAGGAGAGCGGCACCGACGCCCGGTTCCGTGGGCTGGCCGCGATCAGCCGTACGACGGCGTGGGTCGCGGGCACCAAGGGCACGGTGCTGCGGACGCGCGACGGCGGGCGCAGTTGGGCCGATGTCTCGCCACCCGGTGCGGCGGGGCTGGAGTTCCGCGATGTGGAGGCGTTCGACGCGCGCCGGGCGGTGGTGCTGGCCATCGGCGAGGGCGAGGCGTCACGGGTCTTCCGTACGGAGGACGGCGGCGCCACCTGGAGCGAGAGCTTCCGGAATACCGATCCGCGTGCCTTCTACGACTGCCTGACGTTCTTCGACGCCCGCCATGGGATCGCGCTGAGCGACCCGGTGGACGGCCGGTACCGCATCCTGGTCACCGGTGACGGCGGCCGCAACTGGCGCGTCCTGCCGTCGGACGGGATGCCCGCGGCGCAGCCGGGCGAGGCGTCGTTCGCGGCGAGCGGGCAGTGCCTGGTCGCCGCCGGGAGCCACAGCGCGTGGTTCGCCACGGGTGGCGCCGCCACCGCCCGGGTGTTCCACTCCACCGACCGGGGTCGCACCTGGACGGCGACCGATGCGCCGATCCCGGCGGGCGACCCCGCGCGCGGGGTCTTCGGGCTGGCCTTCCGTGGCGACCGTAAGGGCATCGCCGTCGGCGGCGACTACCGCCCCGGCGAGCCGTCCCCGCGGGCCGCGGCAGTCACGGGGGACGGCGGCACCCACTGGACCCCGTCCGCTCAGCCGCCACCCGCGTACCGCTCGGGCGTCACCTGGCTCCCGTACAGCGCCCGCGCGGCCCTCGCGGTCGGCCCGACGGGCACCGACCTCACCCTCGACGCGGGCCGCACCTGGCGCCCCGTCGACCAGGGCTCGTACGACACGGTCGACTGCACCCCGGACCTCGCCTGCTGGGCGGCGGGCGAACAGGGCCGCATCGCCCGGATGGAGCCGACGAGCGGTCCGTAAGGACGCTGCTGCCCCTTTCTGAGGTCCGTAAGGACCCCGCCGCCGTCCCGCGCGGTCCTTACGGCTGCTGTTGGCGGTGTTCGGCCAGGGCCGGGGCCGTGCGGGTGGCCAGGAACTCGGTGATGGCGTACTCGCCGATGCCCGCGACGATGAAGGGGTCACTCGCCACCATCTCCTCGATCCTCGCCCGGTCGTCGCCGAGCGCCAGGATGACCCCGCCGTCGCGGGGATTCTTGGGGCCGGAGGCGAGGAAGGTGCCGTTCGCGAAGTGGTCGTCCACCCAGGCGAGGTGTTCGGGGCGGGCGGCCTCGACGCGGTCGGCCGAGGCGGTGTAGGTGATCTCCAGTACGAACATGAGGGGCACGCTAGTAACGTGAACCGTACGATGACCAGCGCCGTCGATCCACGATATGAACTGCCCCGGGACTGGCCCACGACCGAGGCCGAGGCGATCGCCGTCCAGGAGCGGACGCGGGCGTCCGTGGTCGTCGGCGGGGAGCTGCCCGAGCCGGGCACCGGCGCCGGCGCGCTCGTCGGGGTGGACGTGGCGTACGACGACGAGCGCGACCTGGTCGCGGCCGCCGCCGTCGCTCTGGACGCCCGTGACCTCGCCGTCGTCGCGGAGGCGACCGCGGTCGGCCGGGTCACCTTCCCGTACGTCCCCGGGCTGCTGGCGTTCCGCGAGATCCCGGCCGTCCTCGACGCGCTCGGCGACCTCGCCCGGCGGCTCGGCCGCCGCCCCGACCTGGTGGTGTGCGACGGCTACGGCCTCGCCCACCCCCGCCGGTTCGGGCTGGCCAGCCATCTCGGAGTACTCACCGGGCTGCCCACCATCGGCGTCGCCAAGAACCCCTTCGGCTTCCGCCACGCCGACCCGGGGCCGCGCCGTGGCGACTGGTCGGCGCTGCTCGACGGGGACGAGGACGTCGGCCGGGCGCTGCGCACCCGCGACGGCGTGAAGCCGCTCTTCGTCTCGGTCGGCCATCGGGCGACCATCGCGGACGCCTGCGCGTACACCCTGCATCTGGCCCGCGACTTCCGGCAGCCCGAGACGACACGGCGCGCGGACGCGCTGTGCCGCCGGGCCTTGAAGGCCGCCGGGCCCTGAAGGCCGCCGGGGCCTGAACGAGCCGCGTGTCGGCGCCTGAACCAGTCCGGCGGCGACCTGAGGGCCGGCACACTCCTAGCCGCGGTCGGTGGCTGCCTCGGCGCGCAGGGCGTTAGTGCGCCCAGGATCGGCGGTCATGTGATGGACGGCGCTGCGCACAGCCCATACGTAGATGGCGAGGGACGCGATGGCGACCGAGACGCTGTCCCACGGTGCCGGGATCAAGTGTCGGCCCCCGAACGTGCCGAGCGCGGAGAGCACATACATGGTGCCCAGGTAGGCCGGCAGCCAGATCCCGGCGCGCAGGTCACCGACGCTACTGCGGTCGCGAAGGTAGTTCAGCGCGTACAGCACCAGTCCGAGCGCCACGACCGGAACGGTTTTTACCAGCGTGGGCCACGGGACCCAGAAGATCACCAGCGAGGAGATGACGAACGCTGCCGGGGCGATGACCCGCATACCCGCAATGCGGGTCGTGGCGTCGCCGACCGCACAACGGCGGAACGCCATCACCGACACCGACCCGATGGCGAACGTGAACACGGCGAGTGTGCCGGTGACCCCGATGATCGCGTGCCAACTGGGCAGCGGGAGCAGGAACGCCAGGCCGACCACGAAGTTCACCCCGAGCGCACGTCCGGGCACGTGCCAGCGCGGGTTGACCTTCATCAGCCAGCGCGGGAAGAAGTTGTTCTTGGCCAGTCCGTAGCTGTTGCGTGCGTTGGCGGCGGTGTAGACGATCGCCGCCCCGGACGGGGAGACCATCGCGTCCGCGATGAGAATCCAGTACAGCCAGGTCATGTTGAGCGCGAGGGCCAGTTGCCCGAACGGCGAGCTGAGGTTGATGCCGTGCCAGCCGGCACCGAGTAGGTGGCCGGGTACGGCACCGAGGAATGACGTCTGTAGGGCCAGGTAGAGCACGATGGTGACAGCGATAGTGGCGATCAGCGCGGCCGGCACGCTGCGCCGCGGGTTGCGTGCCTCGCCGGACAGTTCGATCACGTTGCGGAAGCCTGTGTAGGCGAACACCAGGCCGGCGGAGGCGATCGCGGACAGTGCGGTCGCCCAGCCGTAGGGGGCCACGCCGCCATGCTGTGGGGCGAAGTTGTGCGGCTGGAAGCCGCTGGCGATGAACACTGCGGCGGTGAGGCTGGGCACCAGGAACTTGACGGCGGTCATCACGTTGTTGGTGCGCGCGAACAGTCCGATCCCGACGTAGTTGATCACCACGAACACCAGCATCAGCCCGATCGCGACCAGGATGCCGAGGCCGGTGAGCTGGTTGTCGTGGTACAGGCCGGGCAGGTAGGCGTTGGCGTACTGCACCACAGCGGCCGCCTCGGTGGGCGGGTTGCCGACGTAGCCCACCCACATCGACCAGCCGACCACGGACGCGGCCAGCCGGCCGTTGGAGTACAGCGGGTAGCGCACCAGGCCGCCCGACTCGGGCTTGACCATGCCCAGCTCGGCGAAGACCAAAGCGATCAGCAACATCATCACGCCGCAGACCACCCACGCGAGCAGCGCAGCCGGGCCGGCGGCACGCGCCGCGTACATGGGGGCCAGCAGCCAACCGGAGCCGATCACGCTGCCGAGCCCGGTCGCCAGCAGGGACCAGAACCCCAGCCGCCGACGCAGCAGGTCGTCTTCTCGGGTAGGTCGGGTCGAAGCCACATCTGTGTCCATGGCAGCACAGCACCCCTGTGAAGTAACTATTACAAATTTGGAGCACTGCGCCATGCTGAAACGGCTATTACAAGGCCGATCTCATTCGGTCCCCGTGGACGTGTTACGTCCGGCGGAGCGGTGAGTGGGCCGGCGCTGCCGGCCCACTATCCGAGTGCCTGCCTGGGCGCCATGGCCGGAGGAGCAGCTCGGCGGTCAGGAAGGAGCCCGGTCGGCTTCGCCTTCGGCTCGCCGCCGGAGCGCCCTCAGACCCGCCGCGTCTCGGCCAGGAAGCAGCCGAACTCGACCGCGCGCACATGCACCGCCGCCACCTTCGGGTCCGCGTACAGCTCGGCCAGCCCCTCCTCGATCGTCGGTTCGCCGTCGTTCAGCAGCCGGCCGCCGAGGATGTTGCCCTCGGCGGAGTACGCCCGCAGCACCCGCCGCTCGCCCGGGATGCCTTCCGCGATCCCGGGGCCGCTCCAGCCGTCGCACTCGTCGGGGTGGATGAAGACCGGGCCGACCTCGTCGTACGGACCGGGCCTGGCCCCCGTCTCCTGTGCCCAGCGGCGCAGCGGGGCGTAGGAGACGAGCGCGATGGTCTCGTACGGTCGGCTCCGGCCCAGGCAGCAGCGCATCGGGCTGCCGCCCTCCTCGTCGTCCACCACCGCGCGCGGCGGGTTTCCCGCGTCGTCCGTGATCCGCAACTGCTTCAGCACCTCGGGCGCGATGGCCCGCATCTCGTAGTTCTCGCTCATGCGGTCCAGACTGGCCGCTGGGCTTCCGGGGCGCTGGCGGGATTCGGACGAGGCGCTGTCGACGAGGACGTCATCCGGCCGAAGCGCCGAGAATGTCGGCACCGGATAGCGTCCGCCGGATGTTCGCCAATACCGCCGGCCGTCCGCCGACTCTGTGCAAGCGCACCGCTTGAGATCGTCCGGAACTTATTGGTCCAGCAAGGCATCTGACCATCCGAAGGTATCCCGACGAGAGGAGCTGTTCCGGATGGTGCGTCGAGTTCGTGTGCTGGTGCTGACCGCCTTACTGCTGGTGACAGGCGCGGTGATGTCGTCCGCGCCGGCCTCCGCCGTCATCGGCGGGTCGAAGAGTACCTACGGCCCGTGGGCGGTGCGCATGCTCGTCGACGGCAAACCGACGTGTACCGGGACGGCGGTCACACGACAGTGGATCATCAGTGCCTCGCACTGCTTCTTCGAGCAGGGGGAGCCGGTCGCCGACCGGCGGATCTCGTTCCGGGTCGGCAACCTCGACATGCGGAAGGGCACCACGGTCCACCCGGTGCGCGGCGCACGCGTGGGAAGCGCGCAGGCTGACATGATGCTCATCAAGGTCCCGACGATGAGCGTCCGCACGGCGCGCTTGGCCACGGCCGGTGTCCACACCGGTCAGGTCGTGCGGCAGTACGGGTGGGGCGCCACCTGCACCGGGGACGAGAACACCTGCCAGTCCCCCGTGCTCAAGCAGTCGGACCTGCGGGTCGTACGGCAGGACGACCCCCGTTGCGAGGGCTACACCGTGCCGGGCGGCTCGGACTTCTGCATGGAAAAGGTGTCCGGGATTCCCGCCGGCGGCGACTCCGGAGGCCCGGTGATGAGCATCGGCCCGCGCGGCACCGAAACCCTCCTCGGCGTCTTCGACGGCTCCGACCGGCAGAAGATCGCCGAGGCCGGGGAGATCTCCCAGCAACTTGCCTGGATCCGCTCAGTCACCCGGCGATAGCACAGAGCGCGGGCAGGAGCGTACGCGCCGACACCCGTGTACGGCGTCTCGCCGTCCAGCAACTGGCCGCCGAGGACCTGGAAAGCCGACGGTATTCGGACGGAGCGCCGAGGTGAACGACGGTCTTGACAGGGCGATGGCGCTCCGTCAGATTCGGGCCGGAACATCGGACGTCCCACGTCCTAATTGCCCTGCTATCCAGAAGGCTGGGTGTCGATGAGTCTTCCGGCTCCCCTCACCGGTGTCGTTCCGCCCCTGTGTACCCCGCTCACGCCCGCGGGCGAGGTCGACACCTCTTCCCTCGCCGCGCTCGCCGAGCGGCTGATCGACGCGGGGGTGAGCGCGCTGTTCGCGCTCGGCTCCAGCGGAGAGGCCGCCTATCTGAACGACCGAAGCCGCGTCACCGCCCTTAAGGCGGTCATCGAGGCCGCGGGCGGCCGGGTGCCCGTCCTCGCGGGCGCGATCGACATGACGACCGCGCGGGTCCTCGATCACGCCCGTACGGCGGCGGAGTTGGGCGCGGACGCGATCGTGGCCACCGCGCCCTTCTACACCCGCACCCATCCCCTGGAGATCGCCGACCACTTCCGGCGGCTGCGCGACGGGGTGGGCGTGCCGCTGTTCGCGTATGACATCCCGGTCTCCGTCCACTCCAAGCTGACGCCCTCGATCCTGCTTCCGCTGGCCGCCGACGCGACCCTGGCGGGGATCAAGGACAGCAGCGGGGACGACGGGGCGCTGCGGCGGCTGCTCGTCGAGGTCCGGCGTCGCGGCCTGAAGGACTCCTTCACGGTGCTCACCGGTTCCGAACTGTCGGTGGACGGCGCGCTGCTGGCGGGGGCCCATGGCGTGGTCCCGGGGCTGGCCAATGTCGATCCGGCCGGGTTCGTCCGGCTGTACGAGCACGCGCGCGCGGGGCGCTGGGAGCAGGCGGCCGCCGAACAGGACCGGCTGGCCGCGCTCTTCGCCATCACCGACGCCGGGGACCCGGCGCTGATGGGCGGCAGTTCGGCGGGGCTGGGCGGTTTCAAGGCCGCGCTGCGGCTGCTGGGCGTGATCGAGTGCGCGGACACCGCCGCGCCCCAGGTGCCGCTGGGCGAGGCGGCCGTGAAGGCCGTACGTCAACTCCTGGAGGAGGGAGGGCTGTTGCCGTGACCGAAGCCACCACGGTGCCCTGGTACCGAGAGGTCTCGCGGGGCCAGTGGAAGTCCATGTTCGCCGCCTGGATCGGCTATCTGCTCGACGGTTTCGACTTCGTACTGATCACGCTCGTGCTGACCGAGATAGCCGACGAGTTCGACCTGAGCACGGCGTCGGCGGCGAGCCTGGTCTCGGGCGCGTTCATCACCCGCTGGCTCGGCGGGGCGATACTGGGCGCGCTGGGCGACCGTTACGGCCGTAAGGCCGCCATGATCGTCAGCATTCTGCTCTACTCGATCGGCACCTTCGCCTGCGGGTTCGCCTGGAACTACATCAGCATGTTCACGGCCCGCCTTGTGATTGGCATGGGCATGGCTGGCGAGTACAGCGCCAGCGCCACCTATGTCCTGGAGAGCTGGCCCGCGCGGCTGCGCAACCGCGCCTCCGGCTTCCTCATCTCGGGCTACTCGGGCGGCACCATCATCGCCTCCGAGCTGTACAAGTGGGTGGTGCCCCACTGGGGCTGGCGCTGGATGTTCTGGATCGGCGTGCTGCCGGTGCTGGTCGCGCTGTGGGTGCGGCGCGCGCTTCCGGAGGCCGGGGACTGGCACGAGGAGGTGGCGACGGCTAAGGCGCGCCCCAACCCCTTCCGGCCGCTGTTCGCCGGACGCTCCCGAGGAAGCGTCAACACGGCGCTGGCCATGGCCGCGAGCGTCGCGCTGTTCCTGGTCTTCACCCCGATGGGCGCGGGCTGGCGCCGGCCGCTCTCGCTCCTGGCGGCGGGATGCCTGATCGCCTTCGCGGCCCAGCTCGGCGGACGGCGCCGCTGGCCGCTGTATGTGGCCCTGACCTGCACCGTCTTCTGCGCGTTCCTCTACAGTTGGCCGATCCAGGCGCTGCTGCCCACCTATCTGAAGGAGCAGCTCGGGTACACCCCGTCCGAGGTCACCGATGTGATGTTCTACGCGGGGTTCGGGACGATGGCCGGCTGCTGGCTGGCGGGGTTCGCGGGCGACTGGCTCGGCACCCGGCGGGCCTACGTCTGCACCCTGCTCGCCTCGCTGGCCTTCGTCTTCCCGGTGTTCGCGGTGCAGGACACCCTGGTCGGACTCGGCGTGCTGCTGTTCTTCCTGCTCGCGCTCAGCCAGGGGATCTCCGGCATCCTGCCGAAGTACATCGCGGGTCACTTCCCGACCCAGGCGCGGGCGGCCTCGCTCGGCTTCGTCTACAACACCGGGGCGCTCGGCGGCGCGGTGGCGCCGGTGCTCGGCGCCCATCTGGCCGAGGGCATGTCCCTCGGGCGGGCGCTGGCGGTGCTCACCTTCGGGCTGACGCTGGTGGTGATCGTGCTGGTCGGCTCGGATCTGCCGCGCCGGCTGGGCCGGCTCACCGATCCGGCGGGCGACGAGGACCATCTGGTGCCCGAACAGCCGCTGCCGATGGCGGGGCCCGATATGGAGAAGACCTGACCCGGAAGGCCGGTCGGCGCCACACCCGGCCCGCCGTACCGCCACAGGGGACAAACCCGCTTGCCGGGCAAGGGGCTTGGTTATCCACAGGCTCAGGAGAGGGCTTGTGGAATGCCGGACGCGTTCTTAGCATCGGCGGTGTTACAGCGGTGGTGTCACACGATTGGGGGATGTCATGACGGTGGCGGCGGAGGACGGGGCGACGGCGGCCGGTCCGCTGGCCGGAGTGCGGGTGGTGGAGCTGGCGGGGATCGGGCCGGGTCCGTTCGCCGCCATGGTCCTCGCCGACCTCGGCGCCGATGTCGTCCGCGTCGACCGCCCCGGAGGCACCGGCGGCCTGCGGATCGACCCGGACTACGACCTCGCCAACCGCAACAAGCGCTCGGTGCTCCTCGACCTGAAGGCCGAGGGGAGTGTGGCCGCCGTGCTCGACCTCGTGGAGCGCGCCGACATCCTCATCGAGGGCTACCGCCCGGGGGTCACCGAGAAGCTGGGCCTCGGCCCGGAGGACTGCCTGGCGCGTAACCCACGGCTGGTCTACGGCCGGATGACCGGCTGGGGGCAGGAGGGCCCGCTCGCCCGCACCGCCGGCCATGACATCGGCTATATCGCCGTCACCGGCGCCCTCAGCATGATCGGCGCCGCCGACGGCCCGCCCATCGCCCCCGCCAACCTCCTGGGGGACTACGCGGGAGGCTCGCTCTATCTCGTCATCGGCGTCCTGGCCGCCCTCCAGCACGCCCGCGCGGGCGGCCCCGGCCAGGTCGTGGACGCCGCGATCGTCGATGGCACCGCGCATCTGACCGCCGCCATCCACGGCATGATGGCCGCCGGTGGCTGGCGGGACCAGCGCGGCACCAATCTCCTCGACGGCGGCTGCCCCTTCTACGGCACCTACGAGACCGCCGATGGCGGCTATATGGCGGTCGGGCCCCTGGAGCGCAAGTTCTACGCGGAGTTCATCGAGCTGCTCGGGATCGCCGACCAGGCCCCGGCCCGCGATGACTTCGACAGTTGGGCCGCGCTGCGCACCGCCATCGCCGACCGCTTCAAGCAGCGCGACCGCGAGGAGTGGACCGCCGTCTTCAGCGCCACCGACGCCTGCGTCGCCCCCGTGCTGTCGCTGCGCGAGGCCCCGGCCCATCCGCACCTCGCCGCCCGCGCCACCTTCGTCGACCACGGCGGGATCACCCAGCCCGCGCCCGCCCCGCGCTTCTCGGCCACCCCGGGGGCGGTGCGCCGCGCGCCCGTCCGGCCCGGGGCGGACACCGCCGAGGTGGCCCGCGACTGGGGAGTCACCTCGCTCGTCGAGGGAAACCCGTCAGGAACGACATGAACGACATGAACGCCTTGAGCGCCCGTCAGGCTTTCCGCCGGTCCCCCTGAGCCGTCCCCGCCCGAACCCTCCCCTGAAAGGCCGCTGAAGTGAGCACCGAAGCGTATGTGTACGACGCCATCCGCACCCCGCGCGGGCGCGGTAAGGCCGACGGTGCCCTGCACGGCACCAAGCCCGTCGACCTGGTGGTGGGCCTGATCCAGGAGATGCGGCGGCGGTTCCCCGAGCTGGACCCGGCGGCCATCGACGACGTGGTCCTCGGCGTCGTCAGCCCGCTCGGCGACCAGGGCTCCGACATCGCCAAGATCGCGGCCATCGCGGCCGGGCTCCCGGACACGGTCGCGGGCGTCCAGGAGAACCGCTTCTGTGCCTCCGGCCTGGAGGCCGTCAACCTGGCGGCGGCCAAGGTCCGTTCCGGCTGGGAGGACCTGGTGCTCGCGGGCGGCGTCGAGTCGATGTCACGCGTGAAGATGGGCTCCGACGGCGGCGCCTGGTTCGCCGACCCGATGACCAACTACGAGACCGGTTTCGTACCGCAGGGCATCGGAGCCGACCTCATCGCCACCACCGGCGGCTACAGCCGCCATGACGTGGACAGCTTCGCCGCGCTCTCCCAGGAGCGGGCCGCCCGGGCCTGGAAGGAGGGGTACTTCGACCGCTCCGTGGTCCCGGTCCGCGACCGCAGCGGGCTGACCGTCCTCGACCGGGACGAGCACATCCGCCCCGGCACCACCGCCGAGACCCTGGCGGGCCTGAAGCCGTCGTTCGCCACCATCGGCGAGGCGGGCGGCTTCGACGCGGTGGCGCTTCAGAAGTACCACTGGATCGAGGCGATCGACCATGTCCACCACGCCGGGAACTCCTCGGGCATGGTGGACGGCGCCGCCCTGGTCGCCATCGGCAACCGCGAGGTCGGCGAGCGCTTCGGGCTGACCCCGCGCGCCCGGATCGTCTCCGCCGCCGTCTCCGGCGCCGACCCCACCATCATGCTCACCGGCCCGGCTCCGGCCACCCGTAAGGCGCTCACCAAGGCCGGGCTGACCATTGACGACATCGATCTGGTCGAGATCAACGAGGCGTTCGCGGCGGTGGTGCTGCGCTTCGTGGACGACATGGGGCTGAGCATGGACAAGGTCAACGTCAACGGCGGCGCGATCGCGATGGGCCATCCGCTGGGCGCGACCGGCGCGATGATCCTCGGCACGGTGATCGACGAGCTGGAGCGGCGCGACGGGCGGTTCGGGCTGGTGACGCTGTGCGTGGGAGGCGGAATGGGCATCGCGACGGTGGTCGAGCGGCTCTAGGGGGCCA
>NZ_JAHLEM010000523.1 GCF_018883605.1 Streptomyces niphimycinicus | reverse complement strand
CGACCGGCGCGATGATCCTCGGCACGGTGATCGACGAGCTGGAGCGGCGCGACGGGCGGTTCGGGCTGGTGACGCTGTGCGTGGGAGGCGGAATGGGCATCGCGACGGTGGTCGAGCGGCTCTAGGGGGCCACCGACGGATCGTGACGCCTGCGGCGGGCTGTTCCCCTCCCCGCCCCTTCCCGCCCCCTCCCCGCGCCCTTCCCCTTCGCCCTGGAGACCTCAGATGAGCCACCCCACCACCGCCTCGACCATCCGCTGGGAGCAGGACGACGAGGGCGTCGTCACCCTGGTGCTCGACGACCCCGACCAGTCCGCCAACACCATGAACGCCGCGTTCATCGACTCCCTCGACGCGATCGCCGACCGCGTCGAGGCCGAGCGGGACACCATTCGCGGCATCATCGTCACCTCCGCCAAAAAGACCTTCTTCGCCGGCGGCGACCTCAACGACCTCCTCCGGATCGGGCCCGACCAGGCCCAGGAGGTCTATGAGAAGAACCTCCGCATCAAGCGCGGACTGCGCCGGATCGAAACCCTCGGCAAGCCCGTGGTCGCCGCGATCAACGGCGCCGCGCTCGGCGGCGGGCTGGAGATCGCGCTCTCCTGCCACCACCGCATCGCCCTCGACGCCCCCGGTTCCCGGATCGGCTTCCCCGAGGTCACCCTGGGCCTGCTCCCGGGCAGCGGGGGCGTCGCCCGTACCGTACGGCTGCTGGGCGTCACCGACGCGCTGCTCAAGTGGCTGCTCCAGGGGGCGCGATACAGCCCCCGGCGCGCCCAGGAGGCGGGGCTGGTGCACGAGGTCGTGGCCACCCCTGAGGAGATGCTGACCCGGGCGCGGGCCTTCATCGACGCCCACCCCGAATCGGCACAGCCCTGGGACGACAAGGACTACCGGATCCCGGGCGGCACCCCGGCGCAGCCGAAGTTCGCCGTCAATCTGCCCGCCTTCCCCGCCAATCTGCGCAAGCAGCTAGGCGGCGCGCCCTACCCGGCGCAGCGCAATATCCTGGCTGCCGCCGTCGAGGGGTCCCAGGTGGACTTCGAGACCGCGCAGACCATCGAGGCCCGGTACTTCACCGAGCTGGTCGTCGGCCAGACCGCCAAGAACATGATCCAGGCGTTCTTCTTCGATCTACAGGCGGTCAACTCCGGGGCCAACCGGCCCCAGGGGATCGAGCCCGGTCAGGTCCGTAAGGTCGCGGTGCTGGGCGCCGGGATGATGGGAGCGGGCATCGCGTACTCATGTGCCAAGGCGGGCATCGAGGTCGTCCTCAAGGACGTGTCCGCGGAGGCCGCCGCCAAGGGCAAGGCGTATGCCGAGGGGCTGCTGGCCAAGGCGCTCACCAAGGGCCGGACCACCGAGGCCAAGCGGGACGCGCTGCTGGCCCGGATCACCCCCACCGGTGATCTGCGCGACCTGGAGGGCTGTGACGCGGTCATCGAGGCGGTCTTCGAGGACCCGGCGCTCAAGCACAAGGTGTTCCAGGAGGTCGAGGGCGTCGTCGCCCCGGACGCCCTGCTGTGCTCCAACACCTCCACCCTCCCCATCACCCTGCTCGCCGAGGGGGTGCAGCGCGCCGACGACTTCATCGGACTGCACTTCTTCTCGCCCGTTGACAAGATGCCGCTGGTCGAGATCATCAAGGGCGAGCGCACCGGCGACAAGGCGCTGGCCCGCGCCTTCGATCTGGTGCGGCAGATCAACAAGACCCCGATCGTGGTCAATGACTCCCGCGGCTTCTTCACCTCCCGCGTCATCGGCCACTTCCTCAACGAGGGCGTGGCGATGGTGGGGGAGGGCGTCGACCCCGCCTCCGTGGAACAGGCCGCGGCCCAGGCCGGATACCCGGCCAAGGTGCTCTCCCTGATGGACGAGCTGACCCTGACCCTGCCGCGCAAGATCCGCGAGGAGACGCGCCGGGCGACCGAGGCGGCGGGCGGCGAGTGGCGGCCGCATCCGGCCGACGCGGTGCTCGACCGCATGGTGGAGGAGTTCGGGCGCCCAGGCCGCAGTGGCGGGGCGGGCTTCTACGACTACGACGAGGCCACCGGCAAGCGGGGTCGGCTGTGGGCGGGGTTGCGGGAGCATTTTGGGCGGGGTGGGTCCGGGGGGTCGGGGGCTTCCGGGGGTGTCGGGAGCGAGGGCAACCGCATTCCCCTCGAGGACATGATGGAGCGGATGCTCTTCAGCGAGGCCATCGACACGGTGCGGCTGCTGGAGGAGGGTGTGCTGACCTCCGTCGCCGACGCCAACATCGGCTCCATCCTCGGCATCGGCTTCCCCGGCTGGACGGGCGGGGTGATGCAGTACATCAACGGCTACGAGGGCGGCGTGGCCGGTTTCGTGGCCCGTGCACGGGAGTTGGAGGCGGCGTACGGGGAGCGGTTTGCTCCGACTGAGCTGCTGTTGGAGAAGGCTGAGCGTGGGGAGCGCTTTACGGACTAGGGGGGTACGGCGGGCCACGGGGTGGAGCCGCATGTCGAGGCTTTCCCCTACCCGCCCCTTCCCACAACCGGGGCCCGGCCCCGGCCCCCGCCGGGGCTCCGCCCCTGGGCCCCGCTCCTCAAACGCCGGAGGGGCTGGTTTGGGTTGCCCCCGGCCCTCGCCGGGGCTCCGCCCCAGGACCCCGCTCCTCAAACGCCGGAGGGGCTGGATTGGGTTGCCCCCGGCCCTCGCCGGGGCTCCGCCCCAGGACCCCGCTCCTCAAACGCCGGAGGGGCTGGATTGGGTTGCCCCCGGCCCTCGCCGGGGCTCCGCCCCAGGACCCCGCTCCTCAAACGCCGGAGGGGCTGGATTGGGTTGCCCCCGGCCCTCGCCGGGGCTCCGCCCCAGGACCCCGCTCCTCAAACGCCGGAGGGGCTGGATTGTCGGGCCCGGAGGGGCTGGGTTGCGCGGCCGGAGGGGCTGGATTGACCGGGTCGGCCGGTGGTGGGCCGTCAGCGTGGGCCCAGGCGGCGTTCGAGTTGCTCGGCTACCCCTGGGCACCGCTCTCGGGTGATGTCCAGGAAGGCCGCCAGTACGGGGGAGCGGTCCTGGGAGCGGAAGGACATCACCAGTTCCGGCAGTTCCACCCGGGGGCTCACCTCGCACACCTGGACGTCCGGTCGCGCCGCCACCCGCAGACATGCCGGGCCGAGCCCCACCCCGACCCCGCACGAGGCCAGCCCGATGATGGTGTGGGCGTCCCACGCCTCGGTGACCCCACCTGACCGCGCGGGGGTCGACGCCTCCGTGCCCTCGTCCAGCAGCGCGGTCAGCCAGGCGGCGACCGCCGGTTCCTCATCCGCGGGTGCCACGATCAGGTGCTGCCCCCTGAGTTGCTCGACGCTCACCTTCGACTGCCCGGCGAACGGATGGGCGGCGCCTACGACCGCCACCAGATGGTCCCGGCCGACCGTGACCGACACCAGATCCTCGGCACCCGCGCCCCGGGGCCCGCCGCGACCGATGGCGATGTCCAGCTCGCCCGCGAGCAGTGCCGCCGTGGACCGGCGTGTCGACATCTCCGCCAGCCCCAGCCGCACTTCGGGCCGGTCCCGGATGAACTGGCCCAGCACGGACGGCAGCAGCTCCAGCAGCGCCGAGCCGATGAAGCCGAGCCGCAGCCGTCCCGTCTCGCCCCGGGCGGCCCGGCCCGCGTCCGATACGGCGGCCGACATCTCGGCCAGCGCCCGGCGCGCCCTGGCCAGGAACGCCTCGCCCGCGGCGGTTGGGAACACGCCCCGCGCCGTACGGTCGAAGAGCCGCGCGCCCAGCTCCCGCTCCAGCGCCGCGATCTGCTGGGACAGCGGGGGCTGGGCGATCCCGAGGGCGGCGGCCGCCCGTCCGAAATGCTGGTGCTCGGCCACCGCCAGGGCGTACCGGAGATGTCGTGACTCCATCGGACCGAGGATAGCCGAGCCGATATCCAGGAGATATCGGCCGCGGGGTTGTCAGATATAGCGGTGGATAACGCCACGCCTTGGCGGTGGACTGTTCTCCATGAGTGCCATGAGTGCCAAGAGTTCCGGAACGCCCTCGGGCGATGACCATCCCGGCCCCGTTTCCTCCGCCCCCGCCCCCTCCGGCACCGTGTTCGTGCTGGTCCACGGCGCCTGGCATGCGTCCTGGCAGTGGGCGTCCACCCAGCGTGCCCTGGCCCGGCTCGGCGCGGCGAGCCTCGCCGTCGATCTGCCGGGGCACGGCTTCGAGGCACCGCTGCCCTCGGGCCATCACCTCCCCGGCCAGCCGGGTTTCGCCACCGAGAAGTCGGCGCTGGCCGGGCTGACCCTGGAGGAGTGCGCCGGAGCCGTCGTGGCCGCGCTGCGATCGGTGCGCCGGTATCCGAAGGTCGCCCTGGTCTCGCACAGCGCCGGTGGCGCCTCGGCCTCCCTGGCCGCCGAGCGGGCACCCGAACTCGTCGACGAGCTGATCCATCTGTCGTCCTTCGTCCCCGCCGGGCGCCCCCGCTTCGCCGACTATCTGTCGGCCCCCGAGCAGACCGCGACCGGACGGGGGCAGGGGCTGATGCTGGGCGACCCGGAGGCCATCGGCGCGTTCCGGATCAATCCGTTCTCCGTCGATCCGGCGTACGTGGAGGAGCTGCGGCTGACCCACTACCACGACGTCCCGGCCGGGTCCTTCGCCCGCTGGTACCAGGCCCTGAGCCCCGATCTGCCCTTCGCGGTGCCGACCACCCCGATCGCCCTGACCCGGGAGCGGTGGGGCCGGATTCCGCGCACCTTCATCCGGTGCGCCGAGGACTGGGCGTGCACCCCCGCGATACAGGACCTGATGATCGCGGAGGCCGACGCGGCCATGCCGGACCAGCCCTTCACCGTGCGGTCGCTGCCGGGCAGCCATTCGCCGTTCGCCGCCCGCCCCGACGAGCTGGCCGCCGCGCTCACCGGCGGCGCATGAGCGCTGCCGGTGCCCCGGGGCG
>NZ_JAHLEM010000522.1 GCF_018883605.1 Streptomyces niphimycinicus | reverse complement strand
GCGCGCGTCCTCCTCCGGAGGAACGACGCACGACACTACGTGTCGTCAAGAAGATAAACCCCTCCGGGGTTTAAAACAATTCCTACGGAATTGTTTATGAATTCCTACGGAATTCATGCCGCCGCGCGAATTGACGCAATGTTAGTTCGGCGAGTGACTGGCCTCCTTGAGGGGTCCGAGGTTGCGCTGATCGCATATTAACCGGACTCGCTTGGGCGGGGGTTAGGAATTAGCGGGCCAGGAGGAGGGGTCGCGGAGGTTGTCCGTCAAGCGCGGAGCCCGGCAGGTAGGGCGAGCGTCACTGACCCAGTGTCATCAGCGCTCTCAACAGTTGCGTGCGGTGTTGTGCCCAGGCGACGATACCGGACGTACCTCTTTCGTGTCCACTCTTGCGAACCTGCTGCATCACTCCATGATGCCGGGTAGAGTCTGTGAAAACAGAACACCACCTCAGGCCAGAGCCTAGGTCGATGATCAACTCTGCGCATCGCCACTGGCCGACGCAATACATCCATCAGTCAGTGCACCTGCACAGTCTCAGCACTCACAACTCCACCCACTGCGCGGATAAACAAGACGCCGACATGAACTGAAAGCAAGGAAGGCGACATGAATTCCCTGAGCTTCGAAGCGCGTCTTACGGCGCGGGAGGAAATCCATCGTGAGGTTTCCGGGCTGACTGCGGAGCAGATCCACCAGCGATGGGTGGCCGCCGGTGGCCCGGAGCACCAAGAGGACCAGCGACGGCCGCTCAGCACGCCGGATCACCTGGCGGCGGTCCGGCGGAAGGAGCTGAAGCGCATCTGGACCTTGATGACCCGCGCGGGGTGGGAAACCTACTCCCCCGAGAGCGACCCGGAAGTGCACCGCTGGCACCAGGAGCTGCGGGAGCGTCAGGAAGGTGGGAGCGGAACGGCGGTGGGGCCGGATCCGGAGCTGATCAGCTACCGGATCGTGGCGCAGCGGACCGATCCGGCGCACCCCGGCGCCGCCTTGCTGACGAACTACGTCTACGGGCGGTCGGTCGAGGATGCCGTGGCCAAGGCCCGCGAGGCGCTGGAGAAGCCGGGCGGCCTGTACGGGGACCAGGGCATGTACCGCGTGGTGGAGGTGGTCGAGGAGCATTGGTCCAGCGAGTTCCGGCGGCAGGAGGAAGCCCGCCGGCGGTACCTGACCACCATCCTGGAGAACGCGACCACCACCGTGGTCGGGCGTGAGCCGGAGGACCCGGATGCGGACCTGCTCAGCCGCCTGGACGACTTCTTCACCCGCGCCGTCGTCTTCCCTGACCCGCACGGCAGCGGACGGCCGCGGCCCCACCAGGCCACGTTCGGCTGGACCAGCGAAAGGCCCTACATCCAGCACGCCAGCGACGCCGGTCGCGCCCTGGCCCTGTTCCTCCTGGCCTACCTGGACCACCACGGCCTGGCCGTCACGAACCCGAGGACCGAGCGGTGACCGGGCATCAGGACACTCCCGCGTCTGCCGGAGACCTGAGCGCTGATCCCGTGCGGCGGGTGAGCCAGTACCAAACTGCGGGCGCCAACGCCCGGTTGAAGCTGTTCGCCCTCCTGGCCGCCCAAGGCGTGCCCGCGAGCGAGGCGGACGAGCTGGTCGCTGCGCTGGAGGCCGGGGCGGTCGCCGGGGCGCAGTCCGAGGTGGTCGAGCTGGACGGCATGGCGCCGGCCTCTCGGGGCGCGCTGTTCACGGACGGCTGGGACGAAGGCGTGACGGCCGTGAGCGAGGCCCTGGTGGGCATCGCAGACCGGGACTGGGCACGACGCGGCGGCCGGTCTGCCGGGGCCGCTGAACTGGCCGTACATATCGCGGACGTGCGGCAGCGTGAACGGACCGACCTGGTGCGGCTGGAGGCGTTCGTCCGGGAGACCGTGCTGCCGCGCACGCACCCGAACACCACCGAGCGGCGCCGGGTGCTGGAGGCGCTGGGCGAGGCCGGCGGTCTGTGCACCGCGCGCACGAGGAACAGCGACGGGGACGTCATCGTCTGCACGCTCGATGCCGGGCACTACGACCCGGATGACGAGCCGCCCTTCAAGGACGGAAAGCCCGGCGGCTGGCACAAGGCGGGCGCGTCGATCTGGAACGACTTGGGTGCGGCCTGCATTCCGCACGCGGCCTGCGGGTGAACCGGGCGCGGCTGGAATCGGCTTGAGGAATGCTGGCTGTACGGGACGGGAGAAAAGGATGGCCGGTTACAGGAAATCAGCGTACTGCTGCCGAGCGAGGGGTCATTGAATTGAGTGGAATTAAACTTCGGCCTCATCAAGTAGAGGCTGTCGACGCGATCATTCGGGGGCTTTCGGTCCCTGCGGACGGGGTTGTGCCTGCCCGGGGGCTGCGTGGACAGGTCGTCTCGTCAACGGGGTCGGGCAAGTCGATCACGGCGGCTGCGGCGGCGTTGCGGATGGCGCCCCGGGGGCTTGTGGGGATCGTGGTGCCGACGCTGGAACTGCTCACGCAGACGGTCGAGGCGTGGCGTGTGGTGGGGCATTCGGGCCCGGCGGTGGCGGTGTGCAGCCTGGATTCTGACCCGCTACTGGAGGCGATGGGGGTGCGGTGCACGACCAGTCCCTCTCAGCTGGCGCGGTGGGCGCGGAGCGGGCCGATGGTGGTGTTCGCGACCTACGCGAGCCTGTCGCCGAAGGCCGCGGAAGAGCCGGAAGACGATCAGGACGAGGACGAAGACGCGGCGGTTCCAGGGGTGCTGGAGCGGGCCATGCGCGGGGCATCCGGGGAGCGCATGGCCCCGTTCGACCTCCTGGTGGTCGATGAGGCGCACCGGACGTCGGGGGATATCGGGAAGGCGTGGGCGGCGGTTCACGATCAGGAGCGGATCCCGTCGGTGCGGCGGCTGTATATGACGGCCACACCGAGACTGTGGGAAGCCGTTCCAAGCGCCGCTGGGACTGCGGGCCGGAAGGGCGCGCAAAGTGGCTCTGAGGACGGTTCAGAGGGCTTGGGCGGGCGTCTGGTGGCGTCGATGGACGATGTCGAGCTCTACGGCCCGGTTCTGTACGAGCTGGGGCTGATGGAGAGTATCGAGCGGGGGATCCTTGCCTCGTTCGAGATCGACGTGCTGGAGATCCGTGACCCCGAGTCCCCCGGCCCGGACGCGTCGCTGGAGGAGCAGCGGGGCCGGCGGCTGGCCGCGTTGCAGGCCGCGTTGCTCAAGCACGCCGACGACACGGGTGTGCGGTCGTTGATGACGTTCCACAGCCGCACCCTGGATGCGCTCGCGTTTGCCCGTGCGTTGCCGGAGACCGCGGCTGAGCTGTACGAGGTGGATCCGGTGGCCTATCCGAAGCGGGTGGGGGCGGAGTGGCTGTGCGGGGAGCACCCGGCGGTCCATCGGCGGGTGGTGCTGGACCGGTTCGGCGATGGTCTGGATGCCGAGGGGTGGGTGACCGACATGGGGATCCTGGCGTCCTGTCGGGTGCTCGGCGAGGGCGTGGACATCCGCGGCAAGCGTGGAGTCGGCGGTGTTGTCTTCGCCGACACCCAGGGCTCTCCGGTGTGGATTGTGCAGATCGCCGGCCGGGGCCTGCGCCAGCAGCCAGGTGAGGGGAAGGTCGCACGGCTGATCGTGCCCATCTTTCTGAAGCCCGGGGAAGACCCCGAAGACATGATGGCCTCCGCCAGCTACCGACCGCTCGTCGCCGTACTCCAAGGGCTCCGTGCACACGACGACCGCATCCTCGAGCGCATGGCACTGCGAACTTCCACCTCCAGCGGACACGCCACCTCTGTAGTCGCCCTCGATCCGCAGCACGAGGACACCGGCGAAGACGAAGGGGAAGAAGAGGCAGTTGCGGACGACAGCGCCGGCGCGGCCGCCGCCGACGTCGGCGAGGACCTCGAGGAGAACGACGGGAGCAGGGAGGCCAACGGCGGCCTGGAGGAGGGAGAGAGCGAGTCGGAGGCCGCTGGGGTGCCGTTGCTGCGGTTCTCCCTGCCCCGGAACCCCGACGTCATCGCGGCCTTCCTGCGCACCCGCGTGCTGCGGCCCGACTCCGAGGTCTGGCTCTCCGGCCTCAACGCCCTGCGCAAGTGGGTGAAGGCCCACGGGGATGCGCAGGTGCCGTTGGACGCCGTGGTGCCCATCGGCACGACCGAAGGCGATGGCCACGAGGGCGACGGCGGGACGTATGCGCTGGGGGCCTGGGTCAGCGAGCAGCGGCGGCAGTTCCGTCTCGGGACGCTGAAGCCGTGGCGCGCCGAGCTGCTGGAGGAGCTGGGCATGGTCTGGTCCGTCGCTGACGCCCGGTTCTACAAGAACTTGGCTGCGGCCCGGGTGTATCACGCGGTCCACGGAACCCTCGCCGCGCCCAAGGACGCAGTCGTCGATGGCGTGCCGGTCGGCCAGTGGCTGGCCAATCTCCGCAAGACGGGGGGCCTGGGCAAGGACGAGGCCCGCGCGGCCGAACGCCGCACGGCGCTGGAGAGCATCGACCCCGACTGGAATCCGGACTGGCCCATCGACTGGCAACGCCGGTATGCGGCGCTGGCCAGCATGCTCGCGGATGAGGCGGCGCTGGCCGAGATCGTGCCCGGTGTCACCTTCGGCGACCCGGACGTCCATGCGTGGATGAAGACGCAGCGCGAGAACTGGGAGCTGCTCAGCGACGGGCAGCGCGAGCGCCTGGTCCAACTCGGCGTCGAACCGCTGCCACCGGAGCCGGAAACGCCCGCGAAGCCGCCCAAGACAGCCCTGGGGGCCTTCGAGCGGGGCATCGTGGCCCTGGCGCAGTACAAGGCCCGCACGGGCTCTGTGAAGCCTCCCAGGGCCCACGTAGAGGCCCTGCCGGACGGGACCCAGGTCAAGCTCGGCGTATTCCTATCGAACACAAAAGCGAGGCGCGCCAAACTCACCGCTGACAAGCGCACCGCCCTGGCTGATTTGGGAGTTGAGTGGGCATGAAAGACGTCACCACCGCGACCGGCGGCACGGTGCCCGGCGCCGCTATCGAGCAGCTGCTGTTCACCCAGGACTGCCGCGGAGGCGTACGGGGCCTGGCGGACACCACCATCTGTGAGAAGGCCGCGTATGCGTATGAACTCGCGTATCGGCTGTCCGGCGGCGGCGATCTCCACCGCGACGCCCACTCCGCCGGCGTCTCCAACCTCCTCGGCCACGTGGCACCGGGGATCGTCGCGTTCGCTCTCCACCACCTCGGCGCACTGCTGCCCGACCTCACAGACGAGCAATGGGCACGCATCGACGCGGCCGCCGTCAGTCTCAGCCTCCGGGTGTGCGAGGACCTCACCGGAGCCAACGGCGGCACCGGGACCGACGACGACGGAGTGACGGAGGACCGATGACGACGCTCGTGGCCGTCATCGCTGGCGTGGCGTGGCTGGTCGGCTATGGAGCCGACCGGTTACGCCCATGGCGGCAGCTCGGTGGCCGGGCAAAGGACCAGGTGCGCTCCGCTGGCCCGTGGGTCCGGGGCGGGACGATCCGCCAGGCCGCCGGGATCGACTGCGCGGCGTAGGAGGATTTGGGATGTGGAGTAGGGAAGACGTGGCCCGGGACGCCGCCCGGCGGCAGGGCCATGGTCTGAACGTGGCGCAGGTGGCGGAGAAGGTCGCGGAAGCGGCCCGGCGCGAGCGGGAGACCCAGCAGCTGCACGCTCCCGCGGAGACCGAGGGCGGGCCGTTCGCGCCCGACCCCGAGCGCCTGGCGCAGCTGTGGGCGGCCAAACACGCCGAATGGCGCCGGATCGCCGCCCTGCTGAAGGCGTCCGGCCAGCAGGTGTACGACCCCGGGCAGGACGCTCAGGGCGTGGCCTGGGCGCAGGAGCGTGACGCACGGCGACGAGGCGCTGTGGACCGGCACGCCGCGTGGATGCGGGAGCGCCGGGAGGCGAAGGGCGAGCTGCGGGCGCAGGTCTGGCTGTCCGCGGACACCAGCCGCCGCCTGCGCGCCATCGCGGCCCGCGCGGGCCTTGAGCCCGAGCAGGTCCTCGCTCAACTCGCCGAGAACGTCCGGACGGACGAAGACGGCGTCGTGGTGGTCGCCCCGTTCACCCCGCACCGCGTGGAGGGGGCATGACCGGGTTCACGGCCGTCGTGGCTGTTGTGGCGTTGCTGACCGGCTATGGGGCAGGACGGGTGCGCCCGTGGCGGCGGCTCGGTGACTGGGCGCAGGACCAGGTGCGTTTCGCCGGGCCGTGGGCCTGGGGCGGGACCATCCGCCAGGCCGTCCTCGTCCTGGCCCACGTCGTCACCGCGCCGCGAGCCAGCTGGCAACTCGTCCATCGACCGGCCCCCGAGCCGGTCACCACGCCCGAGCGCGACCCGCACTGGGGCACCAACGGTCCCTGAATGGCAAGGGAGGAGCAGCATGAGCACCGAGCAGCACGACGCGTACGGAGAAGAGCTGGCCCGCATCAGCCAGTACCAGAGCGAGGCGGTGACCGCGCGTATCAGCGTGCTCGAGGCGCTCACCCTGGCCGGGGTCTCCCCGGCCCAGGTGAACGAGCTCGTCTCGAAGCTGGAGGCCGGGGCGGTAGCCGGCGCCCACACCTGGATCTCCGAGAACAGCCCCCCGCACGGGTCGGAGCAGGCTTTCGAAGACGGCTGGTTCAAGGGCGTACGGGCAGTCGCAAGTCAACTCCTGCAGATCGCCGACACCACCGCTTCCCAGCTCGGGCGTGCCGAGTCCAACGCCCTGCAGCTCGCCCGAATCCGGCAGCAGAATTCCCGCGCCCAGGCCGAGGCGCCGGCCCCGGCCGCGGCCGCGGTGCTCGATGCGGAGGAGGTCCGGGCGGCAGCGCGGCGGTGTACGTGGGCATGCGCCGACCCGGCCCACTTCTTCGACCCCGAGGCGTCGGAGGAGATCCTGGCCGTGGCCCTCAGCGCCGTACGGGATGAAGAACGGGCCGACTACGCCCAACACCTGGAGACATTCGCCGACCGGCATCGCGAGCGGCTGGAGAAGATGCTGCGCGCGTACGGGCCGGGCAGCGCTCCCGCCGAATACGGCCGGTACGCGCTGGTCGGCCAGCCCGAAAGCCTCGTGCTCTGCGAACGGCTGGAGACCACCCCGCTCCTGCTGCAAGGGCTATGGGACGGAGAACTGGAAGACACCTTCCTGGACGACCTGGCCTACGCGTGGGGAGCCCACCGCCACCGTCCCCGCCGGTGAACTCAGGAGACAGCCCGGTGACAGGCCACAGCTCGCCGTCGACATCAACTGGAGAAGGCTCAATGGCGCAGAGGTTCGAAAATGCCAGCCTGGTGCTGGGGCCGGTCAACGGACGGGCGGCGGCGCTGTGCCGGTTCGCCGGTCGCCCCGCCGCCGATGAAAACACGACCACTCTCGCGGTGCTCGACGCGGCCCTCGACTTCGCCGAGCAGATGGAAGGCGTGGACGACGTCCGAGAGCTGCTGGATCTGTGGAAGGTAGCCCGCGTGTGGGGCCACCCGCCGGTTCCCGACGTCGAACTGCCCCGGCTGGGCCAGACAAGCACAGCGGTGGCAGGTCACCTGCAGACCCTGCTGGAGCAATTGACGCCGCAGGAACTGCGGGAGCTGGGGATCGCGCTGTCGGTCGACCACGACATGGTCGCCCTTGCCCTGGAACTGGTGGAGGAGGCAGCGGCCGGAAGCCGTGAATTCCAGGCGAGCACGATGGCGGAGTTTGAGGCTGAAAACCGGCTGAACGAGGATTGCCGACCTGATCGTATACGCGGCAGAGCTGTCCGCAGCCGACGCGCTCCCCGCCCCACTCTTGTGGCAGGCAGCCGGAGCCGACCATCTCTGTGCCAGCGCGCGAGTCCCCGTGCCGGGAACCGACCTGCTGGTATGGGCCAAGATCGACCGGCGGCCCTTCGACGGACGCCCCTTGTGGAGCCAGGCCACGACCCTCGGACTGTGGGGATGGTCGCTCCGCTGGCAACACACGGACGGCACGCCCGTGCACTACAAAGCAGGCCATGCCCCGAGCATGGCCGCCGCACGCTGGCGAGCCCAACGGGCAACGCAGAACCTCCTCACCGACCCATATCGAGCCAAAAGCCCCGCGACCGGCGATCCACTAATCACTCCACACTGAAACCGAAGGCGCCGAACAGACGGCCCATCGTGTGCCCGGTATGTCGGTGCAGACCAGTAGCCTCGGGGGGATGGGAGATGCGGTGAAGCCCGAAACGCTGCGTTCCGCCATAGCCAGCGCTGTTGCCGAGTTGAAGTCGTACGAGGTCCCAGGCGAATGCGTACGTCTGGGGCTTGCTCCGGGAGAAGAGAGCGAGGCCTTCGGGAGCAAGTACCGCTACGTCATGAAGCGGCTGCGACCGCTGGCGGTGCCAGAGCTGACCACAATCGCTCGCAAGCTCCTCGACGAGTACGAAGCACCGGAGCTGGAGCAGGTCCTCGCTTCCTTGGGCATGACCAGCGTCGACGGAGAGTTCAAGAACCTGATCTTTGCCGCTAACGGCCCCAAGCCTGAGATCGTTCTGCGTGACGCGGTCAACAACCGCCTCGACATCGTCCGCAACGCCCAGTACTGCCTGACGTACACCCGGCCTCTCGTCGCCGCCGGCCTGTCATGGGCCGAGCTCGTCAGCTGGTGGCAGCAGACGAACCCCGCCGTGGCAGGTGACCAGGAGGCCGCCTCCAGGACTCTGTGCGCACGGCTCGCGGACTCGCTCGCCTCCCCGCCGGAAGAAGTCCTGTTCCACACGTACGCGGCCCTGTACTTCCGGGAGGGAGGGCCTGCTCTGCCCGCTCTGATTCCCCAGGTGTATCTCCACTACGACCCCTACACCGCGAAGGCCCGGGTCGCGCCTGGCCCCTTGGCTAGGCAGCGTATGGACTTCCTCCTGCTGCTGCCCAACAGAGTTCGGGTGGTCCTGGAGGTCGACGGCCACCAGCACTACTCGATCAACGGCAAGGCGAGCCCCGAACTGTATGCCCAGATGGTGTCGGAAGACCGGCAGTTGAAGCTCTCCGGATACGAGGTCTACCGCTTCGGTGGCCACGAGCTCGACCGGAGTGCCGGCCCTCGGGCAGTCGCTGGCTTCTTCCGAGAGCTCTTCGGGCGTTACGACATACCGCTGCCGCCCACGGTGCCGGCATCCAGCAGCTAGCCGTGGCGGCGTGACTCCCTGCGGCGGAGGCTCGTTGGGCATGATGGTGCCGCCCCAGCCCGCCGCGACGGTGCCTCGGCTGAAGAGCGACCGGACCCGTGACCGGCGACACCGTAAGCCCCAGATGCACCGCATCATCGCGACGGACGCTCACGTGGCCTGGCCACCGACAGCGCCACATCACGGGAGGGCGCACAAGGAACCAGCCATGAGTTCACACGCCCGTAAGAACCAAGCACGCCAGTACCGCGACCAGCACAAGGTCACCTACACAGCAGGACTGCAGCAGATCCGCGACTGCCTTCCCCCTGCCCAAGGCGCGACGAGAGCCGCCCCGGCGCCGAGCTGGACAGCCGACGCCGTGCCCCAGGAGCTGCTGGCGGCGGTCGAGCAGCACTGCCGCTGGACCTCGAGCTACTGCCACCGGGCGGTACAGGTAGGCCGCGAGTACGGCGCATGCCTGCGCGAGTGGCAGCGTCTGGTGTCGTACGCCCTCACCGACGCTCACGCCCACAGCCAGCTGCTGATCGGCACCATCGCCGCCTTTCTCCAGCAGCAGGGCGTCGAGGACGACCTCATCCGACGGCACCTGCAATCCCCCGACCCCGACCGCTACGTCACCGGCGATGCCCTGGCCCACCTCGCCGGCCTGCTCGGCTGCCCCCTCCCTCACGGCACCGTCGAGCCCAGCTGGTACAGCATCGGACGCGCCATCGCCCAGCGCGGCTCAGAGAAGTAGTCACGGTGTCTCCCGGCAGCGAGGTGTGAGGTTGGGCCGCCCTGCTCGCCACCCGCGTCCGCTCCGATTGAGATACTGCCTCCTCATTGAGACGGGGAGGCCTGGTTGATCATCTTCGATACGAATGCCGTGAATCTTCTGCCGCCAGAGGGACCGCGTGCCGACATCATCCGGAAGCTGCGGCAATCGCGGCACCACAGGGTCGCCGTGCCGTGGATGGTGCTGGAGGAAATGGCCGCTCACCAGGCGCACCACTACCCGGTCAGGCACCAGGCTGTCCTGAACACCCTGGAGAAGCTGCGAGACATCCTTCCCTGGGAGCCGGAAATCTCGCTGGAACCGCTGGACCTGGAGCGTTTCCTAGATCACTGGCGGAAGGTCTACGGAGAGATATTCGAGGTGATCGAGACCAGCGACGGAGCCATCCGCAGGGCGTACCAGCGGGAGGCCATGGCCCTGCCGCCGACGAAGCGCGGCAAGGACCACTCCGAAGGCGGCCGCGATGCGGCGATCTGGTTCTCCGTCCTGGAATTCCTCGAACAGAACCCGGACCAACACGTCCACCTCGTCACGAACAACAGCACGGATTTCACCGACGGAACCGGCTACCCGTACCCGATGAACGAAGACATCCGCGGCATGGAACACCGGCTCACCCTGCTACAGGATTTCGACCAGGTCGTCTCCCAGTTCACCAAAGAGGTGTCCGGGACGGACGCGGAGGCCGCCGCAGGTGAGCTCCTGAGGTCACTGCCTGTTCGGAAGCGGGTTTCTCAGACAGCCGTAGAGGTTCTCAGCTCCCCCACCGGATTCGCCGGCCTGGGGACCGCCGGCGTCGGGGTGGAGTGGCGTGAGTGGCTCGCCTCACCCGAGGTCGATCTCCTCAGCGTCACGGACGTGACGGGACACGAGATCGAAGGCGACGTCTGGTACACGGCCAAGGCCAGCTGGCTGCTGTACGGTCTCGCCCTCAACGGAGAGGACGCAAGCGCCCGCTACATCGCCTGCGTGTGGCACATGAAGGTCCTCTTCTCGACAACCGAGGGCGATGAGACACCGACTCTTCTCACAACAGAAGAGCCCTCGCCACCGGACACTGACGACGAACCGTGCATGAGGATTCTGCAGGGCCTCAAGAAGCGAGTCACTGGCGTTGCCGCAGATGTGAAGCAGAATTTCCTCGCCGCGCAGTCCTCTGCGGAACGCGTGGTCACCGAACATCTGCCGCCTTCCATGCGTGAGCTCGGCCTGGCCACCAACCGGCTGGTTCAAAAGCTCACTGCTGACAGGGCAGCGCTGCAAGCCTTGATCGATACCCCGGCGACACGACTCGCCCGGCAGCTCACCGATGACCGGGCAGCGCTTGAAGCTCTGTTCGACACCTCAGCGCAGAGGATCGCCCGGCAACTCGCCGAAAATCAGGCAGGATTTCAAGCTCTGTTCGACGGCCCGGCTGCACGACTCGCCCGACAGGTCGTCGAAAATCAGGCAGCGCTACAGGCCCTGTTCGGCACCCCGGCGCAGAAGGTCGCCCGGCAGTTCGCCGACTCCGTGCCGAAGCTCGACATCGCCACCACGGCGTCGCAACCGACCGATGATGACGATGCGCCCTATGACGATGCAGAGCAGCTGGAACCCCAAGGTGACGTTGAAGACGCGCCCGAAGATGAACCGGATGCCGACGGTAGCGACCATGGTGAATAACAAGACGGGCGTCACACGTTGGCGCGGGGTTCGGCGCGGGTCGTACAGAGCGTGGGCCTCCGGGCCACCGCGACAGCTCGGTGGACAGGGCTACGCCCTCGTCGACTTCCTCCGGCCGCCAGCCCGTGATGTCCAGCAACAACCCGTCCAGCGGCCCGTCTATGAGCGCGGCGTAGGCCCCGCGGCGCCGGTCGGGCCAGGTTCTTGGACGTCGACATTGATCAGAGGAAGAAGCGCTTGGTTCAGGTCGACTTCGAGGTGCCGTGCGGGGATGAGCAGACGTTGGCCCACGGTGCCGCTTACGTTCGTTGCCGTTGCGCGCCACTCGCCGACGAAGGAGTCGACTGCTTCCTGCGTGCTGTAGAGCGTGATCGGATCGAGAGGGACCGTCTCGTGGGGTCGAAGGTCGACCGGCGTGAAGCGGATGATTGTGCGGCCCTCTTCGTGCTCGATGTACGGTGAGTCGATGGGCGGCAGCCGAAACGCTGGTGCCCGCAGGGCAGCCATACCCGGGAAGGCGCCGAGGCTGACGGGAAGGGCCGCTGATCCGTATTTTGCGGGCTCGTCAGGCCAGTCGATGTCCTCTTCGTCGTCTGTGACGTGTGCGAGGACCGTATCGGGGAGACTCAGCACGACTTCGACCTTGAAGAGATTCTCCTCCCCAGGATTGGTCAGCTTCAGCCGCAGTGGCGTCCCCGCTGTGCCAACCGCCTGTACGAAGGACTGCTGCATTGCGGTGTCGAAGTCGCGCAGGTACTCCTCAACCTGCTCACGGAACTCATCGGGCGAGCGGTAGTCAATGGGGGGCAGGGCGCGGAACACGTCGAACGCCGGGGCGTACGGGAAGGCCCCTGTCGTGCTGGTCTTCTTCGCAGGGCGCCTGGCGTCGAGCTGCTTCAGCAGGTTCTCACGCAGGACGTCGAGGATCTTGGTGCGCATGTCTTCAGCGGGCGGCACCACAGCGACGGCGCCGGCGGCAATGCCTACGGTGACGTTCACGCGCTTGGCCGCGCGCCGGGCCCGTTCCGTCAGAGCATCGATCTCGGCTGCGCGCGCGGGCTGGGTCTTTCCGGCGTACCGGTGGAAGACGGTGCCCGCGTAGAAGTTCTGGTACTCCTTGCGGAGCGGGTGAACCGGATCGCCCCATCGCGGAGGGAAGACGTCGACCAGCATGACGTGCCGCGGGCCTTCGCCGTTGTCGAACGGCACGTAGGTGAACTGGTATCGGTCGAAGTCGCCGATGTAGCGCCCCAGCCAGGCATCGACCTTCTCTATGTCATGCCTTGTAACTCCCTGGAGCGCTTCTTCCTCGACTCCGACCAGGAGGTAGGCGTGGCCTTCGGCCCACTGCGCTGCCACGTCGGGCATCCGGTTGGCGAACCCGAGGATCGCCTTCGAGACGGCGAAGGCTCCTTCCGGCTTCGACACGTCATGATGAGACTTCCACTCCAGCCAGCGTGTCTCATCAGCGTTACTGGCACCGAGAACGGCTTTGATCAGCGCTTGCTGTCTCTTCAGTCCAACTACCGGTTGATCTGCATCGAAGTTCAACGTCATGGTGGTTGCGGGGGTCCTTCGTCTCGGTTGGACCTCCAGCATGCAGGGTCACACCGACAACGCCGACCGGTTTTCCTGTCAGGTGTCGACGGTCATGGAATTCCCCACTTTGGGCGGGTTCGACGTCAGGTAATTCCCCACCTTCACGGTCACGCTTCCCCGTGGGGGCGGCGGTCGCGAACGGCGGGCCTGGACTGCTTTGAAGCCGGTCTATCCGTGCAGCCAGACCCGCAGTGGACCGACCGGCTCGAAGCCGTGGCGGACGGCAGCCGCTAGGTTGTCGCCGTGTTCGTAGCCCACCACCGGCAGAGTGGGGAACAGCCAGTGCACCGCGTCCAGTACGACTGGCCAAGCCGCGTCAGGGCCGCCGTCCGGTGCGAAGACGTTGGAGATTCCGACCACATGGTCGCTGCGGCTCGCCACCGCACCGGCGACCACCCGGCCGCTGGCGGACCGTCCGGCGAGCACGAAGGTGGCCGGGTCGTCGAGCAATTCGGGCCGGAATAGGCTTGCGTTGCCCTCCCCGTCGTCCCAGGCCAGTGCCCAGGCACGCAGTGTGTCCGGGGCGCCCGCCACGTCCCAGGCAAGTACCGGCGCGACAGCGGACGCGCTCGCCGGGCGGTGGATCCACTGCGCCTCGAACAGGACGTGGAAGCCGACCTCGCTCAGGTCGAGATCGGCGAAGCTGTCCTTGACGGAGGCACCCGGCGTGATGGTGTCGATACGCGCCGCAAGCGCGGCCGGTTCGGCTCCCGGCACGAGCGTCACCGCGTCGGGGTAGTACCGCGGCGTGCGGGACGGGGCGGTCCAAGCCTGCGGGCCGAACTCACTCGTCAGGCCGTGCGATCGGCTCATCGCTGCGCACCACTCGGCGTTGTTGCGGGCGGCGGCCCGGACCATGAGCTGCTTTGACGTCGTCACGAATGCGGATCATGGCCCATCCCGGGCCGGTGGTCGAACGCTTTTCCGCGCCCTGTAAGAGGGCGGCCTCGCCCGAAGGCCCGTCGGCCGGTTCCAGGCGAATCATGTGATCGTGCAGCACTGCCAGCGATCAAGCTTTCCCCATCTTGGGTGGTTTGAGTGTTACGTCATTCTCTATCCGGAATCCCCCTTATTGGCCATGGGTAGCGCGGAGTCCGGGATCGAGGGACCTGGTCATCGCGGAGCTGCGGATGGCCCTCGCTCAGCGGGTCCCGAACGCCGATGGGCAGCCCGGATGGCAAGGAGAACGTTCGTCGTGGTCGACATCACCGAGATCTACGTCCACTGGTACGCAGGCCGCTCGAAGAGCGCACTGGCCGCGTCGCTGGGAGTGGACCGCAAGACAGTCAGGAAGTACCTGGCCCCCGCGGAGGCGTCCGGGATCATCCCCGGCGGCCCGCCGATGAGTGAGGCCGACTGGGCCGGGCTGATCGAGGGGTGGTTCCCCGGCCTCGCCGACAGGAGGCTGCGGCAAGTCACCTGGTCCGACATCGACCAACACCGCGACTACATCAAGGACTTGCTGGGAACGGTGACGGTCTCCACGATCCACCAGAGGCTGCGGGACGAGCACAAACTGAAGGTGTCGATCTCCTCCTTCCGCCGCTGGGTGCACGCCACGCTGCCCGACGAGGTGAGCCGCTCGCAGGTCACCGTCCTGCGCGACGAGGTCGAACCGGGCGAGGAAGCCCAGATCGACTACGGGTTCCTGGGCCAGTGGATCAACCCGGCGACCGGGAAACGGCACCGGGTCTGGGCGTTCGTGATGGTGCTGCCCTGCTCACGGCACATGTTCGTCCGGCCGGTCCTGCATCTGGACCAGCATGCGTGGACCGAGGCACACGTCGCAGCCTTCCGCTACTTCGACGGCGTCCCACGCCGGCTGGTGCCCGACAACCTGAAGACCGGCGTCGACAAGCCCGACCTCTACGACCCGAAAATCAACAAGGCGTATGCAGAACTCGCCACCCATTACGGCGCGTTGGTGGACCCGGCGAGAGCCTCGAAGCCGAAGGACAAGCCCAGGGTGGAGCGGCCCATGCCCTACGTCCGCGACTCGTTCTGGCGCGGGCGGGAGTTCACCTCGATCGAGCACATGCAGACCGAGGCCGTCACCTGGGCCCAGCAGGTCGCCGGGTGCCGGAAGTGCCGGCCGCTGGGCGGGGCGGCCCCAATGGCCGTGTTCGGTGCGGTCGAGGCCGCCGCCCTGCTGCCACTGCCGCCCACCCCGTTCACCCTGGCCCGCTGGTCGACGGCCACCGTCGGCCCGGACATCCACATCAAGGTCGGCCGCACCCTCTACTCCGTGCCCTGGAAGCTGATCGGCCGCAAGGTCGACGTCCGCTCCACCGCCACGATGGTGCAGGTCTTCCTCGACGGCGACCTGGTCAAGACCCACGCGGCCCTTGGACAGGGAAAACGCACCGACAAGAGCGACTACCCGCCCGAGAAGATCGCCTTCCAGATGAAGACGCCCATCTGGTGCCGCACCCAGGCGTCCGAGATCGGCGACGCCTGCCGCGAGGTCGTCGACCAGCTGCTGGAGGTCAACGCGCTCTACCGGCTCCGCGCTGCCCAGGGGGTACTCGGGCTGCGGAAGAAGTACGGCGACACACGCCTGGAGGCCGCCTGCGCGAGAGCGATCACGGTCGGCGACCCGTCCTACCGCACCATCAAGGGCATCCTGGTCGCCGGCACCGAGACCGATCCCGAGCCCGAGACCAGCGGAGACGCGGGCGCCGCGGCCTTCCTCCACGGCCCCCAGGGACTGTTCGGCTCCGTCGCACCCCCGGACACCCCGGAGGACACCCGCGACGACCAGGTCCACGGCGAAGACGAGGTGGCGGCACGATGAGCGTGATGGACACCGCCCTGCGCGAGTCACTCAAGTCCCTGAGGCTGTCCGGGATGCTGGAGACCCTCGACGCCCGCCTCGCCCAAGCCCACGGCGGCGAGCTCGGCCACCTCGACTTCCTTCAGGTCCTCTGCCAGGACGAGATCACCCGCCGCGAGACCGTCGCCTTCCAACGCAGGCTCCAGCGAGCCAAGTTCGAGCAGCAGGTCACTCTGGAGGAGTTCGACTTCACCGCCTCCTCGAAACTGCCCGCCGCCCAGATCCGGGACCTGGGCGCCCTGCGCTGGCTGCATGCGGGCGAGTCCGTAATTCTCTTCGGGCCGGTCGGGGTGGGCAAGACGCATATCGCCCAGGCGCTGGGACACCTCGCCGTCCGGCAGGGCGCCCACGTCCGCTTCGCCAAGACCAGCCGGATCCTCGCCGAACTCGCCGGCGGCCACGCGGACCGCACCTGGGAGAAACGGATCCGCGAACTGGTACGGCCCGACGTGCTCATCCTCGACGACTTCGCCATGCGCCAGCTCTCCGCAGCCCACGCCGACGACCTCTACGAACTGGTCAGCGAGCGGCAGGGCCGGTCCCTGATCATCACGAGCAACCGGGCCCCCAGCGACTGGTATCCCCTCTTCCCCAACCCCGTCGTCGCCGAGTCCCTCCTCGACCGGCTCATCAACACCAGCCACCAGGTCATCATGAACGGCCCCAGCTACCGTCCGAACAAGCGCCCCAAGAACCCCACCGACAAGCCCGCCAAGCCGTCGGTCAAGTAGACGTCATCGGCGCCCGGGGCTGGGGAATTACGTGAACTCAGCCCCGGGGAAATACGTGAACGTCCACA
>NZ_JAHLEM010000521.1 GCF_018883605.1 Streptomyces niphimycinicus | reverse complement strand
CGCGGGTGCCGGGCGGGTGACGCGGCGCCGCGGCGCGGGCGTACGGCGCGGGCGCGCGATACGGGCGCATGACCAGGGCCCGGCACCGGTGGTGTCCGGTGCCGGGCCCTGGTCCGTGCCCTGCTCGTGCGGCGCGGTCAGCCCGTGATGGGCACCGGCACCAGCGTGGCGCGGAAGTGGCGCAGGATCGGCGACTGGTCGGTGATCCGGAAGCCGTACGCCTGGTCCGCGTTCTTGGCGATCTTGGCGAGCGTCTCGCCCACGTGGTCGTAGTGGCTGCGGGTGTAGACCCGGCGCGGCAGGGCGAGCCTGACCAGCTCGTACGGCGCGCTCTTGATCGGGTTCCCGTGCTCGTCCTCCTCACCGAGGTAGAGCGAGCCCAGCTCGGCCGAACGGATGCCGCCCTCCAGGTAGAGCTGGCAGGCCAGGGCGTGGCCGGGGTACTGGTGCGGCGGGATGTGCGGCAGCAACCGTCCGGCGTTGAGGTAGAGGGCGTGCATGCCCGGCGGCTCGACGATGTCCACGCCCGCGGCGCGGACCCGGTGGGCGAGGTGGGAGGCGATCTCGGCGCGCTCGGCGAGATAGCTCGGCTCGGTCACCTCGGTCAGCCCCTGCGCCATCATGTCGAGGTCGCGTCCGGCCAGACCGCCGTAGGTCGCGAACCCCTCGGTGGCGATGAGGAGCAGCTCGCACTTCTGGGCGAGCTCCGGGTCGTTGGTGCCGATGAAGCCGCCGATGTGGACGATGCCGTCCTTCTTGGCGCTCATCATGCAGCCGTCCGCCAGCCGGAACGCCTCCTCCGCGACCTGCCGGGGGGTGCGGTCGCGGTAACCCTCCTCATGGCGGGTGACCAGCCAGGCGTTCTCGGCGAACCGGGCGGCGTCCAGGAAGAGCGGAACGCCGTGCTGACGGCACAGGGCCGCCGTCCGCTTGAGGTTGTCCATGGAGACGGGCTGGCCGCCGCCGCCGTTGTTGGTGATGGTCATGACCACCACGGCGACCCGGGAGCCCTCGGGCCCGGACAGCGTCCGGGCGAGCGCCTCCAGGTCGATATTGCCCTTGAACGGCTCGGTGCTGTCGAGGTTCTTGGCCTCGGGACACGGCAGGTCGCGCGCCTCGGCCTCGTTCAGCTCGACATTGGCCCGGGTGGTGTCGAAGTGGGTGTTCGACAGCACGAGGTTGCCGCGCTCCAGCAGGGTGGTGAACAGCACCCGCTCGGCGGCGCGCCCCTGGTGGGCGGGGAGGACATGCGCGTAACCGGTGAGCTCGGTGACCGTCTCGTGGAACCGGTAGTACGAGCGGGAGCCCGAGTAGGACTCGTCGCCGGCCATCCCCGCGGCGAGCTGGGCGGCGGAGAGCGCTCCGGTGCCCGAGTCGGTGAGCAGATCGATGGTCACCTCTTCGGCACGCAGATCGAAGAGGTTGTAGTTCACCCGCCGCAGCGCCTCTTCGCGCTGCTGCCGGGTGGTGAAGGGTATCGGTTCGACGACCTTGATCCTGTACGGCTCCACGCTGACCGCTGCTCCTGTCTTCTCGTTGTTCCGTGTCTCGGCGGATGTCACAGCCGTGCCCGCACCCGGTCGCGGGTGGGGACCGTCTCGCGGGGCGGCCGGGTCCGGTACGCCTCGGAGGAGACGTAGACGGTCACCCGCCGCGGCCGGCCGCGCTCATGGACCAGCGCCAGGTAGGCGATCAGGCCCACTCCGTCGCCGAGGGGGCGCGGGCTCACGGCGGCCAGCGCCCGGTCGAGAGCTGCACTGTCCATGTCATGGCTGCGCAGCACGGCGACCGCCCTCTCCCGCGCCTCGCCGTCGTCCCGGACGTAGTCGCGGACGGGCACATGGAGGGTGTATCCGCTGGGCAGCCCGGTCGCCGTCTCCGTGAAGGAGTGGCAGGTGAGGGCGGGGCGCCCGGTGAGCCGGTCGGCGTCCTCATCGGCCCCGTCGGCGGTGAGGTCGTCGGCGGCGGGGAGGTCCCCCGCGGTGCGGAAGAACTCCTCCAGTTGTTCCCGGCCCGGTGCCGGTGACATCCGGGGGAGGGAGCCCGCCTCGGTGGGGGACATACCGGGGTGCTTGAGGTAGACCTTCACCCGCGGGGCGTCCCAGTCGCCGAGGTCCAGGGCGAAGAACGGGAAGCCGTCCGCCCGGGGCAGCGAGTCGAACGCCTGCCGATGGCCCAGCCTGGCCAGCGCCTCGCGTACGGTCTCGGCGGCCCGGTCGGCGCCGTTCGCCGAGGGGTTGAGATAGACCTTGACCCCGGGGACGCCGCCGGGGCGGAGCTCCAGGGCGCACCACAGGGCCAGCGGGCCCTCGGGGGACTGGGGGAAGAACAGGTCCTCGAGCCGGTCGAGCTGGTCGGTCGAGAACCCCCAGCGGTCCGCCATGGCGTGGATCGTCTGGAGGCCGGCCCGGCCGTTCTCCGCGAGGTCGTCGCCCCGGGAGCAGCCCGGTTCCACCAGGACCCGCAGGTCCGGAGCCTGCCCCGGCAGAAAGGCCAGGGAGAACTCCACGGGGCTGTGGTCGTCGGACAGAAAGGTCCGTGACGGGGGTGGCAGCGCCAACGGCCGTCCGGCCGAGGCGCCCAGACTCTCGATCAGTACCCCGGTGTAGGCGGCGGTATCGGCCTCGCTGAGCCCCGCCACCTGGCACAGCCGGGTGAGCTGGCCCGTGGTGAGGTCGCCGAGCAGCGCCTCACGCGAATTGAAACCGTTCATCGAACCTCCCGCTGAATCGAGAGGAACGGCTGTTTGGATTTGTGCGGCGGGGTAATCGGGCGGTCATGCCCCACGAGAAGATACCCGCCCCGTGGGGCGGGTATCTCGGTTCCCATCGCGTGTGCATCCGCGAAATTAGGGTAGGTGTTCGATTGGCCGCGGGGGTGGTGCAGTCGGGATATGAGTGAAACCGCGGATCGTCGACCGACGGTGGTGTCGTCGGCGGCGGGAGACCTCACGACAGCTCCTCTTAGGAATGGGCCAACAAAAATTGCGCGATAGTGCCTACCCGTTCAGTTGAACATTCATGCGGTATGAAATGGGTTCCGGATGTGGTGTGGATCACGTTCTCCACCATGAGAGGAACGAACTCCACAAGCCGCCCTTCTCCTGCTTATTCTGGGCGTGCCCGCGATGGTCGCCCGTTGGTATCTGTTGCTGTGCAACGGGCTGTTTGTCCGTACGTATCGGAGTGAATCGGGCAGGCAGCGCGGTCAGCCCGCGGTTGAACGGACCGGGGCGCCAGGTCAGGCTCGACTCGGGCACGGCGAGTTCAATATCGGGCAACTGGTTGAGCAGTTTTTCGATGGCCACCACACCGATGAGCTGAGCGGTGTCCTTGGCCGGGCAGGCGTGCGGACCGGCGCTCCAGGCGAGATGCGCCCGCTTGCTGAGCTGCTGCCGGGAGGTGGACAGCGCCGGGTCGGTGTTGGCCGCCGCGATGGAGACCATCACCAGATCGCCCGCCCGCAGCCGGGTTCCGGCGAAGTCCACGTCGGAAACCGGGTAATGGGGGGCGTAGTTGGACATCGGCGGGCTGTTCCACAGCACATCGTCGAGAGCGTCCTCGACCAGCAGCCCGGCACCCGCGTACCGCTCGTCGGAGAGCAGCAGGAGCAGCGCGTTGGCGATGAGGTTCCGCTGCGGCTCGGCGCCGGAGCCCAGCAGCAGAACGAGCTGGTGAACCATTTCCTCATCGGTCAACTGGGCATGGTGCTGCATAAGCCAGGAGGTGACATCTTCCCCGGGCTGCCTGCGCTTCAGCGCGACGAGTTCGCTGACGCTCTGGCCGAGCACCTCGTTCGCCTTCTCCGCGTTGATCCCGTCGAAGATCCCGGAAATGCCGAAGATGACCCGGTCGCCGATCTCCGCCGGGCATCCGAAGAGCTCATTGAAAACAAACAGCGGCAGCAGCTTGGCATAGTCGTTGAGCAGATCGGCCGAGCCGCGGGAGAGGAACTGGTCCATCAAGTAGTCCGCGACGCGCTCGACATGGCGGCTCAGTCGATGCGTATCCACCCGGGCCAGGCTGTCGGTCACCGCCTGCCGCAGCCGCATATGCTCGGCGCCATCGGTGAACATGCAGTTCGGCCGGTATTCCAGCAACGGGACGACCGGATTGTCCCGGGTGACCTTGCCCTCGTTGTATTCGCGCCAGCGGCGCGAGTCCTTCCGGAAGGTGTCGGGGTTCTGGAGCAACTGAAGCGCGGCCGAATAGTCCGTGATCAGCGTGGCCTCGACACCCGGGGAGAGCTCGACCGGTGCGGCCGGGCCGAACGAGCGCATATACGTGTAATAGGCACCCGGATCGGCGGCGAACTCCGTCCCGTACAGCGGCACCCGCTTGCCACTGCCATGGGCGGGGCAGCCGGGTGGCGGCACCGCCGAAAAATCCGATTGCGTGTTCATCAGGTGCTCCTAGCGGGTACGTTCCTGTAGGTAACGGACAAGCGCCATCAGGGCATTGGCCGATGACTTCTCGTCACGTGCGTCACAGGTGACGATGGGGGTCTCGGGCAGCAGATCGAGCGCCTCGCGCAATTCCGCGTCGGGGCGGGTCGGCGTGCCGTCGAAGTGATTGACGGAAATCGCATAGGGAAGTCCGTAGTGCTCCACCAGGTCGATGACCGGGAAGGATTCCTTGATGCGTTCGGGATCGACGAGGATCAGTGCCCCGAGAGCGCCCCGGGTCATGTCCTCCCACACCTGGACGAAGCGTTCCTGTCCAGGCGTTCCGAAGAGATAGAGGACAAGTCGCTCGCTCAGCGTGAGCCGGCCGAAGTCCATGGCCACGGTGGTCGTGGTCTTGCCCCGGGTACCCATGAGGTCGTCGACGTGGGCTCCGGCCTGAGTCATCCGCTCCTCGGTGCGCAGCGGAGGAATCTCGGACATGGTGCCGATGAACGTCGTCTTTCCGACCGCGAAATGCCCCACGACAAGAATCTTGGCCGCTACCTGCACCGCTTCGTTCAGATAGACATCGTCATCCGAAACGGGCCTGGAGCCCATCCAGCACCTCCTGAAGGAGCGAAACGTCGACAAGCTGCGCGGGAGGCGCGGGGGCACGGGTGATCAGGTACCCGTCCGATGAGAGATCGGACAGCAGAACCTTCACAATGCCGATCGGCAGCCCCATATGCCCCGCTATCTCGGCAACCGAGAGATAACCACCCGCGCACAGCTCCAAGAGGCTGCGCTTCTCCGGGTCGAGCTGACTGGGGGGTCTCTGTTCCGACGCGGTGACCAGCGTGATCAGGTTGAACTGGTCATTCTCCGGAAGCCCGCGACCGTTCGTGATGACGTACGGTCGCACTAATTGAGCGGACTGGGGCTCCTGCTCGCCTGGCGCCGTCATGCCTGTATTCCGGTGTTTTCGCGCGGTGGTGTGGACAGCGCCTTGCCGAGCTGCCCGACAAGCTGCTGCATCCGGAAGGTGATGTCGGCCATGTCGACATCCGGGGCGGAGGAGACCGCCAGATACGCGCCCTCACCCGCGGAGATGAGGAAGACCCAGCCACCGTCGAACTCGACCAGGGTCTGGCGCCATGTCATATGGGTGCCACCGCAGAAGCCGGCCATGGTGCGGCTCAGCGACTGGATGCCGCTCATCGCCGCGGCGACGGTGTCGGCCTCGTCCTTTTTGACCTCTTGAGAACGGGCCATCAGCAGACCGTCGGCGGAGACCAGGATCGCATGACGAGCCCCTGGTACTTCCAGGGCGCTCTCAAGCATCCATGACAGGTCGTTGTTCACTGAGGATCATGCCCTTCCCTGTTCGGGTTTGCTGAGCGTCCGGACTGCGTGCCGCGCTGGAACGCGCCCATGATCGATGCGGATTCCTCGCTCGTCCGGGCCGGGGCACTGGTGGAGTCCGCTCTGGGGACGATGGAAATCGAGCCCTTACGGCGACGTTTGGGCAGGCCCCCGGCGGTGGCACCGCTCACGGTCGAACCGCTGACGGCGGCACCGGTCATGGCGGAACCGCCCGGCTGCGACTGCTCGGCCTCGGCGGGAACGTGGTTCGTCGGCTGCTCTTCCGGCTCGGGCATATTGGTCAGAAGGTCCTCGGGGAGAAGCACGACCGCGCGTACACCACCGTAGGGAGAGGCCGAATCGACGGACACCGTGAAGCCATAGCGCGCGGCGAGCACACCGATCACCGCAAAACCGAACTGCGGCGGATTGCCCAGTCCTGTTACACCGGTGGCGTGTGTGGCCGAGAGCAGCTTGTCCGCCCGGTTCTTCTCCTCCTCGTTCATACCGACACCGGCGTCGTCGATGATGACGCAGACACCCTTGGGGACGGTGCGGATGGTGATGTCGATCGGCGAGTCGGGCGCGGAGTAACTGGTCGCGTTGTCCAAAAGCTCGGCCAGCGCCAGCGCGACGGGCTCCACGGCCCGGCTGACCAGGGCGAAGTTGCTCTGTGAGCGGATTTCCACCCGGGTGTAGTGGCGGATGCGGCCCTTGGCGCTGCGGACGACGTCGTACACCGACGCGACCGCGCGCTGCCGGCCCAGCCAGCCGTCACACAGCACCGCGATGGACTGCGCACGCCGACCGAACTGCGAGTTCATATGGTCGATCTCCAGGAGGTCCTGGAGAAGCTGATGCTCGCCGTATTTGTCCTGGGTCTTGGAGATGGCGAGCTGCTGCTCGTTGGCGAGGCCCTGAAGCGTACGCATGGCGGACTTCAGAGCGCTCTTGGTGGCCTCCTCGGCGCGGTTGTGAGCCTCCTGGACCGCCTCGGCGTAATTGTTGTCGAGGTCGGCCGCGCGTTTCTCGAGCTCCGCCTTCTCCTGGCGCAGATTCGCTCGCGCCTTTCGCCCGCGGACAATGGCGGTTGCGGCGAGAGGCGTGCCGGCGATCAGGGCCCAGAACGCTGGATCCTGTAGATATTGCGTCATTAAGACTCTCTTTGAACGACTAGACCGCCAGGGACTTTAGGGAGGTGTGGTGCGTTATGCGTCTGGAGGGTGCCTGAGCAGCGGTAAGTCAGCGCTCGTACGGCGCCCGCGGGTTCCGGGGACATCGCACTCGTCTTGCCGACGGCAGCGCACAGGCGTCGGTGCGCCGGAACGGCTCCATATGCCCAACTGGCGGCATAATGCTCCTCAGAGTGGGGACCCTCTCGGCTGATGTGCCGGATCGCCGTGTGTCTTACGCGCCCTTGGCTCGCCTGGCAAGCGCGGTGATCGTATCACCGGTATCACTGGGCCCCGTGCATGTGCCCCAGTCCCATTCGTTCATCTGACGTCGTTTCAGCCACACCGCCAGTTCACCGCGTTGACCGACGTCAGGGCAGGTGCCGGGGGTTCGTATCGGGGCGGCGCGGGCAACAGCCGAACGGCGGTCGCAGCCATCAGATATCCGGGCATTCGACCCGCGCCGTGCATGGGTGGTGAAGGGTGTGTGGAGATGAATGGGGAATTCCGCTGGGCATTCATCCCGGTCATTACTCTCTTATTCTCTTTGTTCTGCTTATTCACTTATTTCTCGTGTTGCCCGTTACTTCCGGCAGGCCGGAGGCGGCGACTGGTCGCGGGTATCGTCGGGGGGTGTCGGAACAGCCCCGTGACAGCTCCGCTCCCACCCTCTTCACCTGGGAGTTCGCCACCGATCCCTACCCTGCGTACGCCTGGCTGCGCGAGCACGCCCCGGTGCACCGGACCACGCTGCCCAGCGGTGTCGACGCCTGGCTGGTGACCCGTTACGCGGATGCCAGGAAGGCGCTGGCCGACCCCCGGCTCTCCAAGAACCCCCAGCGGCACAGCGCGGCCGCCCACGCAAAGGGCAAGGTGGGCATTCCCGGCGAGCAGCGTGCCGATCTGATGACACATCTACTCAATATCGACCCTCCCGACCACACCCGGCTGCGGCGCCTGGTCTCCACGGCGTTCACCCCGCGCCGGGTGGCCGCGTTCGCCCCTCGGGTGCGGACCCTCACCGATCAGCTCATCGACGCCTTCGAGGAAAGGGGAGAGGCCGACCTCATCCATGAGTTCGCCTTCCCTCTCCCTATTTATGCGATCTGCGATCTGCTCGGGGTGCCGCGCGAGGACCAGGACGACTTCCGGGACTGGGCCGGCGCGATGATCCGGCACGGCGGCGGCCCGCGCGGCGGAGTGGCCCGCGCCGTGAAGCGGATCCGCGCGTATCTCGGCGAGCTGATCCACCGCAAGCGCCTGGAGCCCGCGCGGCGGAGAGAAGAAGAGGACGGGGAGGACCTGATCTCGGGGCTGATCCGGGCCAGTGACCACGGTGAGCACCTCACCGAGAACGAGGCCGCGGCCATGGCCTTCATCCTCTTGTTCGCCGGCTTCGAGACCACCGTCAACCTCATCGGCAACGGCGTCTACGCACTGCTGCGCCATCCGGAGCAGCGCGCCGTCATGCAGCGGGCCCTGGAAGAAGGGGACGAGCGGCTGCTGGCCGCCGGGGTCGAGGAGCTGCTGCGCTACGACGGGCCCGTGGAGATCGCCACCTGGCGGTTCGCCACCGAGCCGCTCACCCTCGCGGGGCAGCGCATCGCCGAAGGGGAGCCGGTGCTGGTGGTGCTCGCCGCCGCCGACCGGGACCCCGAGCGGTTCGCGGAGCCCGACGTTCTCGACCTCACCCGCCGCGACAACCAGCACCTCGGCTACGGCCACGGCATCCACTACTGCCTCGGCGCCCCGCTCGCCCGGCTGGAGGCGCAGACCGCGATCGCCACCGCGCTGCGGCGGCTGCCCGGACTGCGGCTCGCGGCGGAGCCGGAGGAGCTGCGGTGGCGCGGCGGGCTCATCATGCGCGGGCTGCGCACGCTCCCGGTGACCTGGAAGTCCGCGGATCGCTGAGGCGTCCAAGCCCCGTACGTACGGACATTGGTGACGAATGATCAGCCGTGTGACCGTGGCGTGACCTGGGATACATCGGCTTGTGATGATCGAGTGCCCTCGCTATGTTCACCGGCAACCGAGTTCGCCATAGAGAGGGCAATCGCATGCGTTCCGGTAATGGTCGACACCGTCGCCCCCGTCAGGCCCCGGCCATCATCGTCGCGGCGGGGGTCACGGGAGCGAGCATCGCCCTGCCCCTCTTCGGGGCGTCCGGCGCACAGGCCGCCCAGGCCGCCACCTGGGATCAGGTCGCCGAGTGCGAGAGCGGCGGGATGTGGAGCGCCAACGAGGGCAACGGCTTCTACGGCGGACTCCAGCTCACCCTCGACATGTGGAAGGACTACGGCGGCACGCAGTACGCCCCGCGTCCCGATCTGGCCAGCCGCTCCCAGCAGATATCCGTGGCCCAGTCGATCCTCGGCGACCGCGGCCCCGACGCCTGGCCGAGCTGTGCGCTGGGCGCCGGGCTCACCGACGGCTCCGGGGCCCCCGATGTGAACCCCGGCGACACGGCCACCCGGGACCAGGGGACCGGCCGGGGCGAGGCGGGGGACCGGGAGCGGGACGGCGCCTCCTCGCGGGACTCGGACCGTTCGGGGACGTCCGACGGCACCGGTAAGCCGGATTCGTCCGGATCGACCGGGAAGCCGGAGGCCCCCCACACCTCCAAGTCCCCCGACGGACTGGACGGCTCGGCATCGGACACCCCGACGTCGGACGGCTCGGCCTCGGACGACCCGGCCTCGGACGACCCGCACGGCTCGGCGTCGGACGGTTCGAAGGGCTCCTCGGCGGATCCCTCCGCCGACCCCTCGCCCTCCGGCCGCCACCGCGGCACCCCGGACGCCGGGAAGCGGGCCGAGGGCGGCGATCCGGCGGACGGGCGGCCCTCCGGCCGCCACGCCTCGCGCGGCGCCGCGGACCGCGACCGGAGCCCCGAGGCCGACGATTACACTGTTCGCCCCGGTGACAACCTGTCAGGCATCGCCGAGGACCGGAATGTGTCCCGAGGTTGGGAAGGGCTCTACGAGAGCAACCAGGACCTCATCGGAGTCGACCCCGACCTGATCATCCCTGGTCAGCGACTTGACCTCACCATCAGGGAGCAGTGATTCGGGGGGAATTGCCCGATCTGGTTCCGGTGAGACATACATCTCGTCACAATTTCCGGGGCGCACCTCGTGTCCGATCTCTCCGCACCCGGCCCTACCTGCGCCGATGTGGGTCGGGTGAGATCAATTACAGCCTCATTCGCTGCCATTGGGGTGTTTGAACGTTCTCGGGAGGTGTGTTTAACGTCTTCCCGCTCGCCACCGCGGGCACCGTCGATCGTCACGCCGAATCCTGCCGGCGGTCGGGGGGAATCCGACGCGTCAGCGCCGAAGGCAGGAGCGGGGGACCCAAGGTAGGTGCCGAGTGGCCTGTGGACACGGGCTCGTCGGCTAGGGGTGAAGCCGGGAACGATCCTCGATCGCGACCGGCCGGGCAACTCACGTCCGAACCCGACAGCTCACCTCGTAGGCGTCGGTGAGGAAACGAACCAACGATGCTGAAGTCCAACGGGAAGCACCGCCGTCCCTCCAAGGCCACCCGTATCGCCACGCTCACCGGTCTCGCCGGTGCCGCCGTGGCGGCGCCCCTCATCGGGGCGACCTCCGCCTCCGCGGCCACCACCTCCCAGTGGGACCAGGTCGCGCAGTGCGAGGCCGGCGGCAACTGGTCGATCAACACCGGCAACGGCTACTACGGCGGCCTCCAGTTCTCGAGCTCCACCTGGGCCGCGTACGGCGGCACCGCCTACGCGCCCACCGCGGACAAGGCCAGCAAGAGCCAGCAGATCCAGATAGCCGAGAAGGTCCTCGGCAGCCAGGGCAAGGGCGCCTGGCCGGTCTGCGGCAAGGGGCTGACCTCCGGCGGCAGCCCGTCCGCGCCCTCCGCCCCCTCCGCCCCCTCCGCGCCGTCCGGTTCGCAGGGCCAGTCCTCGGTCTCCACCAAGTCGGCCCCGGCCGCCCAGCCCGCCCAGCCCAAGGCTCAGCCGCACTCCGCGCCCGAGCGCGCCACGCGTGAGCAGACCCGTGGCCCGATCAAGAAGGGTGACGGCGAGTACAAGGTCAAGTCCGGCGACACCCTCGGCAAGATCGCCAAGGAGCACCACGTCAAGGGCGGCTGGAAGAAGCTCTTCAAGCTGAACAACGACATCGTGGAGAAGGCCGACCTGATCTACCCGGGCCAGAAGCTGCACCTCGGCTGAGCCACGGTGCGCACCTGAGCGACGAGCCCCGGTCGGGCGTGCCGCCCCCATGGCGCGCCCCACCGGGGCTCCCTCATTGCCAGATTCACCAGAAATCTGGATATGTGATTCGGAATCCGGCTTTTTGTGCCACGCCTCTGTCTCGTGGGGCGGGCGAACGCGGGGTGCAGCCCTCCCGGCCCGTTAGGCTCGTGCTGCTACCGCTGACCCATACGAAGGAGAACCTCGTGCCGTCCATCGACGTCGTCGTAGCTCGCGAGATCCTCGACTCGCGAGGCAACCCCACGGTCGAGGTCGAGGTCGGCCTCGACGACGGCAGCACCGGCCGTGCCGCCGTTCCGTCCGGCGCCTCCACCGGCGCCTTCGAGGCCCTCGAACTCCGTGACGGCGACAAGAACCGCTACAACGGCAAGGGCGTGGAGAAGGCCGTCCTCGCCGTCATCGAGCAGATCGGCCCCGAGCTGGTCGGCTACGACGCCACCGAGCAGCGTCTGATCGACCAGGCGATGTTCGACCTGGACGCCACCCCGGACAAGTCCTCGCTCGGTGCCAACGCCATCCTCGGCGTCTCCCTCGCGGTCGCGCACGCCGCCTCCGAGGCGTCCGACCTCCCGCTCTTCCGTTACCTGGGCGGCCCGAACGCCCATCTGCTGCCGGTCCCGATGATGAACATCCTCAACGGCGGATCGCACGCCGACTCCAATGTGGACATCCAGGAGTTCATGATCGCACCCGTGGGCGCGGAGTCCTTCTCCGAGGCCGTGCGCTGGGGCGCCGAGGTCTACCACACCCTGAAGTCCGTGCTGAAGGAGCGCGGGCTGTCCACCGGCCTCGGCGACGAGGGCGGCTTCGCGCCGAACCTCGGCTCCAACCGTGAGGCCCTCGACCTGATCCTCGAGGCGATCAAGAAGGCCGGCTACCAGCCGGGCCAGGACATCGCGCTCGCGCTCGACGTCGCCGCCTCCGAGTTCTACAAGGACGGGTCGTACGAGTTCGAGGGCAAGTCCCGCACCGCCGCGGAGATGACCTCCTACTACGCCGAGCTGGTCGCCGCGTACCCGCTGGTCTCCATCGAGGACCCGCTGAACGAGGAGGACTGGGACGGCTGGAAGACCATCACCGAGCAGCTCGGCGACAAGGTCCAGCTCGTCGGCGACGACCTCTTCGTCACCAACCCGGAGCGGCTCGCCCGCGGTATCGACAGCGACACCGCGAACGCCCTGCTGGTCAAGGTCAACCAGATCGGCTCGCTGACCGAGACCCTGGACGCCGTCGAGCTGGCCCAGCGCAGCGGCTACAAGTGCATGATGTCGCACCGCTCCGGTGAGACCGAGGACGTCACCATCGCCGACCTGGCCGTCGCCACCAACTGCGGCCAGATCAAGACCGGCGCCCCGGCCCGCTCCGAGCGCGTGGCCAAGTACAACCAGTTGCTGCGCATCGAGGAGATCCTCGACGACGCCGCGGTGTACGCGGGCCGCTCGGCGTTCCCGCGCTTCAAGGGCTGATCCGCGTAGACCTGCGTACGCCCTCAAGTAGCAGACACGTCTGACACCCGTCCCCGGCCGCGGTCCCGTACCGTGACCGGGGACGGCGTTACGCGTCACTCAAGCGAAGTCATCACAGGGGAGGCGACGTGCCGGCGGATCGGGAACGGTTCTCCACCGCGACCAGGCTCAAGGCGCTCGGCGAGCATGCCGCCGCCCGGGTCTACCGGGTGCGGACCAAGCGCCGCCGGGGCCGGCTGACCGGCCGCGCGGCCCTGCTCGCGCTGGTCGTCTGCTCCCTCGTGGTGGCGCTCGCCTACCCGATGCGGCAGTACATCTCCCAGCGCTCCGACATCGCCGAGCAGCGCAGCGAGGCCCAGCGGGCCCGCGAGGACGTGAAGAAGCTGCGGGAGCGGAAGGCCCGGCTGCGCGACCCCGCCTACACCGAGCAGCAGGCCCGGGAGCGGCTGCACTTCCTGATGCCGGGGGAGACCGGCTACAGCGTGGTGGACGGCAGCGGCTTCATCGAGCGCTCCACCGACCAGGGCGCGGCCGGCCGCCCCTGGTACTCCAACCTCTGGGACGCCGTGGACACGGCGGACGCGGCGGGGGCGGGCAGCGCGCGCCGCTGAGGCCCCGCGCTCCGGCCACCGGTCGCACCCGGCGTTCGAACCGACACGAAGAAGAAGAACTTTCCCACTCATGGATACGCCCCCGCCCCAGACGGAGCCCACCGCGCCCACCGACGCGGACATCCACGCCGTACGGGAGCAGCTCAGCCGCGTGCCCCGGGGCCTGCGTGCGATCGCGCACCGCTGCCCCTGCGGCAATCCGGACGTCGTGGAGACCGCGCCGCGGCTCGAGGACGGTACGCCCTTCCCCACCCTCTACTACCTGACCTGCCCGCGCGCCGCGTCCGCGATCGGCACGCTGGAGGCCGAGGGCGTGATGAAGGAGATGACGGCCCGGCTGGCCACCGACCCCGAACTGGCCGCCGCCTATCGCGCCGCCCACGAGGACTACATCGCGCGCCGCGACGCCATCGAGGTGCTCCAGGGCTTCCCCAGCGCGGGCGGGATGCCCGACCGGGTGAAGTGCCTGCACGTCCTGGTCGCCCATGCCCTCGCGGCCGGGCCCGGGGTCAATCCGCTCGGGGACGAGGCGCTCGCGATGCTGCCGGAGTGGTGGCGCAAGGGCCCGTGCGTGAGCCCCTGCGGGGCCGAGGGCGCGAGCCGAGAGGAGGGCGCATGACCCGCGTCGCGGCCGTGGACTGCGGCACCAACTCGATCCGGCTGCTGGTGGCGGACGCCGATCCGGCCACCGGGGAGCTGACCGAACTCGACCGCCGGATGAAGATCGTCCGGCTGGGCCAGGGCGTGGACCGCACCGGACGGCTCGCCCCCGAGGCCCTTCAGCGCACCTTCGCCGCCTGCCGCGAGTACGCGGAGGTCATCGGTGAGCTGGGCGCCGAGCGCATCCGCTTCGTGGCCACCTCCGCCTCCCGGGACGCCGAGAACCGCGAGGAGTTCGTGCGCGGGGTCGTGGAGATCCTGGGCGTGGAGCCCGAGGTGATCACCGGGGACCAGGAGGCGGAGTTCTCCTTCACCGGGGCCACCAAGGAGCTCAAGGGCCATGACCATGTGGCCGGGCCGTATCTGGTGGTGGACATCGGCGGCGGTTCGACGGAGTTCGTCGAGGGCGGCGAGGGGGTGCGGGCGGCCCGCAGCGTGGACATCGGCTGCGTCCGGCTGACCGAGCGCCATCTGGTGGCCGACGGCCGGATCACCGATCCCCCGACGGAGGATCAGATCGCCGCGATAAAGGGCGATGTGGACGCGGCGCTCGACCTCGCCGAGCGGACCGTGCCGCTCACCGGTGGCTGCCGTCCCGCGGACGGCCATGCGCTGGTCGGGCTGGCCGGTTCGGTCACCACGGTGGCCGGAATCGCGCTGGGTCTGGAGGAGTACGACTCCTCCGCGATCCACCACTCGCGGATCACCGTCGATCAGGTCCGCGAGATCACCGCGAAGCTGCTCGGCTCCACCCACGCCGAGCGGGCGGAGATCCCGGTGATGCACCCGGGGCGGGTCGATGTGATCGGCGCGGGGGCCCTCATCCTGCTTTCGATCATGGAAAGGACCGGCGCCGGGGAGGTCGTGGTGAGCGAACATGACATCCTCGACGGGATCGCCTGGAGCATCGCCTGAGCGGGCGGAACAACGTATGAGCGGCCACGGAACGCCCTTCGGGGGCCTCCCGTGAACCGCCTCCGAGAAAGTTCGTGAAACTCTTCACATGAAAAAGGCGCCTGGTGGCCGACCGATACGGCCCTCCGGGGCGGTTTCGGTGTCCGGGGCCCGTCGCCGACCGGATCGTGAGGTGTCAGGGGGGTGTCGCAGGCCCCGGTGCCGACCGTTTGGTCTACTCCCCAGTTCAATCACAAGCCCTGCTCAGAGGGGCCGGGAACGTGCCGCTCCGCCTAGTGGTTCCCCTGTGCGGATATGGCATCCGTCACGGGGGCGGCGGAGTGTAGCAGATACCGTCACCATGCTTGTGAAGGGGCTCACGAGGTCCCCCTCGGGGGGTGCTGGATACTCGAAACATGAGCACCACGGAGCGTCCCAGGATCCTCGTTGTAGGCGGTGGGTACGTAGGCCTGTACGCGGCACGCCGCATCCTCAAGAAGATGCGGTACGGCGAGGCGACCGTCACGGTCGTCGACCCGCGCTCGTACATGACGTACCAGCCCTTCCTCCCCGAAGCTGCGGCCGGCAGCATCTCCCCGCGCCACGTCGTGGTTCCGCTGCGGCGCGTGCTCCCCAAGGCGGAGGTCCTCACCGGCCGAGTGTCGACCATCGACCAGGACCGCAAGGTCGCCGTCATCCAGCCGCTCGTCGGCGAGACGTACGAGCTGCCCTTCGACTACCTGGTCGTCGCCCTCGGCGCGGTCTCCCGCACCTTCCCGATCCCCGGTCTCGCCGAGAACGGCATCGGCATGAAGGGCATAGAGGAGGCCATCGGCCTGCGCAACCACGTCCTCGAGCAGCTCGACAAGGCCGACTCCACCACGGACGAGGAGATCCGCCGCAAGGCGCTCACCTTCGTCTTCGTCGGCGGTGGCTTCGCCGGCGCGGAGACCATCGGCGAGATCGAGGACATGGCCCGTGACGCGGCCAAGTACTACCCGAACGTGAAGCGCGAGGACATGCGCTTCGTCCTCGTCGACGCCGCCGACAAGATCCTCCCCGAGGTCGGCCCGAAGCTCGGCCAGTGGGGTCTGGAGCACCTCCAGAAGCGCGGTGTCGAGGTCTACCTCAAGACCTCGATGGACTCCTGCGTCGGCGGCCATGTCGTCCTCAAGAACGGCCTCGAGGTCGACTCCAACACCATCGTGTGGACCGCCGGCGTCAAGCCCAACCCGGCGCTGGCCCGCTTCGGCCTGCCGCTCGGCCCGCGCGGCCATGTGGACACCGCCCCGACCCTCCAGGTCCAGGGCACCGACTACATCTGGGCCGCGGGCGACAACGCCCAGGTGCCGGACCTCGCCGTCGGCGAGGGCGCCTGGTGCCCGCCGAACGCCCAGCACGCGCTGCGCCAGGCCAAGGTCCTCGGCGACAACGTGATCTCGGGCATGCGGGGCTTCCCGCAGGGCGAGTACAAGCACGCCAACAAGGGCGCCGTCGCGGGCCTGGGCCTCCACAAGGGCGTCGCGATGATCGTCTTCGGCAAGATGAAGATCAAGCTGAAGGGCCGTCTCGCCTGGTACATGCACCGTGGCTACCACGGCATGGCCATGCCGACCTTCAACCGCAAGATCCGGGTGGTCGCCGACTGGACGCTGGGGATGTTCCTCAAGCGCGAGGTCGTCTCGCTCGGTGCCATCGAGAACCCCCGCGAGGAGTTCTACGAGGCCGCCTCCCCGGTCAGCGCCGCCACCGCGGTCAAGCCGTCGGCACCGGCCGAGAAGGCCAAGGCGTCCTGACCTCCGGGCCGGACCCGCACATCTGACGCCGAGGGCGTCCGCCATCCGTGGGGCGGGCGCCCTTTCGCCTGCCCGCCGATGGCTCGCCTTTTGAAGCTGTTTTGCCGATTCCAGACGTGTCGGCGGGACTGCGAAGCGGGTTCCATGGTGTTTACGTGGTGAGTGAATCTTCCTGACTCGCCATCACGGAGGTGTGACATGTCCGACGCCGCTGGGCGGATCGCCACCCTGGCCAAGGAGGTGCTGGGAGACCCCCTCCCGATCCGCGTCCGCGCCTGGGACCACAGCGAGACCGGCCCGCCCGGCGCCCCCACCCTGGTCATCCGGCGCCGCCGGGCGCTGCGCCGGCTGCTGTGGCGGCCGGGCGAGCTGGGCCT
>NZ_JAHLEM010000520.1 GCF_018883605.1 Streptomyces niphimycinicus | reverse complement strand
GTCGCCGGCTGGACCGCCGCGTTCGCCGCGCTGGCCGGCGCCGCCGCGGCGGCGCTGACCGTACCGGCGGCACACGGCGCGGACGCCGAACCGGATCTGGGTCCCAATGTGCAGATCTTCGACCCGTCGATGTCCGCCCAGGACATCCAGGGCAAGCTCGACTCGGTCTTCGGCGAGCAGGAGAAGAACCAGTTCGGCCAGGCCCGGCACGCCCTGCTGTTCAAGCCCGGCTCCTACGACGTCAAGGCCAACGTCGGCTTCTACACCCAGGTGGCGGGCCTTGGCCTGTCGCCCGACGACACCACCATCAACGGCCAGGTGCACGCCGAGGCCGACTGGTTCGACGGCAACGCCACGCAGAACTTCTGGCGCGACGCCGAGAACCTCGCCGTCAACCCCGATGGCGGCGCGGACCGTTGGGCCGTATCGCAGGCCGCCCCGTACCGCCGGATGCATCTGAAGGGCGATCTACAGCTCGACGACGGCGGCTGGTCCAGCGGCGGTCTGCTGGCCGACACCAAGGTCGACGGGCAGGTGCGGTCCGGATCGCAGCAGCAGTGGCTCTCCCGGAACACCGAATGGGGCGGTTGGACCGGCTCCAACTGGAACATGGTGTTCGTCGGCGCGCGGAACGCCCCGGCCGGGAACTTCCCCAACCCGCCGTACACCCGGGTCGACAAGACACCCGTATCCCGTGAGAAGCCGTTCCTGTACGTCGACGACGACGGCGCCTACAAGGTGTTCGCGCCGGATGTGCGCAAGGACTCGACGGGTACGTCCTGGTCCTCCGGTGCGCCGAAGGGCACCTCGATCCCGCTGGACGACTTCTTCATCGTCAAGCCGGGTGACACGGCCGAGGAGATGAACGCGGCGCTCGACGCGGGCAAGCACCTGCTCGTCACCCCGGGGGTCTACCACCTGGACGCGCCGCTGAAGGTGACCCATCCCGACACCGTCGTACTGGGCCTGGGGCTGGCCACGCTGATTCCCGACAACGGGGTCTCGGCGATGACGGTGGCCGACGTCGACGGCGTCAAGCTCGCGGGCCTGCTCATCGACGCGGGCACCGAGAACTCCGACACCCTGATGGAGGTCGGCCCCAAGGACTCCTCCGCGAACCACGCCGACAACCCCACCTCGCTGCACGATGTGTTCTTCCGGGTCGGCGGCGCGGGCGTGGGCAAGGCGTCCACCAGCCTGGTGGTGGGCAGCTCCAATGTGATCGGCGACCACACCTGGATCTGGCGCGCCGACCACGGCGACGGCGTCGGCTGGGACTCCAACACGGCCGACCAGGGGCTCGTCGTCAACGGCGACGACGTGACCATGTACGGCCTGTTCGTGGAGCACTACCAGAAGCATCAGACCACCTGGAACGGCGAGGGTGGCCGCACGTACTTCTACCAGAACGAGATGCCCTACGACCCGCCCGACCAGGACGCCTGGATGAACGGCTCCACCAAGGGATACGCCGCCTACAAGGTGGCCGACTCGGTCAAGCGCCATGAGGCGTGGGGCCTCGGCAGCTACTGCTTCTTCAACACCAACAAGTCCGTCACCGCCGAGCACGCCTTCGAGGTCCCCCAGACCCCGGAGGTGAAATTCCACGACATGGTCACCGTCTCGCTCGGCGGCACCGGCACGATCAACCATGTCATCAATGACACCGGAGGCCCCTCGGACGCGGGCAGCAACGTCGCGAACGTGACCGAGTACCCCTGATCCTCCGGCTTCCCCGACGCACTCGACCAGCTCCACCCGTTCCACCGGTTCGCCTGTGGGGCGCGGGTACCTCGCCCGCGCCCCACAGGCGGCTGAGCACACGCACGGACCGCGTGTCGTTGTCGGATTCCCCTCTCGTGATGGACGGGCACTGATGCCACGACCTCGGATTCCTCTTCTGCCCCCTCCTGGGTCACCGCGTGGCGGCTCACCGGCGATGACACATGGCGGACGGGGGCGATCCGGGCGGCCTCCTCGCTGATCCGGCGGTACAACCCGCAGGGCCGTTTCATCCGGGCCTGGGGAGCGCTGAACGATCCGGGGAACGCGGGCCGGGTCATCATGGACACGATGATGAACCTCGATCTGCTGGCGTTCGCGAGCGGCCAGACCGGGGACGGCAAGTACCTCGATATCGCCGTGGAACACGCGAGAACCACCCAGCGGAACTTCCCCCGCCCGGACGGGTCGACCCCGCATGTCCACGACTTCGACCCGGCCTCCGGCGCTCCCCTGGGCCCGGGCACCGTACAGGGTTACAGCCCGGCCTCCTGCTGGTCACGCGGGCAGGCATGGGGGATCTACGGATTCACCACGATCTACCGCCGGACCGGCCACCGGGAGTTCCTCACCACCGCACGGAAACTCGCCGACTTCGCCCTGGGCGCGCTGAGCCCGGACCATGTACCGGTGTGGGACTATCTCGCGCCGCAAGCGCCCCACGACATCAAGGACGCCTCCGCGGGGGCGGTGATGGCCTGCGGCCTGCTCGACCTGTCGCGGGCGACCGGCGAACCGCGCTACCGCGAGGAGGCGCTGAAGCTGCTCACCGCGCTGTCGGAGACCTGTCTGACCAGGGAGTCGACCAGCGCGGACGCGGTCGTGGCGCGCTGCACCCGCAATCGGCCGGGCATCACTCCGACGGGGCTGGCCGCCGTCCGGTCGATGGGTCACACTGCTCACAGTTTTGCAAGGCCGAGCGACGCAAGGGGCGCTGATGGGCGCGTACGACGAGACTTACCACCGCAGCCTCGAGGATGTGGAAGGGTTCTGGCTGGACGCGGCGGCGGCGATCGACTGGACCCGGCCGCCGACCCGGGCCCTGGACGACTCCCGTGCGCCGCTTGTGCGGTGGTTTCCCGACGGTGAACTCAACACCTCGTACAACGCGTTGGACCGGCATGTCGAGAACGGCCACGGCGACCGGACCGCGCTGATCTACGACTCCCCGGTGACCGGTGCGGTCCGGCGGTTCAGCTATGCCGAGCTGCGTGACGAGGTCGCGCTCTTCGCCGGGGCGCTGCGCTCGCTGGGCGTGGCCAAGGGCGACCGGGTCATCGTCTATATGCCGATGGTGCCCGAGGCGGTCATCGCCATGCTGGCCTGCGCCAGGATCGGCGCGGTGCATTCGGTGGTCTTCGGCGGCTTCGCGCCCAAGGAGCTGGCCGCCCGTATCGAGGACGCCGAACCGGCCGTGATCGTCGCGGCGTCCTGCGGGATCGAGCCGACGCGGGTCGTGGAGTACCAGCCCATCGTCGAGGCGGCGCTCGGACTGACCACCCATCAGCCGGACCAGGTCGTCATCCTTCAGCGCGACAGGGCGCGAGCGCGGCTCGGCGGGCGCTATGTGGACTGGGCGGATCTCGTCGCCCGCGCCGAGCCGGCCGGTCCGGTCCCGGTGGCGGCGACCGACCCGCTGTATGTGCTGTACACCTCCGGTACCACTGGCAGGCCGAAGGGGGTCGTGCGCGACAACGGCGGCCATGCGGTGGCGCTGGCGTGGTCGATGGCCGCGATCTACGACATCGGGCCGGGCGACGTCTGGTGGACCGCCTCCGACGTCGGCTGGGTGGTCGGCCACTCCTACATCGTCTACGCGCCGCTGCTGATCGGTGCGACCACCGTGCTGTACGAGGGCAAGCCGGTGGGCACCCCGGATGCCGGCGCGTTCTGGCGGGTGATCAGCGACCACGGGGTGAAGGCGCTGTTCACCGCTCCGACCGCGTTGCGGGCGATCAAAAGGCTCGACTCGCGGGCCGCCGAGCCGAAGAAGTACGACCTGTCGTCGTTCCGCACCCTCTTCCTGGCCGGGGAGCGGCTCGACCCCGAGACCTACCACTGGGCGCACCGGCACCTCGGCACACCGGTCATCGACCATTGGTGGCAGACCGAGACCGGCTGGGCGATCGCGGCGAACCTCCACGGTCTGGAGCCGATGCCGGTCAAGCCCGGGTCGGCCACGGTTCCGGTTCCCGGCTGGGATGTGCGGGTCCTGGACCCGGGCGGTACCGAACTGCCCGCGGGCCAGGAGGGCGTCATCGCGATCCGGCTTCCGCTGCCGCCCGGCGCGCTTCCCACGCTGTGGGGTGACGACCAGCGGTTCATCGAGGCGTATCTGTCCCAGTACGAGGGCTACTACCTGACCGGTGACTCCGGTTACCGCGACGCGGACGGCTATCTGTTCGTCATGGGCCGCACCGACGACGTCATCAACGTCGCGGGGCACCGGTTGTCCACCGGTGCGATGGAGGCGGTGCTCGCGGCGCATCCGGCCGTCGCCGAGTGTGCGGTGATCGGGGTGCACGACGAGCTCAAGGGGCAGTTGCCCCGGGGCTTCGTGGTGCTCAAGGCGGGCGCCGAGATCAGCGGCGAAGACCTCCGCGAGGAGCTGATCGCGGCGGTGCGCCGGGATATCGGCCCGGTCGCCGCGTTCCGGGCCGTCTCGGTCGTGGAGGCGCTGCCCAAGACCCGGTCGGGAAAGATCCTGCGCAAGACGATGCGCGGAATCGCCGACGGGCGCGACGAACCGGTGCCGTCGACCATCGAGGACCCGTCGGTGCTGGACGCACTGCGGCCGGTGCTGCGCCCCGAGTGAGCGTCCCTCGCCGACAGCACGTGGGGGCCACCTGGGGGCCGGGGCGCACGGTTGCCTCCGGGTGCTCTGCCCCGGCGCCGCCGGGGCATCCGGCGTCCGAGTTCAAGCGGCGGCCTCATCGGACGCGTCCTGGCTCCCCGGCAGCCCTTCGCTGGTGGTGAAGTAGAAGATGGGGAGCAGGACGAACGCGCCCAGGGCGACCAGCGGTGTGACGAGGACGCCCAGGACCCCGGCGAGGGCGTAGCTCAGGGCTCCGATCCATGAGCGAAGGGAGCCGTGGCGTACGTAGGTGGGCTCGATGGTGCCTTCCAGCAGTTCGGGGTGCCGGTGCAGATGGTGGTAGAGGGCCGCCCAGCTCAGACACATCGCGGCGGCGAGGGCCGCGTAGAGCACGACGGCCACCTTCGCGTCCGTGCCCCAGGCGTCGGCCTGGAGCTCGGTGGCGACCACGTCGGTGGGAAAGGCCAGCGCCGCGGTGGTGAAGAGCAAGAAGAGGTTCGCCGCGTGCAGGCCCCGGTCCATGCTGCGGATCCGCAGGAAGGCCCGGTGATGGTTGAGCCAGATCACCGCGATGTAGCTGAAGGACGCGGCGTATCCCAGGTAGGCGGGCCACTGGCGGGCGAGTGCGTCTCCCAGGCCGCCGGGCGGGTGCGCGGGGGTGGTGAGGCCGAGCACCAGGAGGGTCAGTGCGATCGCGAAGACGCCGTCGCTGAACGCTTCGGCGCGGGCCGTGTCCGAAAGAGCGAACCGCTGGGCGGGCACACGGAAACGGGATGGCATGCCAGGCTCCATTTTCCCGACTTCCCCCAAACAGGCGAATATGACCCATAACGACTATACCGGGTCTCGCTTCGCCGCAGCTCAGCACAGCGTGGGCCGTACTCGGCTCACCCCTGAACCGCGTCCCTCACCTGGGTAAACTGTTGCTGTCCCGACAAGCCCCGAACAGTACCAGGAGGCCGGATGCCACCGCACGACACCTCCGCGCTCGGGGCACCGCGCGAAGGGCACGGCCGGGACCTGTCGCCTGCCCGTCAGGCCCTGTCGGACAGCGTCTACGAGAACATCAAGGCCATGGTCATGGACCATGAGATCACCCCCGGCGCGCGGGTCAGCATCGAGGCCCTGGCCCGCGCTCTGAGCGTCTCGCCGACCCCCATCCGGGAGGCGCTGGCCAGGCTGGAGTCCGACGGGCTGGTGGTGAAGAGGCCGCTCTCGGGGTACCGCACCACCGAGCTGCTGACCCGCCAGGGGCTCGAGGAGCTCTTCGAGATGCGGCAGTTGCTGGAGCCGAGGGCGGCCGCGCTCGCCGCGGGCAACGCCAGTGAGGCCCAGCTCGACGGCATCGAGCGGATCGCGGAGGAGATGCAGTCCCGTCCGGGGACCGCCGGGCGCTATGCGGCCTACCGCGACTTCGCCGCCCTCGACCAGCGCTTCCACGACGCGATCGCGCAGGCGTCCGGGCGGCCGCTGCTCGCGGACGCGGTGGAGCGGCTCCATTCCCATCTGCATATCTTCAGGCTCAGCAGCGTTCTCGACGCCGAGGACCCGACCCTCGCCGAGCACCAGCGGGTGCTGCACGCGATATTGCGCCGCAACCCCGACCGCGCGGCCGAGGCGATGGCGGAGCACCTCGCCCGCAGCCTCCGGCGCCAGCTCAGCCAGAACGACAAGTCCTGACCGCGCGGCGTCCGGCATCAGCGCGGCCGGGGCGGGGTCAGCCCGGCCCGGTCATGCCTCCACCGCCCGCGGGCGTACGGCCGAGGTCGCGCGGTCGTGGATGACGCGGATGATCCGGCCGCTCATCCGCTCGTAGTCGCGGTCGTTGTCCACCTCACCGCGGATCCGATGGCCGGCCATCACGGCCACCCGGTCCGCGAGCGTGATCATCTCCGCGAGGTCGCTGCTGATCAGCAGGATGGGCAGGCCATCGCGGGCCAGCTCCCAGATGAGTTCGTGGAAGGCGTGCTTGGTGCGCACATCGACACCGACGGTCGGCTCGTCGACGATGAGCAGCCGGGTGTCGGCCGCCAGCCACTTCGCCAGGCTCACCTTCTGCTGGTTGCCGCCGGACAGCTCACCGGCGTTCTGCCCGAGCCCGGAGATGCGGATGCCGAGACGTTCGACGAGGTCGTGCGCCACCGCCCGCTCCTCGCGCGCGGAGATGAACCCGAACGCCTTCGCCAGCCTCTTCCACACCGTCACCGTGATGTTCCGGGCGATGGGCTGCTCCAGGAAGACCCCTTCCTCCTTGCGGTTCTCGGTGAGATAGCCGATGCCGTAGCGGTGCAGGGCCTGCCGGGGAGAGGTGATGCGCACCGGCTCGCCGTGCACCCGGATCTCGCCGCCGGTGACGCGGTCGAGGCCGAGCATGGCCTTGACCAGTTCGCTGCGCCCCGCGCCGACCAGTCCGTACAGACCGACGATCTCGCCGGGCCGCACGTCCAGGCTGATGTCCCGGTGCCCGGCGGCGGTGGAAACGTCGTCGAACGAGAGCACCGGCGCCGCGGACGTGTCCACCTCGCGGGGACGCATCGCGGTGGCCGAGTGGGCGCGGCCGACCATGAGCCCGACCACGTCGTCGTGGGTGTGGTCGGCCAGCGGCGAGGACTCGAGCACGGACCTGCCGTCGCGCAGCACGGTGACGGTGTCGCAGAGGGCGAACACCTCCTCCAGTTTGTGGCTGACGAAGACGACACATGTCCCCCGGGCCTTCAGCCGCCGGACGACCTCGAAGAGGCGCTCCGCCTCCTGTGGGGAGAGGGACGCGGTCGGCTCGTCCAGGAGCAGCACCCGGCTCTCGGTGTACAGGGCCTTCGCGATCTCCACCAACTGCTGTTGCGCCACGGACAGTTCACGGACCGGCTGGTCCGGGTCGAGGTCCAGGCCCAGCTCACCGAGGCACCTCAGAGCGGGGGCGGTCATGGCCGTGCGGTCGATCAGACCACGGTGCGAGGGAGGGCTCTGCAAGGTGATGTTCTCGGCCACCGAGAAGCCCGGAATGAGATTGCGCTCCTGGTGCACCACGCCGATGCCGGTGCGGGTGGCCTCCTGCGGTGAGGGCAGGTGGACCTCGCCGCCGCACCAGGTCAGGCGGCCGCCGCCCGGCGTGTGCACCCCGGTGAGGACCTTGATGAGGGTGGACTTTCCCGCGCCGTTCTCGCCGAGCAGCGCGTGGACGGACCCCTCGGTCAGCCGCAGTCCGACGCCGTCCAGGGCCCGTACGCCGGGAAAGACCTTGACGATGGCGTGGCATTCGAGAAGGACGTTGCTCATCCGGAACCTCCCGGGTGCGGCAGGACGGCGGTCGGTCGCGGGTCATTCGGCGGTGGTGCGGGTGGTACGCGGCCGCGTGAGCCGCCCCGCTTCTCCAGATGGGTCTGGTGGATACGGCCGCCGACCACCGTGCCGAGCACGACCACGCCGATGAGGAAGTTCACCCAGCTCGGGTCGAGTGAGAACTGTGCGCGGGCGGCGTCGATGAGCCGCATCACGAAGGCCGCGAGCACCGTGCCGAGCACGGCGACCGACCCTCCGGTGAGCGCCACGCCGCCGATGATGGGGGCCGCGAAGCTGGGCAGCAGCCAGTCGCCGCCGACACTGCGGTTGACTCCGGGCAGCGACGCCGTCGCGGTCAGGGCGGCCACGCCGATCAAGAGCCCGGACAGGGTGTGGGCGAGCACGATCTGCCGGTCGGTGGAGATGCCCGAGAGCCTGGCCGCCAGCGGGTTGCCGCCCGCCGCCAGGAGCCGCCGGCCGGCGGTGCCGCGGTACAGGAAGGCGGCGAGCAGGGCCGCGGCGGCCAGAGCGGTGACGAACACCAGCGGGACGTTCAGCGGGGCCGCCCTGCCGAGGTCCTTCAGGCCCGCGGAGTATCCGTCGACGGTGCGCGTGCCCACCAGCCAGTACTGCGCCCCCTGGAGGATCGTCATCGTGCCGAGTGTGACGATAAAGCCGTTGATCTTCGTCGCCACGATGCACAGGCCGGTCACCAGCCCGATGGCGGTGGCCGCCAGCACACCGGCCGCCACCGCGACCCCGGCGGGCACACCCTGGTCCGCCATCAGCACACCCATCAGGCAGGCGGTGAAGCCGCCGAGCGCGCCGACCGCGAGGTTGAGCTGTCCGACGCACAGCGCGACCATCTGGGCCAGCCCGATGAGGACAGGGGTGGCCAGATACCGCAGGAAGGTCCGTATCGATGGGCCTTCGAGGAACGCGCCGGAGGAGGCCACGCCCAGGGCGAGGTAGCCGGTGAGCACCACGCACAGCAGGGTCATCGTCGTGGAGCGGGAGAAGCGGCGCAGGACCGCGGCGCCCCGCTCTCGCCGATCGCGGATCGTGTTCATGTGGAGCGCACCACCTTGCGATGGGCCACCACGGTGCGCACCCGGTCGGCCGAGAGGGCCAGCAGGAGTACGCAGCCGAGGTAGATGTTCAGGCTTTCCAGACCGACCCCGAGCAGATCGAGCCCCTTGCGGATGACGCCGACCAGGGAGGTGCCCAGTAGAGCGCCCAGTACGGAGACGACACCACCGGTGAGCAGGGTGCCGCCGAGCACCGAGCCGAGGAAGGACGGCAGCATGAAGTCGTCCCCGATGGAGGCGCGGAACGTTCCGGTGCCGACGGCGGCCATGAATCCGGCGAGCGCGGCGAGCAGTCCCGAGAGGGTGTGCGCCAGGATGAGGCGGCGGCCGGTGGGAATGCCGGACAGCTCGGCCGCCGCGGGGTTCGCCCCGGTGAGCAGCAGCTCCCGGCCGATGCGGGTGCGGGCGTACAGGAAACCGAGGCCGACCAGTGCCAGGACGGTGAACTGCGCCAACTGCGGGATGACCGGGGATCCGCACACGGGCCCGACACAGATGTCGGCCAGCGAGTACGAGCGCAGTTCCGCGAGCCCGGACGGCCTGCTGGTGAAGGCGGCGTTCTCGGTCAGGGCCGAGTAGAGCAGGGAGACGAGTCCCAGCAGCGCGAAGTCCATCGCCAGGGTCACCACGAAGGAACTGACCCCGGTACGGGTGATGATCCAGCCGGTCAGCGCGCCGATGGCGGCCCCGGCCAGCAGGCACAGCAGCAGGCCGAGTGGCAGTGGCAGGTCCAGCCGGTCGTATCCGAACCCCGCGAACAGGGCCCCGAAGGCGGCCATCCGCCCGACGGCCAGGTTCATATGCCCCACCGAGAGCACGACCATCTGGGCGAGCGCCACCACCGTCAGCGTCGAGACGTCCCGCACCAGCGGGAACAGCACCAGCCGTGCATCGAGGAACGCCGGCTGCAACACGCCGAACAGGGCGCTGAGGCCGATGACGAGGACCAGCAGCCCGAGCCGCTGGTTGACCCAGAACGGCAGCCGGTGCACCGGTCGCGGTGGCGTGGCCCCGGCGGGGCCGGTGTCGGTGCCCGGCGGGAGGACGGGCATTGTCATGCCACCCTCCGGTCGTCGATGGCGTCCATGTCCCAGTCGATGCCGATCCCCGGAACGTCGGGCGCCACGGCCCGCCCGTCGCGGATCGTCAACTCGCCGCGGGTGACCGCCCGCAGTTGCGGGATGTACTCGACGAACCTGCCGTTGGGCACCGCGGCCACGAGGCTGACATGCAGTTCCATCAGGAAGTGCGGGCACACCATGACGTTGTGGCTCTCCGCCGTGTGGGCGACCTTGAGCCAGGGGGTGATCCCGCCGATGCGGGCGGCGTCGACCTGCACGATGGAAGCGGCGCCCGTCTCGAGGTAGGTGCGGAACTGCGCGGGCGAGTACAGGGACTCGCCGACGGCGACGGGAATCCGGGTGGCACGCGCCAGCCGGGCATGGCCGCTGATGTCGTCGGCCGGCAGGGGCTCCTCGATCCAGTACGGGTCGTAGGGCTCCAGCGCGGCCGCCAGTTGGAGGGCCGAGGACATCGTCTGCGACTGGTTGGCGTCCGTCATGATGTGCAGCGAGGGGCCGACGGCCTCTCGTACGGCGCGCAGACGCTCCGCGTCCTCGGCGGCATGCGGCTTGCCCACCTTGATCTTGACACCGGCCCACCCGGCCTTCTGTGCCTGGCGCGCGCCCTTCACCAGGTCGTCGGGGGTCAGGTGGAGCCAGCCGCCCTCGGTGTCATAGACCGGAACGTCCTGGCGGTGGCCGCCGGCCAGCCGCCACAGCGGCTCGCCCGCGCGCTTGCAGCGCACATCCCACAGCGCGGTGTCGACGGCGGCCAGCGCGAGCGAGGTGATGGCTCCGGTGGTGGTGGCGCGGGTCAGGGCGAACAGCCGCTGCCACAGCGCCTCGATGTTGCGCGCGTCCTGCCCGATGAGGGCGGGCAGCAGATGGTCCCGCAGCAGGGCCAGTACGGAGGTTCCGCCGGTGCCGATGGTGTAGGCGTAGCCGGTCCCCGTGCTGCCGTCCACCGTGGTGAGGTCGACCAGGACCGTCTCCTGCTTGACGAAGGACTGCACCGCGTCGGTGCGGTCCGTCTCCACGGCGATATCGGCCAGCTTGGCCGTGGCGGTCGTGATGATGCTCATCTCGTGATGCCCGTTTTCTGTAGAGCGTTCTGAGTGCGGGGACGGCGGGGATCAGCCGCATGCGAGGACGTCGTCGGCGAACTGCTTCTTCAGCCGACCGGTCTTCGCCTTCCGCGCGCGGTCGTAGGTCGTGACGTTCTTCTTGGTGACGACGAACGAGCCGGAGTCGACGGACCGGCCGGGCGTGCGCATGGTGCACTGCTTCGTCTGAAGCAGCGCGAGCGCCCACGCCCCGACCTCCGCCTGTCCCACCGGGTTCTGTACGACGGTGGCGGTGACCGTGCCCTGCTTGATCGAGCTGAGGATCTTGGCGTCGTCGTCGATGGCGACGACCTTCGCCCGCGATCCGGAGCTCTTGACCGCGTCGGCGGCGGCGACGGCCGGGTTGTAGGCGGTGGAGACGATGCCCTGGATCTGCTTGCCCTTGGCCGTCAGCAGGTCGGACACCGCCTTCTGCGCGGTCTGGAGGTCCTTGTCGATGTCGGTGACGGTCTGGAGCAGCTTCGCCTTGCCGCCCGTCTCCTTCACCGCCCTGGCCACGCCCTTGATCCGCAGTTGGGTGTTGGCGTCCACGTTGTTGCCCGTCAGATGGACGATCGTGCCCTTTCCGCCCATCGCGTCGATGGCGGCCTTGGCCGCCTTGTACGCGGCGAGTTCGACATCGGTGGAGAGACAGAAGTCGGCCTCGTTCCTGCCCGCCGGGCAGGAGCCGAGCGAGGCCACGGCGAGGCCCTGCGACTTCAGGTCGGCGAATGTGGTGTTGATGTCGGTCGGCGAGACCCCGAAGACACCGAACGCGTTGTAGCCGCGCGCGGCGAGCGTGGACAGCAGATTGTTCTGCTTCTGCTGATCCCACTCCGCCGTCTCGTCGAACGTCACGTCGCCGAGCCGGTATGTCTTCTTCGCGTCGGCGCCCGCGGACTTCCAGGGCTGGAAGTAGGGGTGGGCGCCGCCGGGCACGAGCGCCACCTTGGTGGCCGACCCGTCCGCGAGCACGGCCGAGCCGCCGCCCGCCCGCGCGGACGCGGGGCCCCGCCCGCCCGCCGGCTCACCCGAGTTCTTGAGCGTGCAACCCGCCGAAGCCGCGGCCAGCACCGCGACGGCCACCACTCCCGGCAGTACAGATCCAGTCCGGAGACCCACCTCCGCACCCCCACGAATCAAATAGGAAATTGATGCCGCGATGGTGTGCCAGCCGAGCCTCCCCGTCAAGACCCCTGACAAACACGAGATCCGGCACCCCTGTGGATCGGGTGCCGGATCTCGCCTCAACGGATTCCTATAGGAAACGCGTGTCCTGAATTGACTCAGCCGGCGTACTGGGCGAAGACGCGGGTGAAGTCCCACGGCTGTTGGGAGACGCCCGAGCAGGTGTCCGCTCCGCCACCGGTGCAGGGCCGGTCACGGTTGACCGACCAGAAGGTCAGCCGCGCGAGGTGGCGCTGCTGGGCGTAGCCCAGGATGGTGCGGAAGTCGCTCACGGTCACGGTCTCGCCGTTGTCGGTGATGCCGTTCATCGAGGAGATACCGGTGTGCCGGTACGCCTGGTCGTCCGTGTACCCGTAGGCGCTCTTGACCGTGTTCTTGAGCCCCTCGGCGGCGCGGAGGGTGAGCTGGCCCATGTTCTGCCCGGCTCCCCCGAAGTTGAACGGCATGATGGTCCAACTGTCCACGGCCAGGCCGGTGGCGGCGGCCTTGCTGATCAGGCTGTTGTCGGGGCCGTTCTGGCCGGTGCCGAAGGTGATGTACACCTTGATACCGGGGTTGTTGGCCTTGACCGTCTTCAGGGCGTCGACCGTGCGCTGCTGGACGGTCGGGCTGTCGTACGCGGCGGCCTCGATGTCGATGTCGATCGCCTTGAGACCGTAGGCGTTGATGACCTTCTGATACGCGGCGGCCAGCTCGCCCGCGCTGCCGCAGGAGCTCTCCAGCTTGTTGCCGCTCCAGCCGCCGAAGGACGGGATGACATCGCCACCGGCGGACCGCACGGTGTTGATGGTCTGCTGGTCGACGCCTCCGGTGAGTGGACGGCCACCGTCCCACTGCGGATTGCAGTAGCCGTTGCTGAGCACGAAGGCGAGCGTGAACCACTTGACGCCGGTCGCGTTCATCACGGTGGTGGGACTCGGCGGGCTGCCCCAGCCGTTGTAGAGATACGGGGCCACGGCCATGGCTCCCGGCCCGGTCGGCGGGGTGCTGCCACCGTCCGGCGCCGTCCACTTCTGGTTGGTGGCACCGGTGCAGGTCCATATCTGGAGCCGGGTACCGTTGGCCGAACTGCCACCGGCGGCGTCCAGGCACTTATCGGCCTGCGGATTGACGA
>NZ_JAHLEM010000052.1 GCF_018883605.1 Streptomyces niphimycinicus | reverse complement strand
CGCCGAGGCGGACGACAGGCCGGCGCCCGCCCGCAGGGCCCGGACCGGCGGCCCCGAGTGGGCCCTGCGGGTCGATGGCATCGGCAAGGTGCACGGCGCGGGCGGCGCAGCGGCCGTACCCGGCACGGGTCCCGAGCATGGCACCGCGATCAGCCCGTCCACCGGTGCGGTGGTGGCCGCCTGGGACGTCTCCTTCGACGTGGCGCCGGGCGAGGCCCTGGGCCTCATCGGCGAGTCGGGCTCCGGCAAGTCCACCGTGCTGCGCTGTGTCATCGGCGACGAGCCGGCCACGGCCGGACAGGTCCACCTGGCCTCGGTGGACGACGGCGTGTCCGAGGTGCTGGCGCTCCCCGCGGCCGTGCGGCGGCGGCTGCGGATCGATTCGATGGCCGTGGTCTACCAGGACCCGGCCGCCGGACTCGATCTGCGGGTCTCGGCCGGCGGCAACATCGCCGAGCGGCTGACCGCGGCGGGCCGGCGCGGCTATCACGCCATCCGGCGCCGCGCGGCGGAGCTGCTGGACCGGGTCGAGGTGCCGCTGTCCCGCATGGACGACCCGGTGCACACCTTCTCCGGCGGCATGCGGCAGCGCGTGCAGATCGCCAAGGCCCTGGCCACCGAACCGCCGGTGCTGCTGCTCGACGAGCCCACCACCGGTCTGGACGCCTCCGTCGCCGCCGGTGTGCTCGATCTGCTGCGGAGCCTGCTCGCCGAGCGGGACGTCGCCGCCGTGGTCGTCAGCCACGACTTCTCGGTGATCGAGGCGCTGACCGACCGCACGCTGGTCATGCAGACGGGCCGGGTCGTCGAACAGGGCCTGACCGACCAGCTCTTCCACGATCCCCACCACCCCTACACCCAGCGGCTCGTCGCCGCCGCCCGGAGGTGAGCCCGGTGAACACCACCGCCGACACCACCCACTCCCTGTCCGAGAACCAGGGCACCGTGCTGTCCGTACGCGCCCTGTACAAGTCCTTCACCCTGCACAGCATCGACGGGCGGACCGTGCCGTCGCTGCGCGGTGTCGACCTCGATGTGCACACCGGCGAACACGTCGCCCTCGCGGGGCCCAGCGGTGCGGGCAAGTCCTCGCTGCTGCGCTGTGTGTACCGCACCTACCTGCCGGACTCGGGTTCCGTACGGCTGCGCACACCGGCCGGGACGGTCGAGCTGACCACGCTGCCCGACCGGGAGATGGCCCGGCTGCGCGGCCGGCAGTTCGGCTATGTGTCGCAGTTCCTCGCCGCGCCGCCGCGCACCGGCCCGCTGGAGGTCGTCGCCGCGACCGCCCGGCGGCGCGGGCTCGACCGGGGCGAGGCGAGGGAGGCCGCCGCGGCCGCGCTGCACCGGCTGAACCTCGACGAGACGCTGTGGGACGTCGACTGCGGTGTCCTCTCCGGCGGTGAGCGCCAGCGGGTGAACCTCGCCGCGGGCACCGTGCAGCCGCCCCGGCTGCTGCTGCTCGACGAGCCGGTCTCGGCGCTGGACCCGGCCAACCGGGAGGCCGCGCTGGAGCTGGTCGACTCGCTGGCCGGGCAGGGCGTCGCCGTCCTCGCCGTCTTCCACGACATGGACGCCATCCGGCGGCTGGCGTCCCGGGTGGTATTCGTCGGGGACGGACGGATCGCCCGGCAGGGCGCGCCGGAGCAGATGCTGGAGGTCGCGGCATGAGCACAGGACTGGTGAGCAGGGGACCGGCCGAGGCACCTGCCCAGGGCTGGACGCTGGGCGACCCGCCCCGGGACTATGTGCTGGGGCACGTACGGGCGGTGCTGCCGGACCGGCTGCTGGACGACGCGCTGGTCGCGGTCCGGGACGGCCGGATCGCGGCCATCGAACCGCACCCGGCCGGTGTGGAGGCCGATGTCGACGGCCAGGGGATGCTGTGTCTGCCCGGTCTGGTGGATGTGCACAGCGACGGTCTGGAGAAGGAGCTGCTGCCGCGGCCCGGGGCCGAACTGCCCATGGAATTCGCGCTGTTGTCCTTCGAGGGCAAGCTGCGCGCGGCCGGTGTGACGACGGCGTTCCACGGCGCGGCGTTCGAGGAGAGCGGTGGCCGCGGGATGCGCCGCACCCTGGAGAGCGCACGGCGGATCTGCGCGGCCGTGGAGAGCCGCGGCGACGGCCTGGTGGACCACCGGATTCTGCACCGGCTGGACATCCGCTGCCCGGAGGGCCTGGCCGGACTGCGGCAGCGGCTCGCGGAGATCGGTGGCACCGCCCGGGGGCCGGTCCTGGTGTCGCACGAGGACCACACCCCGGGGCAGGGGCAGTACGCGGACCGCGGCTACTACGAGCGGTATCTCGTCGGCACCCGTGGCGTCACCGAGGAGGAGGCCCGCGCCTACGTCGACCGGCTGATCGAGGACCGGGACGGCCGGCTCGACGTCCGCGAGGAGGCGCTGGAGTGGCTCGGCGAGCAGGCCGGGGCGGGCCGGATCCGGCTGCTCGGCCACGACCCCAGCTCGCCGCGGGAGATCGAGGAACTGTGCGACCGGGGCGGCTCGGTCGCGGAGTTCCCCACCACGACGGCGGCCGCGAAGGCCGCTCGCGAGCATGGCATGCCGGTCGTGATGGGCGCTCCCAACGTGCTGCGCGGCCACTCGCACAACGGCAACGCGTCCGGCCGTGAGCTGGTCGGCCGCGGCCTGGTCACCGCGCTCGCCTCCGACTACCTGCCGTCGGGGCTGCTCTCGGCGGCACTGCTGCTCGCCGAGGACGGGCTGGCGACGCTGCCCGAGGCGGTCGGCCTGGTCACCGGCGGCGCCGCGGACGTGGCCGGTCTCCCGGACCGCGGGCGGCTCGCGCCGGGTCTGCGGGCCGACCTGGTGCTGGCCGAGCCGGGCCGCCCCTGGCCCGTGGTAGCGGCCGTCCTGCGCGCGGCCTCGGGAGCCTCGGGAGGTGACGCGGTATGAGCGGCCGGATCCCCTGGCCGGTGCCCGAACCGCATCTGCCCTCCGGCGTCCACCCGGCGCTGGCCGAGGCGACCCGGGCCGCCACGGACGCGTTCCGCGCCGCGCGCGAGGCGTACGACCGGGCCCAGCTCGCCGAGAAGGTACAGGTCGGCGCGGACGGTACGGCCACGATGCGGCTGGACATCCTGGTGGACACCGCGATCGCCGAGGTCGTGAACGCCCACCGGATCAATCTGCTCAGCGAGGAGCTGGGCCATATCGACAACGGCTCCGCCGTCACCCTGGTCACCGACCCGGTGGACGGCACGGCGAACGCCGCCTCCGGTGTCCCCCTGTCCGCCTTCGCGGGCGTCATCGCGGTGGACGGAGTGCCGACGGAGGCGCTGACCAGTTGGCTGGACACCGGGCGCTGCTGGCACACGGTGGCGGGCCGGCCCTCGCCGTACCGCACAAACGGCCGTACGGAGCTGGACGGCGCGGCGGTGAGTCTGCTGCGGCCGCAGGCGCATATCGCCGACGCGTGGTGGCGGGTGGCGAACCGGGCGGCCAGGATCCGCATCCTGTCGACGAGTTGTCTGGAAGCGATGCTGGTGGCCGAGGGGTCGACGGACGCGTTCGCCGACGCCGGTTCCGACACCCACCGGATCGTGGACCTGGCGGCCGCGATGGTGACGGTCCCCGCGGCGGGCGGCGCGGTGATCGATGTGCACGGCCGACCGCTGGAGATCGACCCCGACCTCACCCGCCGCTGGTCGGGTGTGGTGGCGGCGACCCCGCGGCTCGCGGAGGAACTGGCGGAGACCATCCGCGGAACGGAGGCCCGATGACCGGCGGTATTCCCGCTGCCCCGCTCACGGGCGAGGAGCTGACCGCACTCGTCGACGGCCTCGCGGGCCTGCCGTACGGCGGGGAGGCTGTCGACCAGCGGACCCACGCGCTTCAGACGGCGTGGCTGGCGAGGGACGCGGGCGCGGACGACGAACTCGTGGTGGCCGCGGCACTGCACGACATCGGCCGGGCCCGGCCGGTCCGGGCCGAACACCCGGGCCTGCCGCACGAGGTGGCGGGCGCCGCGTTCGCCCGGCGCCGGGTGAGCGAACGGGCGGCGTGGGTCATCGCCCAGCATGTACCGGCCAAGCGCTATCTGGTGGCGACCGATCCGGCGTACCACGCCCTGCTCAGCCCGGCGTCCATCGCGTCGCTGAAGGTCCAGGGCGGCCCGATGGACGAGCAGGAGGCGGCGGAGTTCGCGGCGCATCCGCTGTGTGCGGACGCGGTCGCGCTGCGCCGCTGGGACGACGCGGCGAAGGATCCGGACGGCCCGCGGCTCACGATGCCGGAGCTTCTGGCGGCCCATGCCCGCTGCGTCGCGGCACGGCGGACCTGACGGCGGTGGCGCCCCGGGGGCAGGCCGAGCGGCCTGCCCCCGGGGCGTTGTGCGTCCGGCCCCGCGCCACACCCGCCACAGGCCGGACGACGGGCGGTACGGCTCAGCCTGTCGACGTCGCGGAGAGGGCACGCAGGTCGTCGAAGGCCCGTGAGAGATGCGCGTCCAGGTTCGCTGAGGGGTCGTCGATCCAGGCCCCGGCCGCTTGGTGAAAGGCGGCCCAGCCGGTCTGGGCGGCCAGGCCGGCCAGCCGGTCGGCGACACCGCGCTGCCGCAGCGCCTCCGCCACGGCTTCGGTGAGCGACGCGGCCTTGGCCAACTCGCGTTCGCGGAGCGCTGGTGTCTTGGCGATGACTTCCAGCCGCGGTTCGGAGAACGGCCGGTTCTCCTCGAGGATCCGTCCGGCTTCCCGGAAGGCGCGGAGCAGTATGTCGAGCGGCTGAAGACCATCGGGCGCCTCGGCCACCGATCGCATCAGCTCGGCACGCAGGTCGGCCTCGCCATGGAAGAGCACCTCGCGCTTGTCCGGGAAGTGCCGGAAGAACGTGCGCTCGTTGACACCGGCCCGGGCGGCGATCTCAGCCGTGGTGGTCTGGTCGAACCCCCGCTCCCGGTACAGCTCCAGCGCCGCCTGCTGAAGACGGCGGCGCGCTTCTAGTCCGCTCCGTGGCACGCCCCGAGTCTATCGCGTTGTGTCAGTGACCGACACCACATTGCGCCAGTGACTGGCACTACGCGTAGAGTCAGTGACTGGCACTAAGTAGCGCCAGTCACTGACGTTAAGTGGGAGAGCCTTTCATGCATGTCTTCGTTACCGGCGGTTCCGGCCTGACCGGCCCCGCCATCGTGGCCGAGCTCGTCGCGGCCGGCCACGCCGTCACCGGCCTGGCGCGCTCGGACGCCGCCGCCGCTCGACTGGAGTCGCTGGGCGCCACACCGCACCGCGGCTCCCTCGACGACCTCGACAGCCTGCGGAGCGGCGCCGAAGCCGCCGACGGCGTCCTGCACATGGCCTTCGGCGGCGACTTCGCCGACCCCGACGACATGATGCGGCGCGACCGGACCGCGATCGAGACGCTCGGCCGAGCGCTGGAGCACTCGGGCAAGCCGTTCGTCAGCACCTCCGGCACGCTCGTCATGCCCCTCGGCCGGGAGACCACCGAGCAGGACGAGCCCGACCCGGCCGGGATCGCCGGATTCCGGATCCCGGGCGAGCGAGCGTGCCTCGACTTCGCCACCCAGGGAGTACGTGCGAGCGTGGTCCGGCTCGCTCCCACCGTCCACGGCCCCGGGGACTACGGCTTCATCGGCATGCTCGTCGCCACCGCGCGAAAGACCGGCAGGTCGGCGTATGTCGGCGACGGCGGCAACCGGTGGCCCGCGGTGCATCGGCTCGACGCGGCGAGCCTGTTCCGCCTGGCACTGGAGAAGGCTCCCGCGGGCAGCGTGCTGCATGGAGTGGCCGAAAGCGGCGTCACCTTCAAGAGCATCGCGGAGACGATCGCCCGAGCCCTCGATCTGCCCGCGGTCTCGCTGACCCCGGACGAGGCCGCCGGGCACTTCGTCAGCCCGTTCATGGCCACCGTCTACGGCATCGACGCGCCCGTCTCCAGCGCTCACACCCAGGAGCTGCTCGGCTGGTCGCCCACCCACCCGACACTGCTCGACGACCTGGAGCACGGCGACTACTTCGCCACGCCGCCCTCCTGACCGCCTCGCACCGGGGCCGACAGGAGGCCGATCAGCGGAACCAGACCAATACGGGGACGCGGATCTCGCGGAGTTCGGGGAGTACGACGTATTCGAAAACGATCGGCTCCCCGCCGATCTGGAGGCTGTACCGGGCGCCGAGATCGTCCATCGGGTCGCCCGGCGGCCGCCGGTCGCGGTCGATCGCGCCGCCGACTTCGAGGGCCAGCGCGCCGAGGAAGTTCACCACCTTCTTGGAGAGGTCCGGTGGCATGTCGAGCAGCGTCTGTGCGGGGATCTCCTCGGTCCACACCGCCCAGCCGCGGCGCGGCTGGGCGGTCACCGGCTGATTCCCTCGAGCTGGTCGGCGAGGTCCTCCACGGAGACCAGGCGGGTGCCGGCGGCGGCGTTGGAACGGCTCTCCGCCGCGCCGGGGGCGCTGTCGAGCATGGCCGCCTTCCACCACTTGCGCATGATGCCGGGAACGGTCTCCTCCTCAGCGGCCAGGACCTCGGCGTAGAAGTGGGCCCGGTTCGCTCCGGACAGCGCATCGCCGATGCCGTTGATCGTGTTCGGGATCGCCGGGATCCTGCGGTCGGTGGGGTGTTCGGGCTGTGCGCTCATCTCCGAGTTCCCTTCCCCGCATCGGGTGTGACGTTCTGCGGCCCCAGTCGAGACGCCTTCGCTCGGGCTCGGGCCATTCTCTCGCAGGACGCGTGCCCCGTGGGGCGCGGTGGGAGATCAGGGTAGTCGGTGGGGCGCACGGGAACGAGGCGCGGACCTTCGCCCGCCAACTTCTACGGCTCTCCAGCTCAGCGGATGAGATGGACGGTGAGCTGCGTTTCGGTGTTACTGGTGTTGACGGCGTGGATGAAGCCGTGGGCGGTGCGGAAGCGCCCCGTGCCTCCGGTGATGGCCAAAGTGATGTCGCCGGGGCCGGCACCGGTGATGGCGAACACCCCCTGCACGGTGATCTGCCCCTCGGACAGCGAAAGAGTGATCTGACACTGAAGGTCACTCGTATCCATGGGGCTGGTGCGGGTCACCGTGCGAGCCGGTCGCGGCTGCGGCCGGTGCGGCGGCCACCGCCAGGGGCGCGCAGCACAGGGCAGCCGCCAGGCCGGCGGTCGCCGGGAACGGCGGACGGAAAGACCCGGGCCGCCGCTTCGCGAGACACAACGTAGGAGGTCAGGGCCGCCGGGACCGCCGCAGCGGTGCGGGCGGGCGCGTTCCGGTTGTAGATATATGCGACTGTGACGCGCGGAACGCGTGCTTCCGCGCTGCGGCCGTGCCACACTGAGGTTGGCCCTCACCGCATCCCCCGTCGGTGAGGGCCACTTTCTTTTCCCGGCCTCTGGGAGCCGGCGATGAAGCTTCAATTCCGCTCTTCCCGCGATTCCGTGACCCCCTTGAGACGCGGAGCGAGGTAGGGCCTGCCCCACCTCGCTCCGGGGGCTTGTCGGAGTGTTTGAGGCCGACGCCGCATGATCCGCTGTCTGCACAATCATCGTGCGAGAGAAGGCGGACAGGTGAAGGCTCGAATCGGATATTGCGCGTGGGTGGTGGGTGTGGTGCAGTTCTTCGCGGTCCACTTGTTCGTCGAGTCGGCCTGGGCGCGACCGTACAGTTGGGCATGGAACAACATCAGCGACTTGGGAAACGCTCACTGCGCTCTGCAGCCCGATCCCGAGCCACGCTATGTCTGCTCGCCCGAACACGCCGCGATGAACGCCTCGTTCATCGCACTGGGAACGCTGCTCGTGATCGGCACCGTCCTGACTGGCGTTCTGTGGCGCCGAGGCTCCGCCTCGGCCGTGACCCGGTTTCTGTTGGCCGGTGCCGGCGTGGGCTTTGTCCTGGCCGGGCTGGCACCCGCGGACGTCCACGAGAACCAGCATGTCCTGGGCGCCCTGCTCATCATGGGAACGGGCAACATCGGTCTGCTCCTGGCAGGAGCCAGGCTGGCGAACGATGTCCCGGCTCCCCTGCGCCGGATGAGCAGTTCGCTGGGAATCATCGCGCTCACGGCCTTCGGGCTCTTTCTCTCCCGTCACTATCTCGGCCTCGGCATGGGAGGCATGGAGCGGGTCGCGGCGTTTCCCCTCTTGGCGTGGGCGCTGGTCGTCGGCGGCCGCGGCCTGTTCCACCAAAAGTCCCGTACGCCGGACACCGCGCCGGAAATGCGTACCGCGCGGGCGCCCCACGGGATATGAGCCCACCCGTAAGATCGACAAATCGGCTCATGCGGATTCGAGGAGGCGCTCGCCGGTGGTACTCCAGGTGCGCGGCGTCGTGTTGCCGGAGCGGGAAGAGCGGTCCTTCTGGATTGCCGGCATCTGACCGATCATCGCGACTCCGGCGTACTGCTGGTCCGGACGCCCGGGTCCGCCGCGCCCATACCGAGCTGGGTGGATCAGGAGCCGGAGCTGCCGCGGGTGCGCTCGGCCGGACGGTGGCTGGCCACTCCGGGCCGTTTCTTCCCCGGCTTCGGGCGTGATGTGACTGAAGCGGATCTGGTGCGGGCGGCCGTCGAGGAAGCCAAGGCGTCCTCGGGCTGGTGCAAGGTCGTCGTGGACTGGAAGTACGACGAACCGGCACTGCCCGAGGAAGTCCTCACCTCCGTGGTGCAAGCCGTACACGCGGTCGGCGGCCGGGTGGCCGCCCACTGCCAGACCGCCGACGGCAGCCGCCGTGCCGTTCATGCGGGCGTCGACAGTCTGGAGCACGGCATGCACCTGGACCCTGGTCTGATCGATCAGATGGCTTCCCAGGGCACCGCGTTCGTTCCGACGCTCAGCGTCTTCGGCGCGGGAGCCGACCGACGGCGCGCCGAGGAGCCGAGCGCACGTCGCGACTGGTGGCTGGCCGGCTGGGAGGGCATGCTGCCGAACGTCAGGGCCGCATACGAAGCCGGCGTCACCGTACTGGCAGGCACTGACAGCTTCCCCTGCGGCAGGGTCATGTCGGAGGTCGAATGGCTGGTACGCGCCGGGCTGTCGGCGGAAGCGGCTCTCGGGGCGGCATCGTGGGCGGCCCGAGCCTGGCTGGGGCTGCCCGGACTGGTCGATGGAGGCCCCGCCGACCTCGTCGCCTATGACACCGACCCGACCCTCGACAGCTCGGCTCTGGCCCATCCGAGTCGCATCATTCTGCGCGGCCGAGTCATCATCTGAGGGGCGAGCCGGCGGATGTGCGTGTGCGGTGGGCACGGCCGGAGCGGCGCCTACCGAAGAGCGGGGGCCGTTCGTGACACCCGCAGTTCCGTGAGATACCGCTTGGTGACCCGTCCTCCGTACCGCCTGTCGATCAGCCCGGCGATGCACCCCAGCAGCCCCTCCCTGGCCTGTGGCGGCAGCGCCCGGTGGCCGGAGTAGGTCCGCAGCACTGCCAGGTACTCCGCCGTGGTGTACGTCAGGTCCCACTCGTAACGCCGGAAGTCGACTGGTCCGAACCGGCCGCTGCGTGCGACCTCATCCGCGTGATCCGAGGTGTCGACGTCCGCTGCGGCCGGAAGCCGCAGCCCCGGCGGGGTGGCCGGATCGAAGTGCTCGTAGCAGTCCTGGACCTCGACGAAGAACCCTTCGCTACCGCCCGCCACATGCTGTGTGGCGACGACGGCGAGGGCGCCACCGGCCCGCAGCGCGTCGGCGGCCTTCGCCATCCGCACCGCCGGATCGATCCAGTGGAACGCCGTCGCCGAGACGACCGCGTCGAACGGCTCCTCCGGCAGCGGCCAGGTCTCGAAGTCCGCCGTGACGATCTCCACCGCTTCGAACCCGGCCAGATTGCGCCGGGCGACAGCCGCCATGTCCGCGCCCAGCTCGACGGCCGTGATCCGGCAACCGCGCTCGGCGAGCGGCAAGGTCGCCTTGCCCGTGCCTGCCCCTACCTCGAGAACACGACAGCCGGGGCCGGTTCCGGCCACCTCCATGAGGTCGTCGAACAGCTCGGGCGGATACCCGGGCCTGGCCCGGTCGTACAGCTCCGCGTCCTCGTCGAAGATCCGGCCCAGATGGACACGGCGCGTTTCGTCAGGCGTGTCGTCGCGCATGGCAGCACACTAGGGCCTGGTCGTCGGCGCGCATCAGGCGCGGATCGTGTCCGCAAGAGCGACTGCTAGCGTCCAGTCCTGTGAACGACAGTGTGTACGTGGGCAATGCGGGCAAGGATGCGGCGCTGGACCGGGGGTGGCTCCTCGGACACTTCAAGGACGTTGACGATCCGCGCCACAGCGAGGCCGTAGAGATCAAATGGGGCGTCCACCCCCGTGGCGACGAGCGATTGCAGTGGGTGAAGGGCGAGGAACGCACCGCGCTCCTGGTTCTGATCAGCGGCCGCTTCCGCGTAGAACTCCCCGGCCGCAGCGTTCTTCTGGAAGAGCAGGGCGACTACGTCGTGTGGGGGCGCGGAACCGACCACTCATGGTTCGCGGAGGAGGAGTCGGTGGTGCTGACGGTTCGCTGGCCGTCCGTGCCCGGCTACGCAGTGACGGAGGAGAGCGGAGCGCGGCCGCAGAGCTGAGCGCGAACGAGTGTCGAGGCGGTTGATATCGCTCAGGCATACCGGGTGTCTCAGCACAGACTGACAGGGAGGGGCGGCGCGATGGGCGAATACCGCACCGACCTTCTGTTCGAGCCAGGGACTGACGTCAACCGTCGCGGTGACCCACTCGTCGGGGACGCTGTACATCACCCTGCCTTCCCGGACCAGGCGTGCACCCAGCGCCTGTGCGGCCGAGTGCGGATGCGTGGCCAAGCAGAGGGCGCTCGGTCCAGTGATCCCGCCCCGGCGGGTCCCTCCCCCGCCGATGCGGCGCGGCGTCGCGCCAGGCCGGGCTCGGCTCAGCGTGCGCCTGCCACCAGCTCCTGGTGGACGAAATCCACCAGGAGTTCACGCATGGTGCCGATGGTCATACCGGGTACCCCGGTCAGCACCTGGATCGCCGCGCCGTCGGTGAGTGCGGTCAGCCGCAATGCGACGACCTGCGGATCGGCGTCCGCGCGGAAGATTCCCTGCCGCTGGCCGCGCTGGACGATCCGGCGCACGGTCTCCTGCCAGCGTGCGTAGTACTCGTTGTGGGCCGGGCGGAACTCGGGCCGGATGGTGGCCTCGGCCCAGTACTGGAGCCAGATGGCCCACTCGTCCCGGACCTGGCCGACCCGTGGCAACTGCATGTCGATCAGCTTCAGCAGCCGCTCGTGTGCGTTGTGAATGGCGCGCAGTTGGGTGGACTGGCGGGCGAAGGCCCGGTCGACGCAGTACTTGAGGGCCTCTGCCAGTACGTCGTTCTTCCCCGGGAAGTAGTAGTGCACCGTGCCGGTGCTGGTGCCGCAGACCTTGGCGATGTCGGAGATGCGCACCGCGTGGAAGCCGCGCTCGGCGATCAACTGCCAGGTGGCGTCGAGGATCGTCACCCTGCGGTCCTCATCGCTCCTGGGCTCCGTCTTCGTGCCGGTGCTCACATCGTCTCTCCATTCCTCGGTCCTGGCTCCCCGTCCGCACCAGTGCTCAGCGTCTGATCATGTCGCTCAGGGTCCGGTCATTCTGACTGACGCGTCAACTCCTCGGCAAGTCCCACGACCATGTTGAACTGCCCTTCTTCCATGGGAATTTTCTTGCCGCACCCCCTTGACGCCAGTCTCGCCCAGAGGGCTAACTGACGCATCAGTCAAACCTTTGGCGCACCGATCGAGGAGGCTCTGTGCGGACTGATCAACCGATGCCGCCGGGCGGCGGGCTACGGCCGGATATCCACACCGGCAAGGTCGCGCTGGTGACCGGCGGAGGCACCGGCATCGGCCGGGCCACCGCACTGGACCTGGCCGCAGGCGGGGCGCGCGTCGTGATCTGCGGGCGCCGCCCGGAGCCCCTGGCGGAGGTCGCCGACGAGATGGAGTCCCTCGGCGGATCCTGCGTCACGGTGTCCGCGGACATCCGCGAGGAGGGCAGCGTCAGCACCGTCGTGGGCCACGCGCTCGAGGCGTTCGGCCGCATCGATGTCCTGGTCAACAACGCGGGCGGGCAGTTCTCGGCGCCCGCCGAGGAGATCGGCCCGGGCGGCTGGCGGGCCGTGCACCGGCTCGCCGTGGACGCCACCTGGGCGATGACCCGCGAGGTCGCCCGCCGGGCGATGATTCCGCAGCGCTCCGGCGCCGTGTTCTTCCTCGCCTTCTCTCCGCGCCGCGGCATTCCCGGCTTCGCCCACGCCGCCTCCGCGCGGGCCGCGGTGGAGAACCTGGCGGCCGGGCTCAGCCTGGAGTGGAGCCGGTACGGCATCCGCACCGTGTGCGTGGCCCCCGGCACCATCGCCACCGGAGGTCTGGACGACCACTACACCCCAGAGGACCGGCAGCGCTGGGAGAGGTCGGTGCCGCTGGGCAGGCTCGGCCGGCCCGAGGACGTCTCCGGCCTCATCTCCTTCCTCGCCTCCCCCCAGGGCTCCTACATCACCGGCACCACCGTTGTGGTCGATGGCGGAGCGGACGCATGGGGCGCCGGGCACCCCGTGCCCGACCTCGCCGCGCCGGAACCCGACCTCACCACGCCGGACTCGTCCCCGAAGGACCACCCATGACCCTCTCCGCCACGGAGCGGCGCGTTCCGGAACGCGACCTCGGACCGCTGTTCTCGCCCAACGCGGTCGCCATCGTCGGGGCCAGCAACGACCAGACCAAATGGGGCAACTGGATCAGCGTGCAGGCGCTGCGCATGCGGCAGCGGCGCCCGGTGTACCTGATCAACCGCCGCGGTGAACCGGTGCTCGGCGAGCGCGCCTACCGCTCCATGGCCGAACTCCCGCAGCGCGCCGACCTCGCGGTGATCGCCGTCCCGGCGGCCGGATTCGAGTCGGCCGTCGAGGACGCGCTCGCCGCCGGGGCGCGCGCCATCGTCGGCATCACCGCGGGCTTCGCGGAGCTCGGCACCGAGGGCGAGGCGCGGCAGGCGGCACTGGCCCGGCGGGTGCGCGAGGCGGGTGCCGTGCTGCTGGGCCCCAACTGCCTGGGCGTCCTGGACAGCGGCAGCGAACTGTATCTGTCCTCCAATCCACTGCCGCCCGGCCCAGTGGGCCTGATCTCGCAGAGCGGCAACATGGCCCTGGAACTCAGCCGGATCCTGGCCGAGCGGGGGCTCGGCTTCTCCCGTTTCGCCTCCCTCGGCAACCAGGCCGACCTCACCGTCGCCGACCTCATCCGTGCGTACACCGTGCACCCGGAGACCAAGCTGATCGCGGTGTACAGCGAGGACTTCGGCGACGGCCGCGAGTTCGTGGCCGCGGCCGCCGAGGCCACCACGATGGGCAAGCCCGTGGTGCTGCTCACCGTCGGCGCCAGCGAGGCGTCCGTACGCGGAGCCAAGTCGCACACCGGGGCGCTGGTCAGCGACAGTTCGGTGATCGACGCCGCCTGCCGGGCCGCCGGGATCGACCGGGTGGCCAGCCCCCGTCAGATGGCCAGCCTGCTGGAGGCGCTGCATCTGTTCGGCGCGGCCCCCGCCCGAAGGGTTGCGGTGCTCGCCGACGGCGGTGGCCATGCCTCGGTCGCCTGTGATCTGGCCGAGCGGTACGGATTGTCCGTACCGGAGTTCGATCCCGAGCTGTCGCGGCTGCTGCGCGGCCATCTGACGCCGTCGGCGGGGGTGGGCAACCCGGTGGACCTGGCGGGCATGGGCGAGCGGGACGTGACCTCCTTCGCCCGGGTGCTGGGCGATCTGCTCGACGCGCCGGACACCGACTCGGTCCTGATCACCGGCTACTTCGGTGGCTACGGCGAGTACAGCGCCGCCCTGGCCGCCGCCGAGATCGAGACCGCCGCCGAGATGGGCGAGCTGGTACGCGACCGCTGCAAACCGGTGGCCGTTCACACCATGTATCCCTACAGCGATGCCGCCGAGGAACTACAGCGACACGGTGTCCCCGTCTTCCGTGCCATCGAGGAAGCGGCCCGCAGCCTCGGGATGCTGGCCCGGCGCACCGCCGCCGACCCCGCGCTGCGGCCCCTGCCCGACCCGCTGCCGCCGGTGTCGGACGACGGCTACTGGAGCGCACGCGAGCTGATCCGCGCCGCGGGGGTGCACTTCCCGGCGGCACGCCTGGTCACGACCGTGGACGAGGCCGTGGCGGCGGCCCGCGAGATCGGCGGCAGGGTCGTGGTCAAGGCGCTCGGCCTGCTGCACAAGTCCGATTCCGGTGGTGTCGCGCTCGGGCTGGAGGGCGATCCGGCGGTCCGCGCCACCGTCGCCGACATGGCCGAGCGGCTGTCCCCGCCGGGGTACTGCGTCGAGGCCATGGCGGATCTGCGGGACGGTGTCGAATTGATCGTCGGTGTCCGGCGCGACCCCCGGTTCGGCCCGGTCACCATGCTCGGCCTCGGCGGGGTCACCACCGAGGTGCTGCGCGATGTGGCCTTCGCGCTCGCCCCGCTCACCCCCGGGCAGGCCCGTGAGCTGCTGGGCCGGCTGCGCTCCGCGGCCCTGCTGCACGGCGTGCGTGGCCGCCCCGCCGTCGATCTCGACGCACTCGCCCGCACCATCGCCGTCATCACCGAAGTGGCGGCGGCCCATCCGGAGATCGCCGAGCTGGAAGTCAACCCGCTGCTCGCCACGCCGCGCGGATGCCAGGGCCTGGACGCCCGCATCGTCCTGGGGTGACACCACACGGCTGACAGCCACCGGCTGACATCCACACGTAGGAGCGCTCGCTCGCGCCACATCAACTCACTCGCGCCACATCAGCTCGCTCGCGCCACATCAACAGGAGGAAACACCGTGGAATTCGCCCTCAGCCCCCGTCTGTCCGAACTGAAGCAGCGTGCCGCCAGCCTGACCGGCAAGATCATGCAGTTCGAGGACGAGTGCGAGGCCAACAACGGCCTGCCGCCCGAAGCCCACGCCGTCATCCGCGACGAGGTGCTCGCCCACGGCCTGCAAGCCATCAACATGCCCGCCGACTGGGGCGGCGCGGGCCTCACCATCCTGGAACAGGTCGTCGTCCAGGACGAGTTGGGCAAGCTCACCAACGCCCTGTGGGACGCGGTGTGGCGTCCCGCCAACTGCCTCAGCGCCTGCACTCCCGAGCAGCGCGAGCGCTACCTCGTCCCGGACATCGAGGGCCGCCGCCGCGACGCGGTGGCCATCACCGAGGAACACGCCGGCTCCGACCCCTCCGGCATCCGCACCACGGCCACCCGGGACGGCGACGGCTATGTCCTGAGCGGTGAGAAGTGGTTCGTGACCGTCGGCGACGCGGCGGACTTCCTCATCGTCCTCGCCTATGTGCGGCCGGACGACGAGCCGACGATGTTCCTCGTCGACAAGGACACCCCCGGCGTCTCCGTCAAGCGCACCCCCCGCTACACCCACACCTTCGTCTACGAACACCCCGAGTTCCTCTTCCAGGACGTCCGGGTCGGCCAGGACGCCGTCCTCGGCAGGATCGGCGAGGGGTACGACCTGACCCGCGACTGGTTCACCGAGGAGCGGCTGATGATCGCCGCGCGCACCATCGGCGCCGCCGAGCGCGCGCTGCGGCTGGCCGTGGACTGGGCCAAGGAGCGCGAGCAGGGCGGGGATGTGCTGATGAACCGCCAGCTCATCCAGGGCATGATCGCCGACTCGGTGACCGAGATCGCCACCAACCGCGCCTTCACCCACCAGGTGGCCTGGGAGTTCGACCAGGGCGGCGACCGCAAGACCCTGCACGCCAAGGCCGCCACCGCCAAGCTCGCCGCCTCCGAGGCGTCCAACCGGATCGTCGACCGCTGTGTGCAGATCTTCGGCGGCCGCGGCTATATGCGGGACATGCCGGTCGAGCGGCTGTGGCGCGAGCTGCGGGTGGACCGGATCTGGGAGGGCACCTCCGAGATCCAGCGGCTGGTCATCGCCAACGAGGTCGGCAAGCGCGGCCTGGACGACCTGCTGTCCTTCACCGCCGGGAGCTGACCGGCACCATCCGGCGGCAGGGGCCGTACGGCCACGCCCACGGCCCCTGCCGCCGACCACGCCACTGTCGCGCCACTCCCACAGGTGGCGCGGCAACGACGTCAACCAGCGAGGCAGGAGAAACCCAGCGCCATGACCACCACCGACACAACGCCCGCCGCCTCCCCGGACGCCGGCACCGTGGAGATCGAGCGCACCGGCGAACACCACGACATCGCCGTGCTCACACTGCGCCGCGAGCGAAAGCTCAACGCGCTCTCCACCCATCTGGAGTCCGTCCTGCTCGACGCCCTGCGCAGCCAGGAGGTGCGCACCAGCCGGGCCGTGGTCGTCACCGGAGTGCCGCGCGCCTTCTCGGCCGGGGCGGACACCGGCGAGCTGCCCGAGATGACCCCCGAGGCGATCGCCGAGTACTACCGCTCGTCCGGCGCCGTGTACGAGACGTTCGCCGCCCTCCCCCAGCCCACGGTGGCGGCCCTGTCGGGCTACTGCCTCGGCGGCGGCCTGGAACTGGCGCTGGCCGCGGACATCCGGGTGGCCGACCCGGACACGGTCTTCGGCCTGCCCGAGGTGGGCATCGGCATTCTGCCCAGCTCCGGCGGGGTGACCCGGCTGGTGCGGGAGGTCGGAGCGGCCCGCACCCGCGATCTGGTACTGCGCGGCCGCCGCTTCGGGGCGCGGGAGGCGTACGCCTGGGGACTGATCGGCGAGATCGCCGAAGGGGGCGGCGTACGGGAGAAGGCGGTGGAGATCGCCGCGGAGCTGGCCGCGCAGCCGCGGCTCGCCGTCTCGGTCGCCAAACAGGTGATCACGGCGGCCGCCGATGCCCCGCGCGAGGCGGCGTTGCTGCTGGAGCAGCTCGCGTACGCCGCGCTCAACCGAACGGGCTGAACCGGTCCGCCGCGACCACGACCGTCAGGGGGGATCCGCAACCACACGCCCAGCCACGCTCGCGCCCAGGAGTACCCGTATGGCAGTCAGCACCACCAAGGAGACCGAGACACCGGACACTCCGGGCGCCGCCCGGCACCGGCCGGTCATCGAGAGCCGGTCGATCGACTATGTGCCCCTCGCCGAACGCCACGGCAAGGTCTGGCACCTCTTCCCCGTCTGGTTCGCCGGGGACGCACATCTCGCCACCATCGCCACCGGCGCGATCGGTGTGGCGCTCGGCGGCAACCTGATCTGGACGGCCATCGCCATCGTGCTCGGCAACGCTCTGGGCACCTTCTTCATGGCCTTCCACTCCACCCAGGGCCCGCAGCTCGGGCTGCCCCAAATGGTCCAGTCCCGGCCGCAGTTCGGATTCGTCGGCGCACTGCTGGTGTGGGTCGTGGCGCTGGTGACGTACATCGGCTACACGGCCTTCAACCAGGTGCTGGTCGGGTCGACGATGGAGCACCTGGCGGACACTCCCCCGTCGGTCAGCTATATCGCCTACGCCGTGATCGCCATCGTGCTCGCGGTCGTGGGATATGACTTCATCCACAAGGCGTCCCGGTGGCTGACCTATCTGACGGGCGCGGGCCTGGCCGTCTTCTCCGTGGGCATCGTGGTGGCCGCCCCCTTCAGCGCGGACCAGCTCGATCTGAGCGCCTTCACTCTCGCTCCCTTCCTGATCCAGCTCTTCCACGCGGCCGTCTACCAGCTCTCGTGGTCCATCTACGTCTCCGACTACTCCCGCTACCTTCCGCCGACGGTGGGGGTGCGCTCCTCGTTCTGGTGGACATATCTGGGTGCGGGCTTCGGTGGCGCGTGGATGATGCTGGTGGGGGCGGTGGCCGCGGGGCTGTTCCCGAAGCTGGGCCTGGTGGATGCCGTGGTCAACGCCGGTGACCAGCTATTTTCCGGTTTCGGTGTGGTGCTGTTGCTGTTGTCGGTGATTCCGCTGTTCAGCATCGGCACCCTCAACTTCTACGGCGGCAGCCTCACGCTGCTGTCCAGCATCGACTCGGTGAAGCGGATCCCGCTGACCCTGGGCACCCGTATCGCCACACTGGTGGCCATCGGCGTGGTCTCCACCGCGCTCGCCTTCAGCGCCAACGACGACTTCCTGACCACCTTCGGGGACTTCCTGATCGTCCTGGGCTACCTCTTCACACCGTGGACCGCGGTCAACCTGATCGACTTCTATGTGGTGCGGCGTGGCCGCTACTCGATCCGCGAGATCTTCAACCCGCGTGGCATCTACGGCCGGTGGAACTGGCGCGGGCTCACCGCCTATGGAGTCGGCTTCGTCTCGATGCTGCCGTTCGCCGTGATCGGAGACGCGGAGGGGCCGCTCGCGCACTGGGTCAGGGGCGCCGACATCACCATGCTGGTCGGACTCGCCGTGTCGTCCCTGCTCTATCTGGTGCTGTGCCGTTCGCTCGACATCGACGCCGAACGCGCCGTCATCGCGTCCGCCGACGCCGGTCTCGACCCGGACCACGCCGGGCACCAGGCGGACGCCGGAGACCACACATGATTCGAATGCCGACGATGATTGTCATCGGACATCGGGACGGCCCGGACCAGGCATTGCGGCACCGAGGCTTGGACCCCTTCTATATCGTGCAGGCGCCGGCGAACACACCGGAGGGCCGACGCTTCAGATGTGTCGCCGACATCGAGAACGCCCCAGAAGAGCACGTTGCCGCCGCAGGTCAAGCGAGCACGCTGCCGATACATACCCATCGGCACATCCTTCACGGATCTCGCCAACGAGCTGGGGGACATCTTCGTGGTCAAGCCGGCGACCGGTGCCGGTGCCCTTCGCACGAGCGTCGTCCGGTCCCCGGGCGAGTACGCGCAGGCCATGCAGCCGTTCTCCGGGCAGTCGGATGTCGAGATCGTCGCCGAGTCCTTCATGGACGCCTCGGAAGTCTATATAGACGGCATCTGGCAGAACGGCGATCTCCAATGGTCCTCCATGAGCCGCAATCACATATCACCGCTGAGCGCCGTGCAGGGCGGCGTCCTGGCCGCCCACATATGGGACAGAAAGCGGCATGCGCCACTGTTCCAGCAAGCGGAGGCACTCGCCAGGCAGGCACTCACAAGCCTCGACGCACCGGATTGCGTGTTCCATCTGGAAGCATTCAGGGAGGAATCGGGGCTGACTTTCGGTGAGTGCGCCATCCGCCTTCCGGGGGCACTCTCCCCTCAGGTCAACAAGCTGACATTCGGCGTCGATCTCTTCGACGTCGAAATCAGCCTGGCGCTCGGGAAGAGCTGACCCAGCCACTGGGCTGGCGGGCCCCGACGACGACTGGCGCCGCCGCCCCGATATGGATCCGGACACCACCAGAGGGTTCCGGGCGGCCGTCGTGGCCCGCGCCCGTTTCATCGAGGACCTGATCGCCGAGCAGGCCGACCGCGGCGTCACCCAGTACGTCACCCTGGGCGCCGGTCTGGACACCTTCGCGCAGCGCGAGCCGGAGTTCGCCTCCCGTCTCCAGCTCTTCGAGGTCGACCAGCCCGGCCCCCAACCGACTGGTCCCAGGCCAACTCCGCCACACACCACTACCTGGACGGCGGCGCCATAGGCGCCGGGTACCGGGCGGCGCCGCAGGTGTTCTACTTCGCACCGCAGAAGACGTGGTACCTCGTCCACCAGACCGGCAACGCCTCGTACTCCACGAACACCGACATCAGCGACCCCAACGGCTGGAGCGTCCCGCGCAACTTCTACTCGTCGATGCCGGACATCATCCGTCAGAACATCGGCAACGGCTACTGGGTGGACATGTGGGTGATCTGCGACAACCAGTACCTGCTGATCGTCGAGGCGATCGGCTCGGACGGACGGCGCTACTTCCGGTCCTGGACCTCCGGCAGCATCGCGGGCTCGTGGACACTACTGCCCGCCTCCGAAAGCAACCCCTTCGCCCGGGTCGGCAACACCGCCTTCCCGTCCGGCGCCTGGACGAAGGACATCAGTCACGGGGAGCTGATCCGCGCCGGTTACGACCCGACGCTGAACCGTCCCCTCCTGCAAACTCCAGTACCCGTACCAGGGCAAGGATCCGGCCGCCGGCGGCGACTACAACGGCCTGCCATGGCGTCTCAGCCTGCTCACCCGGACCAGCTCCACCTGCTGACACGCCGGTGAAGCCATTTCGTCGTCGGCCTCGGAACGACGGCGGCCCCCACCCTGCGCCCGTACGCCGCTGAGCCACCGGTCATGCGGTGCCGGCTGAGAGTGGGGGCACCGACCGCCGCGGTGGAGGTCGTTTTCATTCGATAGTCATTCCCTTTGGCTATGACCTCCTCACGATCTCGGGGCTACAACTGCGGTCCGGAGCGCATCAGAGTCGAGACCATGAGCGACGATCCAGACTGTCAGGACCTCACCGGACTCCCCACCCGACCGGAGGCCGAACCGGCGCGAGCGTCTCCGCCCGCCGTGCCTCGCGCCAAGCCGCCCCACCCGCCCAGAAGCCGGGGAACGGCCGCCGCGGCCGCTCTCGTGCCTGGTCTGACACTCGTCCTGGTTCTCGCGGCGGCGAGCACGGTGGTGGGAAAGGCGTTCCCGCTCGTCGGCGGCCCGGTGACCGGGATCGTCCTCGGCGTGCTGCTGGCCGCCCTGAAGAAGCCAGGAGCACGGCTGCGCCCCGGCATCGGTTTCGCGAGCAAGCGGATCCTCCAGGCTTCGGTGGTCCTCCTCGGCTCCCAACTGTCGCTGGCCCAGATCGTCCACGTGGGCGTCGGCTCGATTCCGGTGATGGTCGGCTCGTTGGTGGTGTGTCTGACCGCCGCATACGGCATCGGCCGGTGGCTCGGCATCGTCGGGGACCTGCGCACGCTGATCGGCGTGGGCACGGGCATCTGCGGGGCGTCGGCGATCGCGGCGGCCGCCCCGGTCATCGGCGCGGCCGGGGTCGAGGTGGCCTACGCGGTCTCCACCATCTTCCTGTTCAACGTCGCCGCCGTGCTCACCTTCCCGCTGCTCGGCCACCTCCTGGGGATGAGCCAGCACAGCTTTGGCCTCTTCGCCGGCACGGCGGTCAACGACACGTCCTCAGTGGTCGCCGCCGCCACCAGTTACGGCCAGACCGCGGGGGACTACGCGGTCGTCGTCAAACTCACCCGCAGCCTCATGATCATCCCCATCTGCCTGGGACTGGCCTGGCTGGTGAGACGCCGCGACCGTGCCGCGGCGCAGGGCACGGCCCGTCCCCGGCTTCAGGTGGTCAAGCTGGTACCCGTGTTCCTGATCGGCTTCCTGCTGATGACCACGGCGAACAGCCTGGGTGTCATCCCGGCTGCCGCCCACCACGGTCTCAGCGAGCTGTCGGTCTTCCTCATCACCGTCGCGCTCTCCGCGACGGGGCTGTCCACCGACCTCGCCGCACTGCGCCGCACCGGCCCCCGACCGCTCGTCCTCGGTGCCTGTCTGTGGGTGGTGGTCTCGGTCACCAGCCTCGTCCTCCAATTCCTGACCGGTTCCCTGTAAGCGGGAGTCCCGCGGGAGTTGGTCCCTGTCGTAGCGACCGGGCTCCGCGTATCCGCCGAGGCGATACTGGGCCCGGTCGCGACGTCAGCCTGCGGCGGGGAGCCCGGACGTGAAGTCCGCGAACCAAGCGAGCATCTCGGGGTGGGTGATGGCACCCGCGGCGCACACATCGGCCGCGCGAGCGCCCTGGATGATGCGTTTGACCGGGACCTCCAGCTTCTTCCCGGTCAAGGTACGCGGCACGGCGGCTATCGCGACGACGGCGTCCGGAACGTGACGCGGCGAGAGCTGGGCTCTGATCGACGTCGCGATGGTGTTCCGGAGTGCGTCATCGAGGCTCTCCCCTTCGGCGAGGACGACGAAAAGCGGCATGAAGTACCGGCCGTCCGGCAGTTCGGCACCGACGACGAGACTGTCCGCGATCTGCGGGAGCCGCTCGACAACGGCGTAGATGTCGGCCGACCCCATCCGCACGCCCATGCGGTTGAGTGTCGAGTCCGAGCGTCCCGCCACCACGACCGACAAGTCCGGGTCGACCGTGACCCAGTCACCATGACGCCAGACTCCGGGATAGGTGTCGAAGTAACTCGCCAGATAGCGGCGGTTCTCGGGGTCGCCGACGAAGCGCAACGGCATCGAGGGAAGTGGCGCGGTCACCACCAGTTCCCCTTGCTCCCCGACCAGCGGCTGTCCGGAGGAATCCCATGCGGCCAGGGCGACTCCGAGCGCGGGACACTGGATCCGGCCGACCCGCACCGGCAGCAGTGGAGAGCCTCCGGCGAGGACCGAACAGATGTCGGTCCCGCCACAGATCGACTGTAGCCAGGCATCCGGAGCGAGACGGTCGTAAACCCAGCGCCAAGCGCGTGCGGGAAGCGACGAGCCCGTCTGCAGGATGGATCGCAGAGCGCTCAGGTCCATGTCCGCCGCCGGGTGTGCGTCCGCCTTCTCCGCCGCGACCAGGTAAGCCGCCCCCACTCCGACCATCGTCGCGCCTGTCCGCTCGGCGACCCGCCAGACTCCGTTGACATCGGGGTAGGTGGGACTGCCGTCGTACAGGACGATCGTGGCTCCGTGCAGCAGGCCCGCGACCATGAAGTTCCACACCATCCAACTGGTGGACGTGTGGAAGAGGTACCGATCGTCGCTCCGCAGGTCGACGCCGAGGCCGAGCGCCTTGAGCAACTCGACCACGATGCCGCCGTGGCTCTGCACGATGCCCTTCGGCACACCGGTGGTGCCCGATGACCACAGGACCCACAGTGGGTGGTCGAAGGGGACGTCCGCGAAGTCGAGTTCGGCCGGGTTCCCGAGCAGCGCGGACCATGTGTGCGGCACCACATCAGGTCGCCGCGACCATGGCGCCGCGGTGGCGGACGGGTGGATGTGGTCGACCGCGATCAGATGCCGGACCGTGGGGAGCCCCTCCACGATCTCGGCGACCGCAGGACGCCGGTCGAACTCCTTGCCCCCGTAGCGGTAGCCGTCGGCGGCCACCAGAACCTTCGGCTGCGCCTGCCGCAGCCGCGCGAGCACGCTGGGGGTACCGAAGTCCGGCGAGCACACCGTCCACACCGCGCCCACAGCGGCACTGGCCAGCAACGCGACGACGGCGTGCGAGGTGTTCGGAAGGTAGCCGGCAACGCGGTCACCGGGCCTCACGCCCATCTCTCGCAATGACGCGGCGACGGCGGCGACGTCGCGCCTGAGCCGCGCCCACGATGTCTCCACCGGAACGCCGTCTTCGGAGACGCTGATCAGCGCCGGGCGTGCGTCCGTGGCACGGCCGAGGCATCGCTCGGCGAAGTTCAGCCGGGCTCCCGGGAACCAGCATGCCCCGGGCATCGAAGGGTCGGCCAGCGCCACATCGTAGTCGCTGACGGCGTCGAGGCCGTAGAACTCCCATACCGCCGACCAGAACGCGGGCAGGTCGGTGGTGCTCCATCGCCACAGCTCCGGGTAGTCGGAGAAGGAGAGTCCTCGTGACTGGCCGAGCCAGCGCATGAAACCGGCGACGTTGGACCTTTCGGCCATCGAGCGGCTCGGGGACCACAGCAGTTCGGTGTCGGTGCTCATGAGCGCCTCCATGGGCGGGATCGTACGGACGGCTCCCTCCCGCCCTGGGCGGGCGGGAGGGAGCCGGAGGGGAGCGCCGTCGTACGTCAGACGGTCCTGTGGGGCGAGACTCGGCCGAGCTCGCGGACGAACTCCTCGGCCGCAGGCCATTCGCCGTAGCCGGCGGCGGGGTTGAGGTGTCCGACCGGTCCGACGTCCACCAAGCGGCTGCCCCATGCCCGTGCGAGGTCGGTCACGCATCCGAAAGCGGCCAGGGGGTCGTTCCTGCTCGCCGCGACGATGCTGGGGAACGGCAAGGGTGTCCGCGGGGTCGGCGTCCAGCCGTTCTCGCGCAGGGTTTCCGGGGTGGGGTAGCCCTCCGGCAACGGCGTTGCGAAGTCCGGCGGAGCCGCCAGCAGCGCACCCCGGATCGGACGACGGTGCCGTTGCGCCCAGTGCACGGTGGTCAGCACACCGGCGCTGTGGGCGACCAGCACTACCTCGCCGGAGATGTCCGACAGCAACCCGTCCAAGGCGGCGACCTGGGCGTCGCAGGCCAGCCTGTCCTTCTCCAGCGGCGGCACCGAACGGCAGTTTTCGATCTTGTTGGCGAGGATGGTCTGCCAGTGGTCCGGCACGTGATCACGCAGTCCGGGGACTATCACGATCGTCGGCGAGGGGGTGAGGCTCATGACGAATACTCCGGGGTCGGGAGCGCCGGGTCGGGGAGCAGCCCCATGCGGCGCAGATCTTTGTCGTAGGAGAACCTGCCGATGGCGAAGGCCACGCTGCCTGCGAGCGCGGTCAGCGGGACCACCTCCAGCGCGCCGAGCAGACCCCAGCGGTCCGCGAGTACGCCGGTCACCGCGGGCCCCGGGGCAATCCCGATCAGACTGTTGGCCAGGGTGAGTGTGGCCATGGCCGTCGCCGCGATGCCGGGCGGGGTCAGCCTCGCCACCATGGCAGCCGCCGGGCCGGAAGCGCCGCCGACCACCAGCGTCCCGGCGGCGATCACGATGAGCTGCGCCGGCCCGGTCGGTAGCTGGAACCCGGTCGTCAGCAGAACGAGCGACCCGAGGCTGCAAGCGATCGCAACGGTCCACTTCCGGATCCCGGCCCTCTTGCTGAGGCGGTCCGCGACGACCCCGCAGAGGATCATTCCGGTGCCGCTGATCAGCGCGAAGCCCCCGGCAGCCAGTCCGGCCTTCCCGGTAGGCAGGTCGTAGTAGCGGTTGAGGAAGCTGGGCATCCAGGCCAGCATGGCCGCCGTGATGAACATCTGGGCCCCGCTGCCGATGTAGGCGCAGATGACGGAGACCGAGGAGAACAGCCGCCGTAGCTGAGGCCCGAGGGGAGGACGTTCACCGGACTGGCGGCTGTCCTTGCTCGCGACCGACCCGAGCTTCTTGTCGGTGACCACGAATCCGAAGACCGCGGCCAGCACCAGTCCGAAGGCGCCCATGACACCGAACGCCCAGCGCCAGCCGTACGCCTGGCCGATGAAGCCGCCGATCGACACGCCCAGCACGGATCCGAACGACCCTCCCGCAATGAACGCGCCGGAGAGCGTGGCCCGCATACGGACGGGGAAGACGCTGAGAACCACCGCGATACCGACACTTCCGTAGGCCGCCTCTCCGACGCCCACGAGGAACCGGCCCACGAACATCTGGCCGTAGCCGGCGGAAACGGCGCAGGCCAAAGTCGCCAGACTCCACACCACTGCGGCGATCACCAGGCTCTTGGCCCTGCCCCACCGGTCCGCGAGGAGCGACAGGGGGAAGGTGAGCACACCGACCATCAGGGCCACGATGCCGCTGAGCGACCCCAACTTGGAGTCGGAGAGCAGCCATTCGGCCTTTAGCTGAGGAAAGACGGCGTTGAGGACCTGTCGCGACATGTAGTCGGACAGCAGAAGCCCGAAACTCAGGGCGAACACCAGCCAGGCATAGCCGCGGGACACGGCCGGTGTGACGGGAGACGTCTCCGGCACCTTCGTGGCAGTCGTTTGCAGTCCCATGGTCGTCACCTTTTCGTCGTGGACCGGGGCTTAGAAGGTTCTGTCACCAACGATTCCGGCGCGCTCCATCTTGCGGACGGCGGGCCAGTAGTCCTGGACGGCGTAGTGCTGTGTGGAGCGGTTGTCCCAGATGGCGAAGCTGTTCTTCCGCCAGCGCCAGCGCACCTGGTACTCGGGGACGGCCGCCTGGCTGATCAAGTAGTTCAGGAGATGGCTCGCCCCGGGCGCGTAGTCCTGGCCGAAACGCACGTTCTGGGGCGTGTGGTAGTTGACGAGGTGCGTGGTGAAGGCGTTGACGAAGAGAATCTTCTCCCCGGTCTCGGGGTGGGTACGCACCACCGGGTGCTCCGGGTCCGGGTACTGGGCCTTTAGCTGGTGGCGCCGCTCCATCGGCATGCAGGCGCCGAAGGTCGCTTCGATGCTGTGTCGTGCGCGCAGGTCGGCGATCTGCGTCTTGATCTGCTCGGGCAGCTTGCGATACGCCTCGGCCATGTTGACCCAGATCGTGTCGCCGCCCACCTCGGGCCCCTCGACGCAGCGCAGCACGGCTCCCATGGGCGGGCACTCCCGCCAGGTCGCGTCGCAGTGGAGCGCGTTCTCGTAGTGCTCGGGCTTGCTGTCCAGGTCCTTGTAGATGCGGACCAGCCCAGGGTTGTCCGGGTCGCTGCCGAGCACCGGGTGGTCCTCCAGCGGGCCGAAGCGCGAGGCGAAGGCGACGTGCTCGGCGCGGGTGATGTCCTGGTCGCGCACGAACAGGACCTTGTGCCGCAGCAGCAGATTCCTGATCTCGGCGAACAGGTCGTCGTCGCGTGCGGCGTCACCGAGGTTCACACCGAAGAGTTCGGCGCCGATGGTGCAGGTCAGCGGCTGGGCGGTGAGGGAGGTGCGGAGGACGCTCGGGCGCACCAGGGCAGGCGCGTCGTCTTTCGCCGTGGGGATGGTCTGGGGCATGGTGCTCACTCCTGGGATGACTGAGGGGGGCACGGAGTGCTCAGAGGACGAAGATGGAAGATCCCGTCGTTCGTCCCGCCTCCATTTCGCGGTGTGCCTGCACCGCGTCCTGGAGGGCGTAACGCTGATTGATCTCGATCTTGATGCGGCCGGCCGCGACATGTCCGAACAGCTCGCCCGCCAGGGCCGCCCGTTCGGCCGGTTCGGCGATGTAGTCGGCCAGCGCGGGCCGGGTCACGAACAGCGAGCCGTGGATGGCCAGTTGCATGGCGTCGAGCGGTGGGACACCGGAGGCCGTACCGAAGCACACCAGCAGGCCGCGGCGCCGCAGCGAGGCCATGGATCCGGCGACCGTGTCCTTGCCGACGCTGTCGAAGACGACCGGGACACCCTTGCCCCCGGTCAGCTCGCGCACCCGCTCGGCCACGTTCTCGCGGCGGTAGTAGATGATGTGGTCGCAGCCGTGGGCGCGGGCGATCTCGGCCTTCTCCTCGCTGGAGACCGTGCCGATCACGGTGATGCCGAGCAGCTTGGCCCACTGGGAGAAGATCAGGCCGACGCCGCCGGCCGCCGCGTGGAGCAGTACGGTGTCGCCGGACTTCAAGGGATGGATACGGCGCAGCAGGTAGGACGAGGTGAGGCCGCGCATGGTCATCGCCGCGGCGGTCTCGTAGCTGATCTCCTCCGGCAGCTTGATCAGCGAGTCCGCGGGCATGACCCGCTCCGTGCTGTACGCGCCCAGCGGGCTGCCGGTGTAGGTCACGCGGTCACCCTCGGTGACATGCGTGACGTTCTCGCCCACTGCCTCGATCACACCGGAAGCCTCCACGCCGAGCCCCGCGGGCAGCGGAGCCGGGTACAGGCCGGTACGGAAGTAGGTGTCGGCGAAGTTGAGTCCGACGGCGACGTGCCGGATCCGTACCTCGTCCGGGCCCGGGTCACCGACGGTGACCTCTTCCCACTTCAGGACGTCCGGTCCACCGGCCTCGTGGAAGCGAATGGCATGTGCCACAAGTTGCTCCGTTTACTCATGTGCGGGGTGGCGGTCACGGGCCGAGGACGGAATCGCCCGGGGCGGATACCGTGCGGGTTCCGCGACCGCCGCTGACGGGTTGGGTCAGTTCTTGGTGTCGCGCAGCATGGAGCCGCGCCGGCCGGGACGGCGGTTGGGCACCATGCCGAGCTGGGCCAGGGTCTCGTCGGTGTCCGAGTACCACTCGCCGAGCTTGTAGATCTTCTTCGCCTCCTGTCCGGTGGCGATCTCCCGGCCGAGCGCGTTCGCGATCTGGACCATCTGCTCGACCTGCGCCACGGACGAGATCCGCTCGCCCTTGTGGCGCCACAGATTGTCCTCGTTGCCCACCCGCACATGCGTGCCCAAGGCGATGCCGATCGCGTTCATCGGCGCCACCGCCCGCATGGATGCCTCGACGGTGAGAACGGCGCCGTCCGGGACACGGCGGATGAACTCGATCAGGTCGGCCGGGTGCCGGCCGGTGAACCCACCGCCGATGGCGACGAGGTTGAGCACCAGCGGGCCGTTGTACACACCCTTTCGGATCAGCCGCTCCACGGTCTCAAGCTGGGACAGGTTGGCGAGCTGGAAGTGCGGCTGGATGCCGTTGGCCCGGAGCCGCTCGAGGTGCTCGAGGTAGAACTCCGGTCCGGCCTCGACCACCATGTCCCGGTATGCCTGGTAGTACCCCGGCTTGGAGATCGAGGTGCCCTCGATGTCCTCGTCGTCGAAGAGCTCGACGATGTTCATCTGGTTGGTGTTGATCGCGATCGTGACCTGGTCCGGATGGGGGGTGATGTCGGCCAGCATGTGGCGGGTGTCGTAGCTGAGCCACTTGGCGTCGCCACCCTCGTCCTCGGGAGCGAAGGAGATCGACCCGCCGATCTGTAGGACCATGTCCGGCACGGCCTCGCGCAGCCGGGCCATCAGCTCGTTGAACATGGACATGCGCTTGGAACCGTGGCCGTCCAGCTCGCGCACATGGATGTGCAGAACCGTGGCGCCGGCGTTGTAGCAGTCGACCGCCGCCTGGACGTGCTCGTCCATCGTGAGCGGGAGGTCATCGGCATCACCGGGCAGCCACTCCGGCCCGTAGGGCGCGGCCTGGATGACCAGCTTCTCCTGGTTCTCCGGGTACAGGGAGTCATCGAAGAAGTGCACGGTCCATCTCCTTTGTCTGATGGTCCTCACTCGCCACGCCATACGCGTCACTGCCTGCGATGCGAGGTCTGAGGAGGACGGCGGGGATCGAAGCGGGATTGCGGACGGGATTCCCGGACTCGCCAGGTGCCCGGATACGATCAGCGGGTCCCGGCAGGGCGCATGGCACCGCGAGCAGGGTTTCTGCTCGTCCTGGTGAGGTCTGCGGTGTCCCTTGCGGTAAGACAACGTTAAGGGCCGGTTACGCCACCCCGCTTTACCGCCGGTGACACCCGACTTATCACTTGGGGACCGGCGCCCCCGGCCGGCGTCGCCCCGGCCTCGCGTCGCGGCTCAAGTCGGCGTGAGGGATCGCCTGGTGGTCACTCCTCGCCCGAATGCTGCTGCCTCGTTCGCCGGAGACGCCACTCCCTCGGGCTGCAACCGAACTGTTCGCTGAACCACCGTGAGAAAGCGCTCGGTGCGGAGAACCCCAGCAGCCCGGAGATCTCTGTTAACGAGCGGCGCTGGTTCGCCACAAGTTGCTCCGCGAGCTGAGTGCGCGTCGCGTTCAGAAGGGAGGAGAACGACTCGCCCGAGGCCGATAGGTGCCGGTGGACGGTTCTCCGGTCGACGCCGAGGCTGGAAGCGACCTGCTCGATCGAACAGCGCCCGGTCGGCAGCAGGACTTCGATCAGCTCGCGCACGCGGTCCGGTGCGGTCGTGTCCCTCGAGACCGCGATGGAGTCGAAGTACTGCCGCGCGTAGGCGTGGAGCAGCGGATCCGACATGGGGTTGGGCACGTTGAGATCACTGGCGTAGAAGACAATCCCGTTGAATTCCCGGTCGAACTCCAGTGTGGGGCCGAAAGCGCGCCGATGTGTCCCGGTGTCCGCGGGCGCGCTGTGTGTGAAACACACAGCCACCGGCTGCCACCGAGCACCGAGGAAACCGCGGAGGACCTGGTGGAACACCATCACGGCCAGCTCCATGGCCTGGCGTGTCGACATGGCCTCACCCAGCTCCAGGGCCACTTTGAGGGTGGCCAGGCCATTCGCCTCGGAGAGCCGACTGTGGAGCATTTCGTTGTACATGTACTCGTGGCGTACGAGAAGCTCGACCGCGCTCCGGACATCCGGCTCCTCACGGATGACCAGGCTGATGGGGCCGAGATTGGAGAGGCGGCGGCGCTCGGCCAGAAGCAGGCCGAAGTCCTCGCGGCGCGAGGCCGCCGCCGAGAGTTCGAGTAGCTGGGTCACGGCCACACCGGAGATCCATCTGTCCTGGACCGCGAGGCCGACGGGGTCCAGGCCCACCCGCTTCATCAGGACCCGCGGGTCGATGCCGAGCGACCGGCTGAGCTCGACGTAGCTGTTCAGCGCCGCGTTGCGGACGAGTGGCTTCATCGCGTACTCCAGGGGTTGTCCCCACTTGATAAGTCAGATGTCACACCGGGTCAAGCGGTGCGGCAGAGCCTGACCTAACGTTGCACCACCGCGAGAGCCCGCCGCCCGACGTTCGGCATCCCAGCCGACCGGAACCGACCGTGGCTCCGACTCGACGGACCACGATCCCAGGGAGGCCACCGTGACCAGCGTGATCAAGGTGTTGCGCCGGTCCCGCACCGGGCGGGCCGTGTGGCACGGCCCAGACCTGGCGGACTCCGACGAGTGGGTCCTGCGGCTCACACCGGCGCAGATCGACGAGCTCGAGGCAGCCCTGCGTGTGGTACGCGATCGAGGTGTTCCGCTGTTGAAGGTGAGCGCGGGCGACTTTCCGCTGCCGACCCTGGCCGGAGAGTTGGCGCGCATCGCCGACGTACTGGAGAACGGGCATGGCTTCGTACTCATCAAACGCATTCCGGTCGAGCGGTACAGCCGGGCGACGGCGAGCACCATTTTCTGGGGACTCAATCAGCACCTGGGAACTCCGGTGTCGCAGAACGCGGCGGGCCACGTGCTCGGCCACGCCCGGGACACCGGCCGAACCATGGCCGACCCCGCGACGCGCGGCTATCAGACCAGGGAAGGGCTGCCGTTCCACACCGACGGCTCCGATGTCCTCGGGCTGCTCTGTCTGCAATCGGCCCGCTCGGGCGCACGCACCGCGGTCGTCAGCTCGGCCGCGATCTACAACGCCGTGCTGGCACGGCGACCGGATCTGGTCGAGCGGCTGTACCGCAGGCATTTCCTCGACCGCCGGGAGGAGCAGGCCCCTGGCGAGCGACCGTACTACGCGGTTCCGCTCGCGTGCTGGTACGGGGGCAAGCTCAGCATCCGCTACCACCGCTGTTACCTCGAATCCGCACAGCGCTTCCCCGAGGTCCCTCGTCTGGAGCCGGCGGACGTGGAACTTTTCGATCTCATCGACGAACTGGCGGGGTCTCCCGAGCTTCGGCTGGACGTCGACTTCGAGGTCGGCGACCTGCTGCTGCTGAACAACCACGCGGTGCTGCATTCCCGCACGGAGTACGAGGACCACGCCGAGGCCGAGCGGAAGCGCCATGTGCTGCGGCTGTGGCTGGCCCTGCGGCAGGGACGCGACCTGCCGCCGGGCCTCTGGGGCGATCCGCACATGGCCAACGGCCCGGGCAGCGGCGGGATCGCCCCCCGCGACGTGATCGCGAGGCAACACCGCCGCCCCGGCGGCTCCCATCGCCTGCGGTGACCGCCACCATGCCGAATTCTGAGGGGAACCGTATGAGCAACCTCGCCGCACTCCTGGCGGAATCCGCTGGGGCCGACGGGAGCCGAGTCGCCCTTCGCCAGGGCGAGATCGACCTCACCTATGCCGAGCTGAACGACGCCGGCGCCCGGGTCGCCACGCTGTTGCGCGCCAAGGGCATGCGGCCGGGCGATCGCGTCGCGCTGGTCATGCCCAACGTCACCCATTTCCCGATCGTGTACTACGGCATCCTCCGCGCGGGCGGAGTAGTGGTGCCGATGAACCCGCTGTTGAAGGCCCGCGAGATCGCGTTCGCGCTCCGGGATTCCGGGTCCCGCATCGTGGTGACGTTCCCCCTGTTCGCGGACGAGGTCACGACGGCCGCGGCAGAGGTCGGCGCCGAGTCCCTGGTCACCGGCTCCGCGGCATTCGACGATCTCGTGCGGGCCACCGCACCGATGCCCGAGATCGTCGACCGGGCGGCGGACGACACTGCCGTGATCCTTTACACCTCGGGCACGACGGGAACCCCGAAGGGCGCCGAGCTGACCCACCGCAATCTGATGACCAACGCGGCCACCACGGTCGAGACAGTGCTCCATATCGGGTCGAACGACGTACTGTTCGGCGGTCTGCCCATGTTCCACGCCTTCGGACAGACCTGCGCACTCAACACCGCCATCGCGGCCGGCGCCACGCTGACCTTGCTGCCGCGGTTCGAGCCGGCCAAGGCGCTGGAGATCATGGCCCGGGACGGGGTCACCGTCTTCCTGGGTGTCCCCACCATGTACACGGCCCTGCTCCACGCCGGGGTCCGCGACGGCTACGACCTCTCGCGGATGCGTTTGGCCGTCTCCGGGGGTGCTTCGTTGCCGGTCGAGGTACTGCACGGCTTCGAACGACAATTCGGCGTCACTGTGCTGGAGGGCTATGGCCTCTCGGAGACATCGCCGGTCGCCTCGTTCAACCCTCCGGACCGGCCGCGCAAGGCCGGTTCGATCGGTCTCCCCATCCGCGGGGTCGAGTTCATGCTGGTCGCGGACGATGGCACCACGGTCGGACCGGGCGAGGTCGGTGAGATCGCGATCAGCGGCGAAAACGTGATGAGGGGGTACTGGAACCGTCCGGATGCCACTGCGGAAGCCATCCGGGACGGGTGGTTCCACAGTGGCGATCTCGCCCGTGTTGACGAGGATGGCTACTACTTCATCGTCGACCGGAAGAAGGACCTCATCATCCGCGGCGGATACAACGTCT
>NZ_JAHLEM010000519.1 GCF_018883605.1 Streptomyces niphimycinicus | reverse complement strand
GGCTCCCGGCCCGGTCGGCGGGGTGCTGCCACCGTCCGGCGCCGTCCACTTCTGGTTGGTGGCACCGGTGCAGGTCCATATCTGGAGCCGGGTACCGTTGGCCGAACTGCCACCGGCGGCGTCCAGGCACTTATCGGCCTGCGGATTGACGATGTCGCGCGCCGCCGGGAGCGACCACTGCTGCGCCGCGCTGCCATTGCAGTCATAGAGCTGGACCAGACTGCCGTCGGCCGTGCCACCCGACGCCACGTCCAGGCACTTCCCCAGCGCACGGACCGTGCCATCGCCACCAACAGTCCGCTGCTGCGCGACCGAGCCATTGCAGTCGTAGAGCTGGATCGGCGTGCCGTTGGCGCTGTTGGCGCCCG
>NZ_JAHLEM010000518.1 GCF_018883605.1 Streptomyces niphimycinicus | reverse complement strand
ACCCGACGCCACGTCCAGGCACTTCCCCAGCGCACGGACCGTGCCATCGCCACCAACAGTCCGCTGCTGCGCGACCGAGCCATTGCAGTCGTAGAGCTGGATCGGCGTGCCGTTGGCGCTGTTGGCGCCCGCCACGTCCACACACTTGCCGCCGACACCGGTGATCTGTCCGGTGGCCGCCACGGCACCACTCGCGGGAGCGCTGGTCAGGCCGGTGAGGAGGGCGGCGACGGCCGCCGCGCCCAGGATGCCGCGCACCGCGGGTCTGTGCAGAAGTCTCATGTTCATCTGGTCACCGTCCACTTCTGGTTGGCGGCGCCGGTGCAGGTCCATATCTGGAGCCGGGTACCGTTGG
>NZ_JAHLEM010000517.1 GCF_018883605.1 Streptomyces niphimycinicus | reverse complement strand
GGGCGGCGACGGCCGCCGCGCCCAGGATGCCGCGCACCGCGGGTCTGTGCAGAAGTCTCATGTTCATCTGGTCACCGTCCACTTCTGGTTGGCGGCGCCGGTGCAGGTCCATATCTGGAGCCGGGTACCGTTGGCCGAACTGCCACCGGCGGCGTCCAGGCACTTGTTGGCCTGTGGGTTGACGATGTCGCGGGCCGCGGGAACGGCCCATTGCTGCGCCGCGCTGCCATTGCAGTCATAGAGCTGGACCAGACTGCCGTCGGCCGTGCCACCCGACGCCACGTCCAGGCACTTCCCCAGCGCACGGATCGTCCCATCGCCACCAACGGTCCACTGCTGCGCGGCGGAACCGTTGCAGTCGTAGAGCTGGATCGGCGTGCCGTTCGCGCTGTTGGCGCCCGCCACGTCCATGCACTTGCCGCCGACGCCGGTGATGGCGCCGCCGCCCGGCTGTCCGCTGTCGGTGCTGACCCGGACGTAGTCGACGAGGAGTTGCTGCGGGAAGGCCGTGCTGCCGTTGGGGTCTCCGGGCCAGTAGCCGCCGACCGCCAGGTTGAGGATCACGAAGAAGGGCTTGTTGAACGCCCACTGCCGGCCACCGAGGTCGGCGGGGGTGCGCCGCTGATAGACGGTGCCGTCGACGGACCAGGTGATCGCGTTGGGGCTCCAGTCGACGGCGAAGGTGTGGAAGGCGTCGGCGAACGCCTGGCCACCGGGCAGGGAGTACCCGGCGCCGATACCGCCGGACCCCGAGTATCCGGGGCCGTGGAGGGTGCCGTGGACCGTGGACGGCTCGAAGCCCACGTTCTCCATGATGTCGATCTCACCCGAGTTGGGCCAGCCGACCTGTCCGATGTCATTGCCCAGCATCCAGAACGCCGGCCACATGCCCTGCCCGCGCGGAATCTTCATCCGGGCTTCGACCCGCCCGTAGGTGGTGGTGAACTTGCCGGACGTGTTCAGCCGGGCGGAGGTGTACTCGCACCTTCCGTACCAGCACTGGTAGTTGCCCGGATTCTCGCGGCGGGCGGTGATGGCCAGATGGCCCTGTCCGTCGAGGGCGGCGTTGCGGTTGCCCGCCGTGTAGTACTGCCGTTCATGGTTGTTGACGTTGTCGCCCGTCTCGATCTGCCACTTGCCACCGTCGACGGCGGAGCCCGCGGGCCCGTCGAACTCGTCGGAGAAGGTGACGGCGGCGGCCTTGGCGGCCACGGCCGGTGGCGCGGCCGAATCCGCCGCGGAGGCGGGCGCGCCCTGCGCCAGTCCGGTGGACAGGGAGGCGAGGGCGAGGAACGAGACGACCGAGAGCAGCAGTCGCCGAGGTAAGCGCGGGGAGTCCATGACTCTCCTTCCAGAAGCATGTGCATGACAGGTACGGAGAGACACAGGCGCATGTGGAACCAACAGGTGGAAGCGCGTGGTTACGGCGCCGACCGGGTGCGATGGGCGATCCGGGAGGTACTTAGTTCACTACGTGATTTAAGAAGTGAAGGAAAATCCTGTCAAGAGTTTGGTATGGACCATATGTGTGGACAGAAACCGCCGTAGGCAACCGCACGACCGGTGACGGCCCGTCGGGGGATATCCCCCATTCCGGCCCTGGGGTGCGCCGGATCGCCCGGAGTCGGGGGCGAATCCAGCGTTCAGCCATGTCTTCGACTCTGCGAAAGCATCTCGCCCTGGCACTCGGTGTCGCCACGTTGCTCGCCACCGAGGTGGCCACCGCCGTCGCCCGGCCCGCCGGGCCCTCCCCCGTGGAGCGGCTGCGTCAGGACACCGAGGCGATCCACGCCCTCGGTGTCAGCGGTGTGCAGGCCCGCGTGGTCGCGCCGGGCGGTCGGCAGTCCGTCGCCACCAGCGGCACCGCCGACCTGAACACCGGCCGCCCCGTCTCTTCGGACGGCCCGTGAGCGAGGAGGTCCAACAGCTCTGGCCCGGCGGCCGATACGGGCTCGGCCTGGTCGAACGCCCGCTGAGCTGCGGAGGAACGTACTGGAGCCACGAGGGCGGGGACGGCGGCTACATCACCCTCAACGGGGTTACCGACGACGGCAGGCGAAGTGCCGCGGTCTCCATGTCCGAGGCACGCGGTGACACCCCGGAGCACATCCTGGACCAGGAGAACGCGGCCGGCACCCTCATCGACCACGCACTGTGCGCCGGGGGCCGGCGCGGGGGCGCGGGCGAACGACCGCTGCCGGGACAGTAAGTTTGGACCCCGCGCCATGACACGCAACCTCCGCATGCCCCGCGCCCTCTTCCCAACCGGCTATGGCCGTACGCGTCGGCGTGCCCGGTCCGGGCCGCACACCGACTGACCGACCCCACGAGGACACAACACCGCCGTGACACCCGACGAACACTTCGGCCGCCTCGCGCCGCAGACCGCATGACGCCCGCCGGTTCCCGGGCCGTCCGGGAACCCGGCGGAACCGCAGGATCCGCAGGAGCCGTCCGAGCCGTCGACTATCCTCACGCAGACGGCCTCGGTGCACACGATCGACTTGGGACAGACGTGCCGGAACTTGTACTGCATGCCAATGGACGCACCTGGACCCTGGACGCGTCCCGGAGCTATACCGTGGGGCGCGATCAGCAGGCCGACATCCCGACCATCGACCGCCGAGTCTCCCGGCGGCACATCACGATCCGCTGCGTCGGCGGAACGTGGGTCATCGAGGACCTCGGCAGCGCGAATGGCACGTTCGCGGACGGACGCCGGGTCCAGCGGATGGAGATCGGCCACGGTTCGATCGTCCGGCTGGGGAACTTCTCCACCGGCATGCGGCTGGACTTCACCGAGGCCGCGCCGGCGCCGGGGGCGGCGCCGGTGAATGGCGACCAGGCGCCTGCTGCGGCGCAGGGCCGCACGGCGGCGGCCGCCGGTGCGC
>NZ_JAHLEM010000516.1 GCF_018883605.1 Streptomyces niphimycinicus | reverse complement strand
GTCAGGGTCAGGGCGGCGGCCGCGGTCAGGACCGCGGCGGCCACGCGGACGGTACGACGGCGGGCGATGCGGGCAGTGGTGTCGGAACGCATTTCGGGTCCCCCGGAGCGGTCGGTGTCGTGCTCTGCTCGGTACGACAACAACTCTGACCGGGACCACTACCGCACCACTGCCGCACCCCTGCCGCCCCACTAACATCCGGCTAACACGACTGTGACCAGGGAAAACTGGCCGCAGGTCCGCCTCGGCGGACGCCGAGGCGGAGCCAGCGTCGCCGGGTGCGGGCGGCAGGACATACAGGGTGTGCACGTTCGCGTCCGGCACCTTCGTGTTGGCCACCGCGATCAGCTTCGGCGCGCTCCAGCGCAGCTTGGTGCCGTAGGCCGGGGCGTCGGGGACGACGCCCAGGCGGCCGGTGCCCGCATCGACCCCCACCGCGCGGGCGTGACCGGTGAGTTCAGGGGCGGCCGTGGCCAGGATGTCGTCCCACTGCGCGAGGATGTCGCCGCCGGCAGCCGGGGCGGCCATGCCGCGCTCGGTCATCATCCAGGTGATCGCGGTGCTGAGTCCGAGCGGCTCGCGGCCGCCCCGCCGCCGGTGCGCCGCTTCGGCTTCTCCTTGCGGTGGCCGCGGTTCTCTTTCGCCTGCCGCGGGCGGCGGCCAGGGCCTGGCGGGCGAGGTCGACGCTGCTCGGCTCGGTGGTCATGTGATCACCGCCCCGGCCCTGTCGCCGTCGAGGAGCCGGGCGGCGAGCTCGCGTGGCCGGTCCTTCTCGGCCTGCTCATGCAGATGCTCCAGCCGCATGGCCAGGAGGTACTGGGCTGTGCGTTCCCGGGCGGCGTCGGCGGCCTTCGCCGCGGCGGCCACCGCGCCGCGCTGTTGGGCTTCGCGCGGAACCAGCGGCGGTTCTGCTCGGTCGAGTACGCCCGCCGTGCCTCCGCCTCGGCTTCCTCGGTCCGGCCCAGCACCGCCGGTACTCCGGCGCCGCCTGCTGCACCGCCTGGAGCGCAGCGAAGGCGAGCGCGGACACCGCCGCGACGGGGTCCGTGTCCAGCTCGTCCGGCTCCGCCAGCTCCATTCTTCTGTGCTGGGCCGTGTCTGGGTAAGCCGCTGGGCGGGCGGCCTACCCAGGTATGGCGGATCAGGGTCGTCGTCGGCACAGGCCGCGGGTTGCCCGGATGCTGGGCGGGGTCTTCCTGCGATGCGTGGCGGTCAGGATGCCGCTGGGGTCAGCGGGTTCAGCAGCCGTTGAGGACGGAGGACAGGGCGTTCTTCCGGCTGTAGCCGGTGCGGGAGTGCTCGGTGGTCACGGTGAGGGAGGCCAGGTAGGAGCGGGCCGCGGATACGCTGCGGGCGCCACTGTTTGTGTTCGGCATTGGCGTGCTCGACACAGATCCGTGCGGAGGACCGACGGCGCCGTTGCTCGCGCCAGGCGTACTGGTCGCCGACCGAGGCATCGTCCTTCGAATTACGGGGCGGGGCAATGATCTGGCCGGGGAACTCGTTGGCCAGGCCGCGGTATCCCGCGTCGACCTTGCCTGCCCTGGTCGCCTCGAGCACTGCACGGCTTCGTGCTGGTCAGATGCTGGTCAGATGCCCAGCACGCGCCGGGCGTTCAGATGGGCGATCTTCTCCTTCACCTCGGGTGAAAGGTCGCACTTCTCGATCGAGTCCACCGCTTCGGCGGTGGACTCGTACGGGTAGTCGATCGCGAACATGACCGCGTCGGCCCCGATGTTCAGCACGGCGGCCTGCACGGCCTCCGGGGCCAGTACCCCGCTCGTGGTGATCAGGATGTTGCTCCCGAAGTACTGCGACGGCATCCGCTCGAGCGGCGCGTCGACCTGGAGCGAGCGGTAGCGCGAGTCGAAGCGGGAGCGCTGGAACGGCAGGAACTCGCCGAGGTGCCCGAGGATCAGGGTCGCACCGGGGTGCCGGTCGAACACTCCGGCATAGACCAGCCGCATAGCGTGGCCGCCGGTTTCGGCCTGCCAACTCCAGCTTGCCCCGTACATCTCCGGCCGTCCGCGCATCACGTGCCAGTCATCGCGGGGCAGTGAGCCGGGGTGGAGGTACAACGGCACCCGGAATTCCTCCAGCGCGCTCCACAGTTCCCTGTACGCGGGATGGTCCAGGTACCGGCCCTGCGTGTGGTCGTTGACCAGTGCTCCCCTGAAGCCGAGCTGCTCGACGCAGCGTTCGAGTTCGATCACGGCGGCGGCGGGGTCCTGCAGAGGCAGGACGGCGAACCCCTTGAAGCGGGTCGGGTGGCGGGCGATGGTCCGGGCCAGGTGATCGTTGGCGAACCGGGCGTTGTCGACGGCGGCGCCGGCGTCGGTGTCGGCCTGGATACCGGGGACGCTCAGCGACAGGACCTGGATGTCGATGCCGTGCGCGTCCATCTCGGGAAGACGGTGCTCCTCGAAGTCGGCCAGGCGGCGTCGGCAGTCCTTGGCGTACTGGTCGCTGACCTGGATCTTCTGGGGCGTCGAGGGCTGGCGCGCGAACAGCTCCGGGATGGTGAAGGCTTCTTCCAGCGCGATGTAGGTCATGGCAGGACTCCTTCGTCACATGTCCTTGTGGTGGTGTGCCGGTGGCCGGCGGCGGAAAGAGCCCGAAGACCGGCTGCCTGCCCGCGGGGGCGAGAGGTGTCCGCCCCCGCCCGGCGGATTCCGGGCCCCGGCTCCGCTGCCGGGGCGGCGGTCGACGCCGCGCGGTCAGCCATTCGGTGACCGGGACGCAACGGAGCCGGCAGCGGTGCCGTCGTGCCTGCGGTGGGCGGCGCCGGTGCGGGCGTACCAGTCGATGAGTTCGGGTCGGTCGACGCTGCCGGGGTCGACCACGGAGTGCTGGGCCTCTCCGCGCAGCAGACGTTTCACGGGGACTTCGAGTTTCTTGCCGGTGCGGGTGTGCGGTATGCCGGGGGCTTGGATGATCTCGTCGGGGACGTGGCGGGGAGAGGCGCCGTGGCGTATGGCGTCGCGGATCTTCTCGCTCAGCACGGCATCGACGTCGATGCCGTCGGTGGTGGTGACGAACAGCGGCATCCAGTAGCCGCCGCCGTCCTGCTCGACCCCGACGACGAGGGCTTCCGCGATCTCCTCGAGCTGCTCCACCGGGCCGTAGATGTCGCTGCTTCCCATACGTATGCCGTGGCGGTTCAGCGTCGCGTCGGACCGGCCGTGCATGATCACCGAGCCGTGGTCGGTGATGGTGATCCAGTCGCCGTGCCGCCATACCCCCGGGTAGACGTCGAAGTAGGCGCCGCGGTAGCGCGAGCCGTCCGGGTCGTCCCAGAAGTACAGCGGCATCGACGGCATCGGCCGGAGCACCACCAGCTCCCCCACCTCGCCACCCCGCACCGGCCTGCCGTCCGGGCCGAAGGCTTCCACGGCCACGCCCAGGCAGGGGGCGGACAGCTCACCGGCCCAGACCGGCGTGGTGGGTGCGGCGCCGAGGAACGCGGTGACCACGTCGGTGCCGCCACTGGTGCTCACTACCTGTGTCCGGGGCCCGAGCTCGCCGGCGACCCAGTGTTGCAGGTCTTCGGGGAACGCCGAGCCGGTGACCCCCAGGCGCTCGAGCGAGGCCGGATGGTGGTCGGCGAGCCGCACACCGGCCTTGCGGCACGCCGCCAGGTAGCCGGGGCTGGTGCCCAGGACGTTCACCTCCAGTCGGGCCGCGAGCCGCCAGAGCGCATCGGTGCCGGGATGGGCCGGGCTGCCCTCGTAACAGACGGCTGTGGCGCCCAGTAGCAGGCCGGCCACCAGGACGTTCCACATCATCCAGCTCGGTGTGGTGTGCCAGAGCAGACGGTCCCCGGGGCGCAGGCCCAGGTGCAGGCCCAGGTTCTTGAGCTGCTCGAGCACGACCCCGCCGTGCCCGTGCACGATGCCCTTCGGCCGTCCCGTCGTGCCCGAGGAGAACACCACCCACAGCGGGTGGTCGAACGGGACTGGTACGGGGGCCAGTTCGGCATCACGCTCGGTGAGCGCGGACCACGGGAGGGCACCGGGCACCGCCCCTGTCGCGTCCCCCACGGCGATGGTCGCCGTGAGGGTCGGCAGTGCGTCGCGCAGGGCTTGTACATCGGCGCGGCGGTCGATGTGCTTTCCGCCGTGGAGACAGCCGGTCGCGGCGATCAGCACGGTCGGCCGGAGCTGCGCGAACCGTGCTTCGGCCGCGGCGGCGGTGTAGTCCTGCCCGCACACCGCCCAGGTCGCGCCCAGGCCGGCGGTGGCGAGGAAGGCCACGACGGCCTGCACGCCGTTGGGGAGGTACCCCACCACCCGGTCGCCCATGCGTACGCCGAGTTCGGTGAGCGCCTGCGCGAGTGAGGCGACCTGACGGCGCAGTTCGTGCCAGGTGATGGCCACCGGGCCGGTGTCCTCGGTCACCGTGATGACGGCGATGTCGGTGCCGGTCCGGTCGCGGAAGACTTCGGCCGTGTAGTTCAGCGTGCTGCCGGGAAACCACACGCCTCCCGGCAGCGCCTCGGTCGCCAGCGCGGGGCCCGCCGGGCGCTCGGGCAGAGGGAAGTAGTCCCACACCGCGGCCCAGAAGCCGTTCACGTCATCGACCGACCACGCCCACAGCGCGTGGTAGTCACCGCTCAGGTCGCGTCCGGCGCGGCGCGAGGCGAACCGCGCGAAGTCGGTGATCCGGGAGTGTTCGACGGCCCGTGGCGTCGGGGTCCAGTCAGGCTGCTTCGTGCTCACCCGGCCTCCCTCTGCTTCGTGCCCTCGAACAGTGCGACCGTCGTGTGCACCGCCTTCGCGGCCATGGCCTCGCCCAGCGGGAGGCCCTGGGTGTCGGCGAGGGTGACGAACAGCCGGTTCCCGCCGTCGCCACAGCACGCGATCGGCAGCAGCGCCCCGGTGTCCACCGAGGTGACCAGCTCGTTCTCCCGGACCAGGGCGACGGCGTGTCCGGTGGTGGTGGCTACCCAGACGCCGTCTCGTGTCGGCCAGATGCCGTCCGGCCGGGCGTGGGCGCCGACCAGATGGGCGAGGTCGGCGTAGGTGCGCCGGTCCGTGAGCGCCCCGTCGTCCGCGACGGTGAAGGCGGTCAGCCGTTGCCGGGTGGTCTCGGCGACGAGCAGGGTGCGACCGTCGTCGACGAGGGCCAGGCCATTGGGGAACTCGACGTCTTCGGTGGCCACGCGTACCGACCCGTCCGCTGCGACGCGCACCAGCCGGCCAGGCCGTGGCGGCTCACCGGCGTGCGCGGCGAAGCCGACATCGTCCACGTAGAGGTTGCCGTGCGGGTCGCCGACCATGTCGCCGAGCGGACCGGTGGCCACCGCGCTCAGATCCGCGTAGGTGGCGAACTGCTCACCGGTCCACACTCCGATGCGCCGCTCATGCATCATGGCGCCGGCCAGCCGCCCGTCCGGCAGGAACCACAAGCCATTGGGTACCGCGTCCAGCCGGATGCCCCGCCAGGGACCGTCGTGGTCGGTCCACAGCTTCCCGCCCTGTGTGTCGGACAGCCACAGCGCACCGCGCTGCCAGCGGGGTCCCTCCCCCCACCTCATCCCGGCCGCGTACTTCTTCACGCCCCCGCCTCCTGTGTCGATGCCGTCCGCGCCAGGTCGTGGGTGGCCTGCTCCAGTTCCGCCGTGTCGGTGGCCAGCGCGAAGGTGTAGCGGTCCGGACGGATGATCGCCGCGACCGCCGAGTGGGCGGCCAGCCAGCGGTCGACGGCCGGTCCGGTCTCCGGGACGACCACGGCGTCCAGCCGGCGCCACATCTGCCGCACGTCCGCGGACACGGCGGAGGTCACCTCCGGGCTCCCGACAACGGTGAAGCCGTATCCGCTCGCATCGTCCAGCCTCTCCCCCGTCGCGCCGCGCGGCTGCGGGCTCAACTGCCCGATGGCGCCGCCGGGCTGGGTGACCAGGCCCGGTCCCAGCAGCGGCCGGAACCTCTCGATCGTCCGCGTTCCGTTCGGCTCGGGAACCGCGCCCGTACCGAGCGCTTCGATCAGGTTGGACTGCCGGGCGGATTCCTCGATATAGGGGCGCACGTGCGGGGCGCGCTCACTTTCGTAGGTATCGAGCAGCGCCGAGGGGCTCTCGCCCTTCACGACGGCGGCGAGCTTCCATGCCAGGTTCGCCGCGTCGCGCAGCCCGGAGCACATGCCCTGGCCGAGCATGGGAGGCATCTGGTGTGCGGCGTCCCCGGCGAGCAGCAGGCGGCCCGACCGCCAGCCGCGCACGAGCCGGGCGTGCCACTGGTAGGTGTCGGTGCGCATGATCCGGTAGCTGCCCGGTTCCAGCCAGCGGCTCAGCAGCTCGTACACCGACTGCGGTCGTTCGAGTTCTGCGGCGTCGTCCTCGTCGAGCAGCATGAACTCGAAACGGAGCATCGGCGGGAAGATCGGCAGGTAGGTCACGGGCCGCTTCCCCCGGCACAGGATGAATCCGCTGTCCGCCGGGAGCTGTGCGGGGTGTTCGAAGGGGTGGATGTCGATGATGAGGGAGCGCTGAGTGCCGTGGAGGTCCTCGACCTCAGCGTTCATCGCCTGCCGGACGAAGGAGTTGGCGCCGTCCGAGCCGACGGCGTAACCGGCCGTAAGCGTGGTTTCGGCTCCGGTCGACCGGTCGAGCAGCGTCAGCCGCGCCGCTGTGTCATCTTGCTCCATCGCGCTGACCGTCCAGCCGAACCAGAGGTCCACCCCGGCGTCGGCCGCGAGCAGCCCCCGCAGCCGCGACTCGAAGTCCGGCTGGTGGAACTGGTAGTCGGTGCGCCAGCCCTGGTCCGACTCCTCCTCGGGCAGCATCTGCTGAAGGAAGGCCCGCCCGTCCTCCCGGTGCAGTGTCCAGGCGGTCTGGCGCAGAAACCGGTGTTCCATGTCCTGCGCGCCGAGGGTCTGTAGAAGGCGCATCGTCTCGTCGTCGAGATGGGTGGCGCGCGGATGATGGCAGACGAGCCGGTTGGGGTCGATGGCGGCGACCCGCAACCCCTTCATCGCCAGCAGCCGTGCGAGGGTCAGCCCCACCGGGCCGCAGCCGACGACGGCGACATCGTAGGTGTCCATGGTGTGCTCTCTCATTGTGTGTGTCCGGCCGTCGGCTCCTTGGCGCGCGGCGATGGAGCGGGACGGCCCTGGTTTCGTGGTGCTCGTCCGCCGGCAGCCAGGGTGAGGGCTGCGCCGAGGACGGCGGGACGAGGGCGTAGAGCACCGGCAGCGGAAGCTGAGTACTCATGGCGACGATCGCAGGCTCCGAGGACGAAGCAGGCCGTGATCGGCCCCCGTGATCCGGCACGGTCGGCCAGGAGCGACATGGCGAGCCCGCCGGCGGTGGCGCCAAGGTTCAGCAGGACGAGGAAGGTCTGGGAGTCCTGCACCGGATAGTCCGCCGTCTGCGTCATCTGCGGCAAACCAGGTGTTCACCCCGAAGATGAGCAGGAACGACAGGGCCGCCATGGCGCAGAACATCACCGTGGTGCCGAAGCAGGGCGGCTTCAGCAGCGGTGTCCTCGCTCCGAAGGCGACAAGGTCGAAACCCTCCAGTGTCATCACTGCCGGGCCGACGGCGAGTGCGGTGCCCGCCCGCGATGAAGGCCCCGGGGACGACCGCCGCCCCGGCGGGCCAACGCTGATGTGCTCAATGTTCCGACTCCGATCTCGGCGCTCTCACCCGTCGCGACCGCTGACCGCGGCGCTGCGGGAAGGGGCGGAGGTACTTCTGTGCGGCGCGCCGACGGCGGGTCGGCCCGAGGAAGGCGGTCCGGGACTCGCCGGTGTGAAGCGGGCAGAGCGTGCGGCGGGGCCGCGTGCCTCGCCGTGCTTCACGGTGTCGGGGACGCTCAGTCGTTGGCCGTGTGGGCGCCGGTCATCAGCGCGGCCAGGTCCTCGGGGGCGAGGAACGACGGCGGAGGCGGAGGTCCCCAGGCATAGAGCGCCTGCATGCCCTCGAAGGAGCGTGGCGTCCACAGTTGGTCGTCGACGATGCAGTCCATGTCGGCGTAGTACTCGCTGAAGTTGCCGGCCGGGTCCTTGAGGTACCAGAAGAAGTTCGACCCGATGTGGTGGCGGCCGAGCCCCCACACATGACGTTCCGGGTGCTCGGTGAGCATGCGCGTGGCGCCCCGGCCCACCTCGTCGACATCCGTCACCTGCCACGAGGTGTGGTGCAGGAAGTTCAGTGGCGCCTGCTGCACCAGGACGTTGTGGTGGTCGGTGGAGCAGCGCATGAACGCGGCCGTGCCGGGGACGACATCGCTGACCTTGAAACCGAGCCCTTCGGTGAAGAACCGCTGGGTCGACTTCTGCTCCACCGAACCGATGACGACGTGGCCCAGGGCCAGGGGCCGGACCGGGTCGGTGCGGGAGAGCACGGGTGCCCGGGTGCCGGCGCGGTCCAGGCGTCCGGGGCCGTTGTACGGGGTGGCCGCAACGGTGACCCGGGTCAGCCGGGGTGCGACACGGACCTCGACCGATACACCGGCGACGGGTTCCCTGGTGCGCAGGGAGCCGGTGTCGCGTTCGCACGGCAACTGAAGCCGGTCCAGGTTCGCGGCGATCCGGTCCAGGTCGTCGCCGTCGTCGGCGGCGACCGCCATTCCCAGCAGCCGCCGGACGGGAGAGTGCTCGAGGAAGAACTGCTCACCGCCCTCGACGGTGGCGAACCGTCCCGGTGCCACCTGCGCGAGTCCGAAGTCGACGTAGTAGTCGGCCGCCTCGGCCACATCCGGCACTCCGACGGTGAGTGACTGAAGCCTGTGCAAAGCCATGGGGTGCCCTTCTCTCAGGCGGCGACACAGGTCTGCCGGAGCTGTCCGATGCCCTCGATACGGGTGACGACCTCGTCTCCCGGCCGCAGGTAGCGCTGGGGGGTGCGGGCGTGCCCCACTCCTGAGGGGGTGCCGGTGAAGATCAGGTCGCCCGGCAGCAGCGGGCACACGGCGGACAGCCGTGCGATCAGTTCCGGGACCGGGAAGATCATCGAAGAGGTTCGTGACTTCTGGACGCTCTCCCCGTTGACGAGGCACTCGATCGCCAGGTCGTCCGGATCGGCGAACTCGTCGGCCGTGACCAGCACCGGGCCGGTCGGCGCGAATCCGGGGAAGGACTTGCCGAGAGAGAACTGCGGCACGGGGCCCACGGACTGCACATCGCGCTCGGAGTAGTCCTGCCCCACGGTCAGCCCGGCCACGTAGGACCAGGCGTCCCCGGCGGCAACGTGCTCCGCCCGGCGCCCCATCACCACCACCAGCTCGGCCTCCCAGTCAACGCGGCCGCCGGGCAGCCGTAGCTGCGTGTCGGGGCCGGTGAGGGACGTGGCGAACTTGGTGAAGACCGACGGGGACTCAGGCACCGCCAGTCCGGCCTCCTCGGCGTGGTCGCGGTAGTTCAGCCCGATCGCGAACACCTGCCGCGGCGTCGGCGAGGCGCTGCCGTCCGGTCCCGTCGGCGCCTGGACATCCACAGCCTCCAGCTCAGCGGCCCAGGACCGGAACACGTCCCACTCCTCGAACACTGTCAGCGGATCAGCCGGGAACCGGCCCGCACTGGCCTGCTCGACATCGATCACCGCCTCTCCGGTCACCAGGCACATCCGTCCTGCTCTGGTCGTCGTCCGCATAGCTCGCTGCCTCCGGTCTTCCTGCTTCTGGATGACTGGAGTCAACGCCCTTCGCAGTCGACACGTCAATAAAATCTCGAGATTTTTTTAAAATATCTAGGTGCGCTAGAATCTGCGACATGGCGAATACCAGCTCCATGACGCGTGCCGAGGAGATCTACCAGCGGCTGCGCGCGGACATCCTCAACGGGCGGCACGAACCCGGTTCACGTCTGCGCGTGGAGGCACTGAAGGAGAAGTACGGCGCCAGCAGCGGGGTGCTGCGGGAGGCACTGCCCCGGCTGGTCGGCCAGGGGCTGGCGACCTTCGCGCCGCAGCAGGGGTTCCGGGTCGTCACCGTCTCACCCGAGCGCCTGGAGGAGCTGACCGAGGCCCGCGTGTTCATCGAGACCCACCTTGTCCGTGAGTCCGTCACCGCCGGCACCATCGAGTGGGAGTCCGATCTGCTCGCCGCGCACCACCATCTCGCCCGCGTTCCCTTCTTCGGCGACGCCGGCGAAATCAACGAACGCTGGCTGCACGCCCATGCCCGCTTCCACCGCGTCCTGCTGGAGGGATGCTCCAACCGGCAACTGCGGGACATCGCCACACAGCTTCGCGAGGCAGCGGAGGTCTACCGCTGCTGGGCCCGCACACCGACCGAGCACAGCAACCGCGATATCGCGGCAGAGCACAAGACCATCTGCGATCGCGCCATCGAACGGGACGTACCAGGCGTCGTCGAGGCGCTCAGCCGACACATCAACATCACCACACACCTACTGCTCGACGAGTATGGGCGGCACGAGGAGGAAAGCAAGCAGGACCGCGGCCCCTCCTCCCCATGAGGGCCGGGCTCGGAGTGCGGGAGCCCGGCACACCGGCCGGCGGACGGGGTCTTCCCGCGGAGAGAGACCCCGGCGGACGGGGTCGGCTCCTCCACGGTGGCAATGGGGCGCGCCGGCGGGGGATGGCGCCGCTGTCGGCGACATACCTGGGATGCTCCCCGGTTCCGGCGCGGGCGTGTCCCCGCGCCGCGGACGATACGGATACGCGGGGCTACACGTCACCGCAGATGGCCTCGACCGGGCAGACGGGCTCGCAGGCCCCGCAGTCGACGCACTCGTCCGGATGGATACACAAAGAGCGCTGCTCCTCGTAGACGCAGTCAACCGGGCATTCCTCGATGCACGCCTTGTCCTTCAACATCGACGCAGGGCTGGGCAATCACGTAGGTCACGATGCTCTCCTCACGCCACCAGGGAAGGCCAAGTGGCCGGGCTGTACGTCCAGGAAAGAACGCGTGGTCGTGGAGCGTGGGCGCGGGCATGTCACGGCTCACGAAGTGCACTGTCCACCCGGGCCCGCTCAACTCCCGCGGGCACCGACCGGTCAGTGGTCGACTGCCCACAGCCAATCCGGCAGGGATCGGCCCTCCCCCAGGTCGGCGCCGCGGAGGCCGCCCATCCGGCCGTTTCCCGGCCCGAGCCCAATGTCGGACGCACCGCTGTCGCCTCGCTCAGTCGCGCCTTGTGGCCTGTGTCCTGGACCATGCGGTGGCATCAGCGCCGTACCGGACCAAGAGGCGCGCGAACTGAACCCGCTCCTCCGGAGACCAGGCAGCGGTGATCTCCAGGAACGCTTTTCGCTGCTCAGCGGCAAAGCGGTTGCGCTCAGCCTCACCGTGCTCGGTGAGTTCGAGCACGGTACGGCGTCCATCGAACTGGGACGCCGCCCGGCGCAGCAACCCGTCGTCTATGCATGCGGCGACGGTCCGGCTGGCCACCGGCTGGGCGACGCCCATCTCGGCAGCGAGGCCACCGACGGTCATCTCGCCCGGCGCATCGGCGATCACATTGAGTACGAGGTTGCGGGAGAGGTCCTTGCTCGAAGCGGGTGCGCGTCGTCGCAGACGTGACAGCGCCGGGCCGATCTGGTCCAACGCCAGGTCGTCGGGGGGCTGTTCAGAGAACGACGCGCTGCTCATGTGCCTGAGTCTAGGTCCTCCGTCGTGCATTTGCATACCATCCAGCAAGTGCATAGCATCAGGTATGTAAATATTGACGAGCAAGAAAACGAGGCGGACCGCTCATGGCACTCACCGCGATCACCAACGCCCGGGTCTTCGACGGGGAGAAGACGGTCGGCGTGCAGACCGTGGTCATCGACGGCAGGAGGATCGCCCGTGTCGGTGGCGATGCCCCCCGGGGCAGCGAGATCGTCGACGGCAGCGGCGCCACACTGCTGCCGGGGCTCATCGACGCCCATGTTCACTCCGCCCCGGGTTCCCTGGCGCTCGCCCTGCGGTTCGGGGTGACGACCGAACTGGAGATGCAGGGGATGAACACCCGGGAGAACCGGGGGCTCATCAGCGACGACGACACCGTGGCCGACGTGCGCTCCGCAGGCTTCGGCATCACACCGCCCGGTGGTCACCCGAGTGAGCTGATGCCCGAGGGATTCCGGCCCAAGTGGGACCTCCCCCCGGTGATGCCCCTGATGCCGTTCTCCACCACGCCGGAGGAAGCGGCCGCCTTCGTCCCCCAACTCCTCGGCCGGGGATCCGACTTCATCAAGTTCATGATCGACGACGGCAGCGTGGAGGGACACCCTGGGCTGCCGTCGCTCGACCAGGCCACCGTGAACGCCGGTGTGGCGGAAGCCAAGAAGTACGGGGCCCTCACCGTGGCCCACGCGCTGACCCTGGAGGCCACCAGGATGGCCGCCGAAGCCGGCATCGACGGCGTCACCCACGTGTTCATGGACCAGCCGCACACCGCCGAGATCATCAGCCTCATCAAGGACGCGGGCATGTTCGTCATTCCCTGCATCAGCCTCAATGCCTCGATGATGGGGATCACCGGCAGTGGACTCGCCGACGATCCCCGGGTCGCCGCACGCCTGGACAGCACGTGGGACCAGACCCTGCGCTCCAGCTACAACCGCTACCCGCAGGGCAAGCTCGACGACGTGTACGACACCGTGCGCGCTCTGGACGCCGCCGGCGTCGACGTGCTGGCCGGCACCGACGTCTCCATGCCCGAGACGTTCTTCGGGGGCCTGGCGCACGGAGCGAGCCTGCACCACGAACTGCAATACCTCGTGGCAGCCGGCCTGACGCCCGCACGGGCCTTGCGCGCGGCCACAACGACCACAGCCCGCCGCTTCCACCTCAGCGACCGGGGCCGCATCGCCGAGGGACTCCGCGCCGACCTTCTGCTGGTCGACGGCGACCCGACCAGCAACATCAGCGACACTCTCAACACCCGCGCCATCTGGCGCCGCGGCACCCGCCTGGCGGAATGACCACAGCCCATCATCATGCGGTATCCCGACGGGAGGCGACCTGACGCCAGGAGGTGTTCGTGGCGGCCCCGGCCCTTCTCGGCGAAGACGGGTCACGGCCGAGCCGGGTGAGGCCGGACTCCCACCCGGTACGCGTCCGGACTGGGAGTATCCGTACCCCGGGGGGAGCGATAAGCCGCCCGCCCGGCATACCGCTTACACAGCCGGTCACTGACCGCTTATGCACAAGGGCGCAGATGACGTAAAAAGACACCGTACCTGTGGACGGCGCGCGGGATGTGAGGGGACAGGCGGCGGCCTCGCCGGCGTCGGCCCCCTCCCGGGTCCGAGGACGGTGAAACCGGCCGGGCAGAGGCAGTCTGCGATGGGGGCGTCGACGCCTACCACGCACAGACCGCGGTAGACGATGAACCCGTTGTCGACTGCCTCGGGCCGGCGTTCCAGAGCTTCGGAACGTGCGGGTCCTGGTGCATCGTCGATCCGATGCCGTGACCTCCGAACTCGGTGTTGATCGGGTACCCCGCCTCGCTGAGGACCGTGCCGATGGCATGGGCCGTAGGCGGGATCGTGCACGAAACCGCACCGTCCACGAAGGCGACCCCGTCCTCGCGCCCGCCCTCATACGCACCCTCATCGAGCGCACCTACACGACCCCGCCCCCATCGCCCGCCCCCCCGGGCGCCGCCGACGCGCTCAGCACCCGCGAACAGGAGACCCTCGACCGCCTCGGGCGCGGCCCGGGCAACCGGGCCATCGCCACCGAACTCCACGTCGCCGAGACCACGGTCCGCACCTACGTCTCCCGGCTGCTGACCAAACCCGGCCTGGTGAACCGCACCCAGGCCACCCTGTACGGCGGTCGCCCTCGGCCCGGCGCAGGATCCGGCTGCCGAGCCCGGTGCCGCCGGGCTCACAGACCAGGACGGCGAGGGGACGTCGGTCGTCCATGCCCGTGGCGTCGAGGTTGAAGCGGTCCAGCGCGTCCGAGATCGCCGCCACGTCGGCGGGTCCTGGTGGTCGATGAGGACGAGTTCCGCCGCCCCCGACGATCAGCGACGGCGGTGGCGGTGGCACGGCTGCTCGCGGCGGCACCCGGGCCGACATGTCCCTGACCCTCCTCGACCGCCGGCCCGGAACGGCACGGGAGTTGGGCCGAGGAACGGCACGGCCGCCACCGGTATCTGCCGTCGGCCGACCCAATGTGGTGGCCCTGACCGCCCTCCGTCGCTCGCTCGGCCACCTCGCGGGAATCCTCGGTCTGGCCGCGCCGGACGCGATGCCGGAGCCATGGCCCGATCACCTGGGAACCGGATCCGCGGCTCACCCCGGCCGGCGCGGCCTTGACCGAACACCGATCCCACTGGGCAGGCCCGTCGGAGCCGCGCTCCGCCCCCGGGCTCCGGACGCGCCAAAGAGGTGAACCCTCATGAAGAGTGACCATCTCGGTCGGAGTGAGCGACGCCACCGGCGGCCGTTCCGGTGGGGTGCTCTTCCCATTTCCCGGCGATAGCCCCCGTCAGGGGGTTGGCGTTGCGGGCTCGCGTCCCTAACGTACCAGTAGAACATGAGTCTGGCTCACATTTAAGGATCAACGCGATGATCATGGTTCAACCTCTGCGCCGCAGGCTCAGATCCCTCACGGTGGTCTTACTGCTCCTCTCCGCGATGGCTCTGGCACTCGGCCCGACGCCCAGCTCCGCGGCGGGGTCCAACTGGTGGGATCCGACCGCGCGGCCCACACCCGAGGCTCAGATCAACGTCACGGGCGAGCCCTTCAAGGGCACTGACGCCCAGGGGCACGTACGCGGCTTCGTCGACGCCCACGACCACATCATGTCCAACGAGGGCTTCGGCGGCCGGCTGATCTGCGGCAAGCCGTTCTCGGAGCAGGGCGTCACCGACGCGCTCAAGGACTGCCCCGAGCACTACCCCGACGGCTCGCTCGCCATCTTCGACATGATCACCAAGGGCGGAGACGGCAAGCACGACCCCAACGGGTGGCCCACCTTCAAGGACTGGCCCGCCCACGACTCGCTGACCCACCAGCAGAACTACTACGCCTGGATCGAGCGGGCATGGCGCGGCGGCCAGCGGGTACTGGTCAACGACCTGGTCACCAACGGCGTGATCTGCTCGGTCTACTTCTTCAAGGACCGTAGCTGCGACGAGATGACCGCCATTCGTCTCGAGGCGAAGAAGACATACGACATGCAGGCCTTCATCGACAAGATGTACGGCGGCCCGGGCAAGGGCTGGTTCCGGATCGTCACCGACAGCGCGCAGGCCCGAAAGGTCATCGAGCAGGGCAAGCTGGCCGTCGTCCTGGGCGTCGAGACCTCGGAGCCGTTCGGCTGCAAGCAGATCCTGGACAAGGCGCAGTGCAGCAAGGAGGACATCGACCGCGGCCTGGACGAGCTGTACAACCTGGGCGTGCGCAGCATGTTCCTGTGCCACAAGTTCGACAACGCCCTGTGCGGGGTGCGCTTCGACTCCGGCACCCTCGGCACGGCCATCAACGTCGGCCAGTTCCTGTCGACCGGCACCTTCTGGAAGACGGAGACCTGCCGCGGCCCACAGCACGACAACCCCATCGGAAACGCGGTAGCACCGGAGGCGGAGAAGCGGCTCCCGAAGGGGGTGTCCGTCCCCACGTACGCCTCGGGCGCGCAGTGCAACACCCGCGGGCTGACCGACCTGGGAGCGTACGCGGTCCGCGGCATGATGAAACGCAAGATGATGCTGGAAGTCGACCACATGAGCGTCAAGGCCGCGGATCAAGCCTTCGACATCCTCGAGTCCGAGTCGTACCCGGGCGTCATCTCCTCGCACAGTTGGATGGACCTGGGCTGGACCGAACGGCTCTACAAGCTCGGCGGGTTCGCCGCTCAGTACATGAGCGGCTCCGAGGCGTTCAGCGCGGAGGCCAAACGCACGGACGCGCTGCGCGAGAAGTACAAGGTCGGCTACGGCTACGGCACCGACATGAACGGTGTCGGCGGCTGGCCGGGCCCGCGGGGCGGGGACACCCCGAACCCGGTGAAGTACCCCTTCCGCAGCACGGACGGCGGCTCGGTGATCGACAAGCAGACCACCGGCGAGCGCACGTGGGACTTCAACACCGACGGCGCCGCGCACTACGGCATGGTCCCGGACTGGATCGAGGACATCCGGATCGTCGGCGGCCAAGGAGTCGTGGACGCCCTCTTCACGGGCGCCGAGTCCTACCTCCGCACCTGGGGGAACACCGAGAAGCACAAGTCCGGGGAGAACCTGGCCTCGGGCGCGACCGCCTCGGCATCCTCATCGGAGTGGTGGAACCCGGCCGTCAGCTTCGCACCCGGCAAGGCCGTGGACGGCGACATCGGCACCCGCTGGGCCAGCGAGTGGAACAACGACCAATGGCTACGGATCGACCTCGGATCCGCGAAGCCGGTCAAGCGCGTCACCCTCGACTGGCAGGCGGCGTACGCGAAGTCGTACCGCGTCGAGCTGTCGGCAGACGGTACGAACTGGAAGACGGTGTGGTCCACGGCCGCCGGTGACGGCGGCCTGGACACGGCACGTATCGCCGAAACTCAGGCGCGCTACGTACGAATCAAGGGGCTGGAGCGCGGCACCCAGTGGGGCTACTCACTGCGCGAGGTCGGCGTCTACGCCAACTGAGGCACCGGTGAGGCGGTACCCGGGGCCGAGGCCGGCCGGATCAGCTCTCCTGATCCGGCCGACCCCGGCTGACTTTCCGGCGCGTTCGCCGACCGAGCCACGCGGAGCGCATGGAACCACGCGCCGCGAATAGGGTCGGCCCTGGCTGGGTCGCCCTGTACCTCCTGGCCAACGTCGGGATGTTCATCCCCCGATGCAGGCGCCGACACTGCTCGGGCTGGTCACGGGCTTCTCACCGAGGCGCTCCCTGCCTCGGCGGACCGCGGCAAGGACATGGCCCTGGCCAACCTGATGACTTCCCTGCCGTACGTCCTGGTTCCCCCGATTGCCTCGGTCGTGCTCGGCAGCCCGGGGGCTACCCGGACGGCGGCATCCTCCGGTAGATCCAGGGCATCACTCGACGTGACCCGCAACAGCGCCGAGCGGCCTCAGCCATTCGCGCCTCCGGCCGCGAAGCACGCCTTGACCATCAACTAGGACTTGTCCGGGCGATCATGTGCGAAGCCAAATGACCAGGGCGGCTGTGGTGGCAGTGCCGAGGAAGACGTAGCCGCGTTTGTCGTAGCGAGTGGCCACGGCCCGGGACTGCTTCAACCTGTTGATCGCCCGCTCGACCG
>NZ_JAHLEM010000515.1 GCF_018883605.1 Streptomyces niphimycinicus | reverse complement strand
CCAGCCGCGCTGGGCCGCGGTGGCGCGGGCGACGGCGGCTGCCACGTCCTGCGGGGTGGCGGCGGGGACGGTGGCGATGACCTCCTCGGTGGCCGGATTGAGGACCTGGTGCTCGCGGGGGTGCTGGGGGGAGGGTTCGTTGCTCACTCGGTCGTTCCTCACATGCGCTCGAAGGACCGGAAGCGCTCCCAGTCCGTGACGGCGGTGTCGTAGGCGTCCTGCTCCACGCGCGCCATGTTGAGGTAGTGCTCGACCACCTCGTCGCCGAAGGCGGCCCGTGCTATGGGGCTGTTCCGCCACAGCTCGGCGGCGTCGCGCAGCGAGGTCGGGACATGCTCGGCGTCGCCGGTGTAGGCGTTGCCGGTACAGACCTCGGGCAGCTCCAGCTCCTGCTCGACGCCGTGCAGCCCGGCGGCCACCATTCCGGCCACGGCCAGATACGGGTTGACATCGCCGCCGGGGAGCCGGTTCTCCAGCCGGTGGGAGGGGCCGTGGCCGATGACGCGCAGCGCGCAGGTGCGGTTGTCCGGGCCCCAGGCGACGGCGGTGGGCGCGAAGGAGCCGGGGCGGAACCGCTTGTAGGAGTTGATGTTCGGGGCGTAGAGCAGGGTGAAGTCGCGCATCGCCGCGAGCTGTCCGGCGAGGAAGTGGCGCATGGTCTTCGACATGCCGTACGGGCCGTCGTCGTCGGCGAACACGGGGTGCCCGGCCTCGTCGCGCAGCGAGAGGTGAATATGGCAGGAGTTGCCCTCGCGCTCGTCGTACTTGGCCATGAAGGTGAGCGCCATGCCCTCCTGGGCCGCGATCTCCTTGGCGCCGGTCTTGTAGACGGCGTGCTGGTCGCAGGTGGTCAGGGCGTCGTCGTAGCGGAAGGCGATCTCGTGCTGGCCGAGGTTGCACTCCCCCTTGGCCGACTCGACGGTCATCCCGGCGGCGCCCATCTCGTTGCGGATGCGGCGCAGCAGGGGCTCGACCCGGCCGGTGCCGAGGACGGAGTAGTCGACGTTGTACTGGTTGGCGGGGGTCAGCCCGCGGTAGCCGGTGTTCCACGCCTGCTCATAGCTGTCCCGGAAGACCATGAACTCCAGCTCGGTGCCGGTGTACGCGGTCCAGCCGCGCTCGGCGAGCCGGTCGAGCTGACGGCGCAGGATCTGGCGCGGGGAGGCGACCACGGGGCTGCCGTCGTGCCAGGCGAGGTCGGCGGTGAGGAGGGCGGTGCCGGGGTTCCAGGGGGTGCGGCGCAGGGTGGCGGTGTCGCCGTGCATGGCGAAGTCGCCGTAGCCGCGCTCCCAGGAGGACATGGCGTAGCCGTCGACGGTGTTCATCTCGGTGTCGACGGCGAGGAGGTAGTTGCAGCCCTCCGTGCCGTGCGCCAGGACGTCGTCGAGGAAGAAGCGGGCGGCGAACCGCTTGCCCTGGAGCCTTCCCTGCATATCGGTGAAGGCCAGGACGACGGTGTCGATCTCCCCGGCGGCGACCAGTCGGGTCAGCTCGTCGACCGAGAGCGGGGGCGTGCGGTCTGCCACGGTGGGGCCTCCTGCGTCGGAGAAGCGTCGGAGAATTCAGCGGGACGGAGGGTGCGGAGCGGGGTCGGGGGGCGTGGGGTGGCCTTAAGGTAATACCGCAGACCATTGATTGGGAAGTAGGTGCGGACGGTTCGATGAGCGAGAGCGGGAGTGAGCACGGGAGCGCGGCGGACGACCGGCTGGCGCCGGTGCTGCGCCCGGTGCGGGCTGGGAACGGCTTCGAGGAGGCGCTGGAGCAGATACTCCAGGTGCTGCGGCTGGGGCTGGTCCCCGACGGCGGCCGGCTCCCGGCCGAGCGGGAGCTGGCCGACCGGCTGCGGATCAGCCGGGTGACCCTGCGCGAGGTGCTGAAGGTGCTCCAGGACCAGGGGCTGGTGGAGAGCCGCCGCGGCCGCTACGGCGGCACCTTCGTCCGGGCCAGGCCCGAGCCCGCCCAGGGCGGCGAGGACGAGCTGCGGCGCCGGGTGGCGGCGGTCGACGTGGAGGACACCCTTCGGTTCCGCGAGGTCCTGGAGGTGGGCGCGGCCGGGCTGTGCGCCGCGCACGGGCTCGGGGACGGGCAGGTGCGGCGGCTGCGGGCGGCCCTGGACGCCACGCGGGACGCCCCGCTGGCCGACTACCGCCGCCTGGACACGATGCTCCATCTCACGCTCACGGAGCTGGCGGGCTCACCGTCGCTGGCCGCCCAGTACGCGGCCGTCCGCGCGACCGTCAACGATCTGCTGGACTGCATCCCGCTGCTGGTGAAGAACCTCGAGCACTCCCAGGCCCAGCACGGGGCGCTGGTCGAGGCGGTGCTGGACGGGGACGCGGACGGGGCGCGCGAGGTGATGCGGGAGCACTGCGAGGGCACGGCGGCGCTGCTGCGCGGCTTCCTGGTCTGACCCGGCGCGTGGCGGATGAGCACCGGCGCTTGACCACGGTTTTGCGCAGAGGTCTTGCGCATCGCCGACCGGCAGACAAAGGTATGGCCCCACACCTTTGCCATCGCCCCCTCGTGTGGAGCAGGAGTCCCCCCATGGCCGACGGAACCGAGTCCGCCCGCACCGAATCCGCCCGTGCCTCCGTCGGCGGCGCCCCGCCGGGCGGCGCCCAGGCGCCGTCCCCCGAGGACGCGTATCTGGAGCGCCGCACCCTGCGGCGCGGCAGCGCGGGCCCGCTGCTGCTGACCGGCCTCGGCGTCGCCTATGTCGTCTCCGGCGACTTCTCGGGGTGGAACTTCGGCCTGTCGGAGGGCGGCTTCGGCGGCCTGGCCATCGCCGCCCTGCTGATGGGCCTGATGTACGCCTGCATGGTGTTCGCCCTGGCCGAGCTGGCCGCGATCCTCCCCACGGCGGGCGGCGGCTACGGCTTCGCGCGGCGCGCCCTCGGCCCCTGGGGCGGCTTTCTCACCGGTACGGCGATCCTCATCGAGTACGTCCTGGCCCCCGCCGCCATCTCCATCTTCATCGGCGACTACGTGGAGTCGCTCGGGCTCTTCGGCCTGGAATCGGGCTGGCCGGTCTATCTGGCCTGCTTCATCCTCTTCATCGGCATCCATCTGTGGGGCGTGGGCGAGGCCCTGCGGTTCAGCCTGGTCGTGACCGCCATCGCCGTGGCCGCGCTGCTGGTCTTCGCCATCGGCGCCCTCACCGACTTCGACGCGGGTTCGCTCAACGACATCCCGGTGGACCATTCGGCCGCCGGTGCCACGTCCTGGCTGCCGTTCGGGCTGCTCGGCATCTGGTCGGCGTTCCCCTTCGGCATGTGGTTCTTCCTGGGGGTGGAGGGGGTGCCGCTGGCGGCGGAGGAGACCCGGGATCCGGCCCGTACGCTGCCGAAGGCCATGGCCTGGTCCATGGGCATCCTGCTGGTCCTCGCCCTGCTCACCTTCCTCGCGGCCACGGGGGCGCGCGGTTCGGGCGCCGTGCAGGATGCGGGCAATCCGCTGGTCGAGGCGCTTCAGCCGGACGGCAAGGCCACCGTGCTCTCCCGCATCGTCAACTACGCGGGCCTCGCCGGGCTCGTCGCCTCCTTCTTCTCCCTGATCTTCGCCGGTTCGCGCCAGTTGTTCGCCCTCTCCCGGGCCGGCTATCTGCCCCGCTTCCTCTCCCTGACCAGCAGGCGCAAGGCCCCGTTCCTTGGTCTGCTGGTGCCGGGCGCCATCGGCTTCGCCCTCGCGGCCTGGACCGGCGACGGCGCCCGGATGCTCAACACCGCGGTCTTCGGCGCCACCATCTCGTACGCCCTGATGTCGCTCTCCCATATCGTCCTGCGCCGCCGCGAGCCGGGCCTGGACCGCCCTTACCGCACCCCGGGCGGCACGGTAACGTCGTCCATCGCCTTCGTCCTGGCCTGCTCCGCGCTGGTGGCCACCTTCCTGGTGGACAAGGACGCGGCCTTCATCGCGCTCGGCGTCTACGCGGTGGCGCTGGCCTACTTCGCCTTCTACAGCCGCCATCGCCTGGTCGCGGCCGCGCCGGAGGAGGAGTTCGCCGCGCTGGCGGAGGCCGAGGCGGAACTGTCCCGCGATTGAGCGCACATTGAGCGCACATTGAGCACACTTTGAGTGCACAGATCTTCGAAGATCGGAGTCCCCGGTGTCCAAGCCCCTGATCGGCGTCAGCACCTATCTGGAATCCTCGGCGAGCTGGGGTGTCTGGAACCTCCCTGCCGCGCTGCTGCCCGCGGGCTACCACCGGCTCGTCCAGCGCGCGGGCGGCCTGGCGGCGATGCTGCCGCCGGACGAGGACCCGGCCGCCGCCGCGCGGATCGTCTCCCGCCTCGACGGCCTCGTCATCTCCGGCGGCCCGGATGTGGAACCGGTGCGGTACGGGGCCGAGGTGGACCCGCGCACCGGGCCGCCCGCGCGGGAGCGGGACGCCTGGGAGCTGGCCCTGATCGACGCGGCCCTGGCGTCGGGCACTCCCCTGCTGGGCATCTGCCGCGGCCACCAGCTTCTGAACGTCTTCCTCGGCGGCACCCTCGTCCAGCACCTGGACGGCCACGCGGGGCGGCCCGGCGTCTTCGACCACCACGAGGTGAAGCCGGTCCCGGACACGCTCCTGGCCGAGATCCTCCCGGACCCGTTGTCCGTCCCCACCTTCCACCACCAGGCCGTGGCCCAGCTCGGCGAGGGTCTGGTCCCCTCGGCCCACTCCGCGGACGACGGAACGGTGGAGGCGGTGGAATTGCCCGACGTGGAGGGGTTCGTGCTGGGCGTCCAGTGGCATCCGGAGGCGGGCGACGATGTACGGATCATGCGCGCCCTGGTGGAGGCGGCGGGGGGCTGAGAGGCGACCGGCGCGGCGCCTGGTCCCGGCCGTCGGTGCGGCCGGGGCCGGGCGAGCGGGTCAGCCGAGCTTGACCAGCAGTTCGGTGAGTTCGCCCGGCATGGTGACCATGCAGTCGTGGCCGGTCTCCAACTGCCACACCTGTGCCGGGGAGCCGTTGGGCTGGATCGCGGGGACGGGCCGCCGGGTCATGCCCGGCGGCACATTGGCGACGCAGTGGATATGCGTCCGCGGGATCGCCTTCACGGCCGGGTTGTCCAGCCGGACCGGTTGCTGGAGGCAGCGCACCGACTGATCCGACATCATCGAGCGCAGCCACGCCACGTCCGCCGGATCGGTGACCCCGAACAGATCCGCGGACGGCTCGATCCCGGCCAGGGGCGGAATCCGCCAGCCGCTCTCGGACGCCAGGGCCTGGTCGATCATGCCCTGGGCGAAGGGCATGACATCGGCCGCGCTCTCGCCGTGCTCCGGGACCATCGCGTCGAGATAGACCAGATGCGAGATCCGGTCCGGGACCTGGTTGGCCGTGGACGAGATGACCAGCCCGGCATAGCTGTGCCCGACGAGCACCACATCGGTGAGGTCTTCCTCGGTGATCAGACCGACGATGTCGTCAACATGTGTATCGAGCCCCACCTCGGGCCCGAGCAGATGTGCCGTGTCGCCGTAGCCGGTCAGCGTTGGCGCGACCACCCGGTGTCCGGCCGCCGCCAGCAAGGGGACCACCCGCTCCCAGCACTCGCCCGTGTGCCAAGCCCCGTGCACCAGAAGATATGTCGACATATTTCCGCTCCATCCGCATCAAAAATAAACGGGACGCTGTCCCGGTTAAAAATATGGGACAGCGTCCCGCTTAGCAAGCGGGGACCGGTGCGGCGGTCAGGAGTTGATCTCGAACGGGTCGCCGTAGACCTTCCACTTCAGCGGAGGCGCCAGGTCGAAGTTCTTCTCGTTGAGGAACTTCCGCTGCTCGGTGTCGACGCGGCTGGTGTCGCTGTGCGCCTCCTCGCTCTTCATGGCCTCCTTACGGGCGTCGAGGAAGGCATTGAGGTACGTGGTCTCGTTGCCGCCCTGCGCCGGGGACTTGGCCTTGGACAGGGCGGTCTTACGGATGCCGCCGAAGCTGTACTTGCCGTCACCGGGGCCGTGCATCACGATCGCGTCGTAGTAGATGAACTGGCCGAGCGCGCCCACCCCGTCGCTCTTGCCCTGCTTGACGGCCGGGTTGAAGTAGACGCGGTCGCGCTCATGCTCCTGGGCGTCCTGGAACGCCTTGTCGGCGGCGGCCTTCTTCCAGTCCTTGGTGAAGTTCGGGTCCAGGCCGTCATGGGAGTCGGTGCCGTCGACGTCGCGCAGCGCGGGGAGGTACTTGGCCAGGACGTTGCCGGGCTTCTGCTGGGTGTAGTACTCGACGAGGTCCAGCATGTCGCCGGTGCCGGAGCAGAATCCGATGATGCCCGCGGTGTAGCCGCGGCCGTCGCCTATGTCCTCGATGTACTTGAACTGGGCGCGCCAGTCGAGCGAGGAGTTCTCGGCGCTGGAGACCAGTTTCATGGCGATTTCCTTCTTCGCCGGGTCGTCCAGGCTGCTCGCCGCGGTGGCCTTGTGCGCCGAGTGGCGGTACGTGTCCGCCGACGACGGCAGGTGGTCGGACGCCTGCCCGACTCCGACACCGGTGAAGACGAGCGCGGCCGGTACGGCGACGGCCACCGCCGCGAGACCGATCCTCCGGGGCATGGGGGACATGGGGACTCCGTTCCCTGTCGACTGTGGGGGAAGTGCGCGCGGCCGTCCCAGGGCACACCGGGGCAGCCCCGGGCCCTGGGACGATCCGTTAGGAACCTTTCCTAACCATTCAAGCGAGCGCGTCGTGTCCACCACAAGGGTTTCGACACCATTCGACAAAGAAGCCCTGTGCCGGTCCGCCTCCGGGCGGCGGCACCAACCCCCTTGCTACGACTGGGGTATGGGCATCGCGGGGTCCGCGCCACCAGCCGTCCCGGACGCTCCGGACCCACCGGTCGCCCCGGATGGGCCCGTGAGGCCGGCCGGCTCGGCCGCGCCCTCGGCCCCGGCCGGCGTCTTCGTCACCGGCCGTGCCGCGATCGCCCGCCACCACGGCTCCAGCGGCAGCCCAGGCCCCGGCTCGAACGGCTGGCCCGGACGCGGAACGGCCACGGTCGCCCCGGCCTCCTCCGCCGCCGACACCGTTCCCTCGGCGGGCTCCTCCCACGGATGCGGGGCGAGGTTGAAGGTGCCCCAGTGGATCGGCAGCATGATCCCCTTCGCCGGGTCCCCGCCCTGGAGATCGAGGTGGGCCCGCATGCCCTCCTCGGGGGTCATATGGATGTCCGGCCAGTAGTCGGAGTACGCGCCGATCTGCACCATGGTCGCGTCGAACGGCCCGTACGCCGCGCCGATCTCCGCGAAACCGGGGAAGTAGCCGGTGTCCCCGCTGTGGTAGACCCGGTGCTCGGGACCGGCCACCACCCAGGAGGCCCACAGGGTGTGCTGGGTGTTGCGCAGCCCGCGCCCGCAGAAGTGGCGGGCCGGAGTGGCGGTGAGGGTGAGCCCGGCGACCTCGGTGGACTCATGCCAGTCCAGCTCGGTCATCCGGTCGGCCGGGACGCCCCAGCGCTCCAGATGGGCCCCTACCCCGAGCGGGACGACGAACACGGCGTGGCCGCGCACCAGCGCCCGGATCGTGGGCATGTCCAGATGGTCGTAGTGGTCATGGGAGATGACCACCGCGTCCACCGGCGCCAGCTCCCGCAGCGGCACCGGCACCGGATGCAGCCGCTTGGGCCCCACCATCGAGAAGGGCGAACAGCGCTGCCCCCATACCGGGTCGAACAGCACCCGCCGCCCGTCGATCTCCGCGAGCACACTGGAGTGCCCCATCCAGGTCAGCCGCAGCCCGGAGGCGGGCGGGGCGGCCAGATCGGCGACGGTGGTGGGGTGCACCGGCACGGCCCCGGCCGGGGCCCGGCGGATGCGCTCCTCCTTGCGGAAGTAGGTGGACGCGAACTTCAGCATCGAGCCGGACGGGCCGATGCGGGCGCCCACCGGGTTGACGAACACACCGTTCGCGAAGTTCGGCGACCGTCGGATGCGCTCCATCCGCTCCCCAGCGGGATCCGCCCCGAAGGCGGCGGGGCGCAGGGCGGCGGCGAACCGGGAACGTGTCGGATGGGAGCCGGTCACGAATCCTCCAGGGTGAGAGGGCGGGGGCACTCCAACGCGCGGTGCCGTTGGGCTGCAATCACACAACTCTTACGAGGGGTGACCTTGTTCCGGAACGGTGCGCTCGGCCGAGGTGAACGACAACACCACATGGTCCTCCAGCGGGCGGTAGCCGAGACGCTGGTAGAGGGCGTTGCTGGTGGGATTGCCGAGATCGGTGAAGAGCAGGATCTCCCGCACCCCGGCAGCCCGCGCGGCCCGGCTCACGGCGGCCGTGGCGGCGCCCGCGTAGCCGCGTCCGCGCAGCTCAGGCGGGGTGTAGACGAGGACGACCCGGGCCATGCCCGCGACCGTACGGCTGATCCCGGCGCAGGCCACCGGCCGGCCGTCGAGCTCCCACAGGGTGATCCCGTCGTAGCTGAGCTTGTCGTCCACCACGGCGGCGACATCGCCTCTCAGCACGTCGGTCTCGCGCGCGAAACCCTCGCACCAGGTGAGCAGCAGATCGCGGTCGGCGGCGGTGGCGGTCCGGGGGCGCCCCGGCGGGGCGGGATCGGGCGGGGTGAGGGTGGAGAGCCGGTAGAGCCGGTGGTTCTGCTCGACGTCGCTGACCGCGCCGGTGAGGTCCGTCCAGGCGGTGGCGAAGGTCTCGGCGGTCTCGCGCCCGGCGTTGACTCCGGTGATCTTCTGCTCGCCGTCCCCCGCGAGGGTGCGGGCGAGCGCCCGGGCCGCCTCGCCGGGCAGCGGGGAGAGCAGCGGAGGGTAGGGCGGGGTGCACAGAAAGGCCCCCTCCACCGAGCCCTCCCCGGCCCACCATCCATAGACCGGCGGCTGCTCGCCGTATCTGCCGCTGCCCCCGGCCACCAGGGAGGAGACCACTGTGAGCAAAGTGGTGTGCCGGGCCGGGCGGGCGCCCAGAAAGTCGCCCGCCGCGGCCCGGAACTCATCGAGGTCGTACGTCACCGTCCACGCCATGTGCTCCAGGCTGGCGCGGAGCGGCGGAGCGGCGCACCTCAATTTCCTCGCTTCCGGCCGGATGACCGCTCGGCGGATGACCGCTCGGCGGCCCGGCCAATGGCCGGTCAGCGGCCGGTCAGTGGCCGGTCAGCAGCTCAGGTTGGAGCCGGGGGTGGTGCCGAGTATCTGGACGAACCGCTGGTAGGCGTCGATCCGGCTCTGCACCTGGCCGGGGTTGCCGCCGTTGCACTCCAGGCTGCCGTTGATGGCGCGGATGGTCTCGCCGAAGCCCCGCTGGTTGACCATGGCGTCGTGCGGGGTCATCGAGCCGGCCCCGGTCTGGGTGTTCCAGAACCACAGGGCGGTCTTCCAGGACACCGCGGCGTCCCGCTCCACCAGCCAGGGGTTGCCGAGCAGATCGATGCCGAGTGCGTCGCCCGCGGCCTTGTAGTTGAAGTTCCAGCTTAGCTGGATCGGTCCACGGCCGTAGTAGGCAGCCTGGCCCGCGGGGCAGCCGTAGGGCTGGTTCCAGTCGCAGTAGTGCGGGTAGTTGGAGGTGTTCTGCTCCACGATGTGGACCAGGCCGCCGGTCTCGTGGTTGACGTTGGCCAGGAAGGCGGCGGCCTCCTGCTTCTTGACGGTGTCGCTGCCGGTGTTGGCGAAGCCGGGGTAGGCGCTCAGGGCGGCGGTCAGGCCCTGGTAGGTGTAGAACGAGTTCCGGTTCGGGAACATCTGGTTGAACTGCGCCTCGCTCACCACGAAGCCGCTCGGGTTCTGGCCCTCGCCGCCGCAGTTGAAGGGCTCCCAGTACCAGGTGCTGATCACCGGGTCATAGCCCGGGTTGTCGTGCTCCGCGCGGTAGTACTTGCCGTCGGTGTACCGGACGATGTCGCCGGTGACGTACGCCCTGCCCGCGACCCAGTTCGGGTAGTCGCAGGCCGCCTGGGCGGTCGTTCCCGCCGCCGAGGCGGTCGAGGCCATGGGCATGACAAGCACACTCGCACACACCGCCGCGGTCGCCGCGAGCGGCGCCAGAACACGTCGTCTCCACATGGGGCCGATCTCCTTCGCGTGGGGGGCCCTGCAATGCTGAGACACACTCAAGCGGCTTGGTCTATACCAGTCAAGGTATAGACCAAACCTTGTGGCGGAATGAGCAATCGGTCGGTCGCCGGAGCAAGTCCGGGAGCCGCACAAGGACCTGACGTGCGATCAGGTCCGTGGTCGGTCGGTCACACGGTTTCCCCCTCGATCCCCCTGGTCACCCCGAGCGTCGCGGAACCGGACGTCACAGAAACAGGAAGTCCGCTTCCCCGGACTTCGCCCCCTGGATGAAGCGTTTCATCTCCCCCGGGGTGTAAATCAGTGCCGGTCCGTCCGGATCGGTCGACTGGCGCAGCGCCACCCGCCCGTCCTTCAGCCTCATCGCCTCGACGCAGCTTCCCCCGTTGCCGCCACTCCAAGGCTTGTGCCAGCCCTCGCTGCCGAGGTCCCTTGCCGGCATGCCGCTGTAGACGCGGCTCCCGCATATGCGATCCATCGTTCAGATCTCCTTGCGAATGCGACTCAGAATGGCCTGAGTCGTCTGTGCAGGCGCGGCCTGCGCGCACATCCGGTCCAGGGCCTCCAGGAATGCCGATACATCATCGCGCTGGTCGAAGTAGGAGCCGCTGACCAGCGACTCCGTATACGCGATATCCGGCAGCTCCGGGATCGGGAACCGGAAGATATGGAAGGGGCCGTACATCGCCGGGTGCGGGCCGGCGTCGAACGGCATGATCTGCAACCGGATATGAGGGGCCTCCGCCTCCTCGATCAGCCGCGCGATCTGGGCCCGCATGGTCTCGGAACCGCCGATGGGGCGGCGCACCACCGTTTCGTCCATGACCACCCACAGCATCGGCGGGTTGTCCCGGGTGAGCAGCGCCTGACGTTCCAAACGGAGGGCGACATTGCGCTCGATCTCCGACTCGGGCGCATGCGGCATGCCCGCGCGGAGCACCGCGCGGGCGTAGTCCTCGGTCTGGAGCAGCCCGGGAATGTAATGCGGCTCGTAGGCCCGGATCAGATTGGCCTCGACCTCCAGGCTGACGAAGGTGTTGAACCACTCCGGCAGGACGTCGCGGAACCGGTGCCACCAGCCGGCCTTGTTGGCCTCGCGCGCGAGGGAGAGGAACCCCTCGACCTCCTCGGGGTCGGCGACGCCGTACGTACGCAGCAGCTTCTCGACGTACGGGAGCTTCAGGCCGACCTCGGCCTTCTCCATCCGGCGGATCGTGGCATGCGTGACGTCCAGGGCGCGCCCGGCCTGCTCGAACGACAGCCCGGCCTTCTCCCGAAGGTCCTGGAGCCGTTTGCCGAGCACGACTCGCAGGACGGTCGGGGCTCCGCCCGCCCGCGCATCCGCCACTACCGTTCCCCTCCAAGTACCTTCACGACACAGCAGTCTGGCATGGGCTCAGCATTCCGAACAGCCTGCGCTTGCGATTCTGTAATTTACAGATTGAACCTTGCCATACGCGAGCGTGACAGAGCATAGTGTCGGCGTGGCTCCTTCCTATGAGGCTCTCCGGTTAGGGCGTGGCGGCACCGTGGTCGCTCCGCCCCGCCACGACGTGTTTCGTCTGCCGGCGCTGAGCACGTCCGTCGCCGAGGCGAGAAGGCATGTCGTCCGGCGGCTGCGCTCATGGGGCATCGACCAGGACACCCGGGACAGCGCGGAGTTGATCGTCTCCGAGCTGTTCACCAACGCGGTGCGCCACACCTCCAGCGAGGAGGTTCGCTGCTCACTCCAGCTCATAGGGACCCGGCTGCGGCTCGAGGTGGCCGACCAGGGATGCGCCCGTACGGTGCCGGAGGCCAGGTCGGTGACCGCGGACCAGGAGGGCGGCCGCGGGCTGATGCTGGTGGAGGCGCTCTCGGAGGCGTGGGGGGTCAGGCCGAACCAGGGGGGAGCGGGCCGCGCCGTCTGGGCCTATCTGGCGACGTAGCGGCCCCGCGAGGGCACGACCCGTACCAACGGGCGACCCGTACCAACGGGCACGGACGAATACGACCCACCCACGACGTACGCACGATCCAGGCACGGCCTACGTACGAGCGGTGCCGAGGGAATAGGGGCAGCGAGAGCGAACGAGGCGGTCAGCCTCGGGGCGCCAACGGGGGTCTGCCCCTATTCCTCCGGGACCGCTTCGGGTCACGGAACGTTCAGGGCCGCAGCGGCAGCAGATCCGGCCGCTTGGGCTCCACATGGTCACCCGACGACTCACCGCGCAGTCGTCGGCCGATCCAGGGCACCAGATACTCGCGCGCCCAGTGGATGTTGTCCCGGCGCACCTCGGCGGCGGTGCGCTGCCCCTCCGGGGGCCAGGGCTGATCGGGGTCGGCGGGTACGTCGAGCCCGAGCACCTGACCGGCCCTCAGCGCGACCCGGGTGTGCCCGTCCGGCGACAGATGCAGCCGGTCGGCATCCCAGGCCCGGCGGTCCTGCACCGAGCGCAGCGACCACAGGTCGAGCACCGGGCAGTCGTAGCGGTCGGCGATCGCCCGCACATGCGCCGTATACGTGGCGATCTTGCCCCGCAGATGACGCAGCACCGGCACCCCTCTGGTGTCGAAGCCCGTGCACAGCAGCACCGTGCCCACCCGCGCCTTGAGGTCGGCGACCGCCGCCTCGTAGCGCTCGGCGACATCGTCGGGGTCGCTGCCGGGGCGCAGGATGTCATTGCCCCCCGCACAGAAGGTGACCAGATCCGGGCCGAGCTCGATGGCGCGCGCCACCTGCTCCGCGACAATCTGGTCAAGGAGTCGACCGCGTACGGCCAAGTTGGCGTAGCGGAAATCGTCGTGAGGTCGTTGGTCGGACAGCAGGACCGCGAGCCGGTCGGCCCAGCCGACGAACACTCCATCAGGACCGAGGTCGCCGACGCCCTCGGTGAAGCTGTCGCCGACGGCTGCGTACGACCCGATGGATCCGTTGCTGAATCTCTCCTTATCGTCTGCCACGTCGGGACATCATTCACCCGACGGCGTGACTTACGCCACCGTAACCAGGGCTTGACGTGGGGTGATCTATCCCACCTGGTCAGTTTCGGCGAAGGTGGAATACGGCGGCGTCGAGGTCGCCGCCCAGCCCGGTGCGCAGCCCCCGGTGCGCGAGCAGCGCTCCCCGGTGCACCTCCCCGGTCTCCAGATCCCGGTAGCCGGCCGCCGGGTCGAGCCCGCGCAGCCGCAGCGGAAGCTGTGCGTCGCCGTAGTGCTGCGCCTGGATCCAGGCCAGCACCACGGTCTCCTCGCCCCGTACGTACTGCACCGCGCTGAGCCCGTCGCCCTCCGGCGGCCGCAGCCGGTACAGCTCACCGTGCTGGACGACCGGGCGCACCCGCTTGTAGAGCGCCACCCAGTCGCGGGCCTCGGCGAGTTCCGCCTCGCTCCAGCGGGTCAGATCGCCGCCGACGCCCAGCACTCCGGCCATCGCGCTGATGAAGCGGAAGCGCAGCGAGCTGACGCGTGCGTTGCCCATGGCGTTGGGGCTGTCGGTGACCCAGGCGGCCATCACCCGGGCCGGGTGGAGCTGGCTGAAGCCGTGCTGGATGGCCAGCCGGTCCAGCGGGTCGGTGTTGTCCGAGGTCCACACCTGGTCGGTGCGGCCCAGGACGCCCAGGTCGATCCGGCCGCCACCGCCCGAGCAGGACTCGAAGGCGACCTGGGGGTGTGCCGCGCGCAGCCGCTCCAGCAGCTCGTACAGCCCGCGTACATGGTCGATCCACAGCCGCCGCGGATAGGCGTCACCGGGCCAGCCGGCGTCCGAGAAGGAGCGGTTGAAGTCCCATTTCACATAGTCGATGGGGGCACCGCCGAGCAGGGTGTCCAGCCGCTCCCACAGATATTCGCGCACCTCGGGGCGGGCGAGGTTGAGCACGAGCTGGTTGCGGAATTCGGCGCGGGCCCGGCCGGGGTGGTGCTGCACCCAGTCGGGGTGGGCGCGGTAGAGGTCGCTGTCGGGGTTGACCATTTCCGGCTCGACCCAGATGCCGAACTGCATCCCCAGCGCGTGCACCTCGTCGGCCAGCGGCTTCAGCCCGTGCGGAAAGCGGTCCGGGTTGGCGCTCCAGTCGCCGAGCCCGGCCCGGTCGCTGGTGCGCGCCCCGAACCACCCGTCGTCGACGACGAACAGCTCGACGCCCATGGTGGCGGCCAACCGCGCGAGCGAGCGCTGCTGCTCCTCGCCCACCGCGAACTCGGTGGCTTCCCAGGAGTTGTAGAGCACCGGCCGGGACCGGTCGGCGCCGGGGACCACCCGGGCGAGCTGCCAGGCGTGCCAGGCGCGGCTGGCGGCCCCGAAGCCGCCGTCGGTCCACAGCCCCGCGAAGACGGGGGTGGTGAAGGACTCGCCGGGCGCGAGGAGGAGCTGGCCCGCGTCGTCGTGGCCGACCCCGCCGACCGCCTGGACGGCGCCGTCGGCCAGCCGCTGGACGGCGATCCGCCAGGCCCCGGACCAGGCGAGCGCGCAACTGTGCACCTCGCCGCTCTCCTCGGTGGCCTCGCCGCCGTCCAGCGCGATCCAGGGCAGATGGTGGTGGCTGGTGTGGCCGCGGCGGCTGCCGATCACCTTCTCACCGGGGGTGAGTTCGGTGCGGGCGAGCCTGCTCTCGGCGGCCCAGCGGCCGTGCAGATGGGACAGCCGCCAGCGGTCGCGCGCCGGGAGCGACCAGGCGGCGGAGTCGGCGCGCAGCAGCTCCACGGGCTCCTGGCCGGCGTTGCCGGTGTGGGTGAGGGTGGTCCAGCGCTCGATGACATCGCCGTCGTCCAGCATCCGGTAGTGGAGGGTGATGTCGAGGTGGTGCAGCGGGTCGTGGAAGCGCAGCCGCAGCTCCTGGCCGGTGCCGGGGTCCAGGACGGTGCCGCTGCTGAAGCGCCACTCGGTGCCGCGTACGCCCCCGGCGTGCACGGACAGGGCGGGGCGGGCGAACCGCGGGCCGCCCTCCACGGGGTACTCCTCGCGCCCGTCCAGCGGTGATTCGAACGGCCGCTGCGGCGGCCCGGGCTCGGCGGCGAGGGCCTCGGCGTCCTGGACCGCGATCCTCGGCCCCCAGTGGAGATGGAGCAGTTCATCGCGGTCGGTGACGTACAGGGCATAGCCGCTGTGCCGCCCCGAGAGCACCCAGAGCCGACCGCTTCCACCGGTTTCGATCATCGCGCTCCCCCAATTCTCCACAGGTGTCAACATGATCGGGGAGGGCGGGCCGGTGCGGCAATGCCCACGCACCGGCAGCAGACCGATTGCCCGTTGCACCCATGTCGTATGGTCGGCTTCAGCCCGCCTCGTCGACGAGCCGCGTCGGCGGCCGATGGTGAAGGAGAGCCCGTGACGCAGCAGTCGCAGTCGCCGCAGGTCCCCGAGGCCGAAACTCGGCTTGTGGGGGTACGCAACTTCCGTGATCTCGGCGGACTGCCGGCTGCCGACGGCCGCCGTGTGCGGCCCGGCGTACTGTTCCGCAGCGGCCATCTCGCCCATGCCACCGAGGCGGACACGGCCTTCCTCGACACGCTCGGCCTGCACACCGTCTTCGACTTCCGCAACGCCGCCGACATCAAGCTGGAGGGCCCGGACGTCACGCTCAGCGGGGTCCGTAACGTCAATCTGCCGCTCTCCGACCCGGCCGACGGCGCCGGGTTCTGGACGATGGTGCGCGAGGGCGACCTGGACACCCTGCGCAGGCTGCTCGCCGAGGGCCGGGCCGAGAACCGCATGATCGGCTCCTATCGCTCCATCATCACCACCCGGATCGTCGAGCACGGCCGGATCCTCGGCGAAATGGCGGAGGACAGCTCGCCGGTGCTGATGCACTGTTCGGCCGGCAAGGACCGGGCGGGGCTGTCCATCGCGGTGACCCTGCTGGCCCTCGGCGTCGAACGGGAGGCCATCGAGGCCGACTACCTCGCGTCGGCCGCCGCCCACCGGCGCTACAAGATCTGGCGCAAGGGCGATCCGGGGGACGGCACCGACCCGATGTCCCCCGAGGTCATGGCGCTGCTGCTGCCGCTCTTCGACGCACGCGCCGAATATCTGGCGGCGGCCTTCGCGACCATCGAGGAGACCTGGGGCGGCACCGACCGCTATCTCGCCGAGGGGCTCGGCCTCACCCCCGAGCGGCGCGAGCGGCTCCGCGAGCGGCTGCTCACCGGCTGACATCACCGCGCCCCGGGGCCGACAGCGCCAAGCCGCGCCCGCCCCGGGGCTCACGGCTCACGGCTCACGGCTCACGGCTCACGGCTCACGGCTCACGGCTCACGGCTCACGGCTCACGGCTCACGGCTCACGGCTCACGGCTCACGGCTCACGGCTCACGGCTCACGGCTCACGGCTCACGGCTCACGGCTCACCACATGGTGTCGGCCCCGGCCTCCGGCTCGGTGACCCAGCCCGCCGTCAGCACCAGACCGGTGGCGCGGTGCACGGCCAGGAAGGCGAACGGCCGGTCGTACCGCACGCTGATCAGCTTCGCCTTCTGCCGCGGCGGCGCCGAACCGGGCGCCATGGAGAACGCGGTCACCGCCGCCGCCCAGAACCCCTCGGCGCTGAACGAGGCGGTCATGGACTGCTCCCCGGAGGACAGCGCCAGCGCGGCCGGGCTGATCCCCGGGAAGTGGCCGCGCGCGGTGTCCTGGGCGGTACGCAGCCCGAACAGCTCGGCCCGGCGCAGCAGATCGTGCCGGGCCGCCACGGTGAACTGCGGGGTGGTGAGCGTCACCCGGGGTGTGGGGTCCCAGCTCTCGACCTCCATGACCTCGACTCCGGGCCCGGCCGCGCCCGGCGGCAGCGCCGAGCCGGGCCGGCCCGCGTACCGCCCGGCCACCGCCCCGATCCCGGCCTCCAGCACCTCGCCGCCCGGTGCGTCCTCGGCGCCGAGGACCAGATGCACATCCAGCCCGTTGCCGCCCGCGATCCCGGAGAGGGTGAGCGGACCGGCCGGGGTGTCGGGGACGACCCGCAGCACCCCGTCGAGGTCGTCCGTGAACCGGGTCAGCCCGGCCAGCGACCGGCCCTGCCACGGTCCGCTCCCGGGCCTCAGCCAACCCGGCTGGAACGGCTGGAGCCAGGCCGTCCGCACCGTGAGCGCCCCGGCCAGCACCAACTGGACGGCGGGGCTGAGCGGCACCGGCAGCTCGGCGATCGCGCCCCGGGTGCACCGCGACGCCCAGGCGTCCAGCTCCTTGCGGTCGTGCTCGGTGTCCCCGGTGAGAACGCCCCGTACGCCCGGCGGCAGCGCGGCCTCCCACTCGGACCGGATCGGCAGGTCCCGGCGGGTCCACAGCCCGGTGGCGGCGTCGACACCGGCCATGCCGTCCAGCGCCCGGAGCAGCTCGCCGCCGAGCGCCGTGGCCCGGTCGGCGCCGACGCCCAGCGCGTCCTCCAGCTCCTGGCGGGCC
>NZ_JAHLEM010000514.1 GCF_018883605.1 Streptomyces niphimycinicus | reverse complement strand
CATGGCGGCGCGGGCCATGGCGGCGCGGGGGGCGGTCGGCGGTCCGGAGCGGGTGCGGAGCGTCGGCGTGGGCGCCGGCGTCGGCGGCGTCGTACATAAAGGGCCCTCTCGCATCGGATCCGGGTCGCGGCTGCGTCCATCGCACTTACGGATACGGAGAGCCGGAGCCGATCGTTCACCGTCCTCGCAGCCGTTCCGCGTCAGGCGGGTGCGGACCGGCGCGGCCGGGCCGTCCGGACCCTTGACAGCCAGGTCGGATGCTGGATTACTGGACCGCGCCCGAATGGTAACCGAATGTTCGGTCGGCAACTGGAGGTGGTGGACGCCCATGGCGGAATCCCTGAGCGTGGCCCCGCTCGACGACGCCGAGCGGATGAGCCCCGAGGAGCTGAGGGCGCTCCAGCTCACCCGGCTGCGGGCCACCTTGCGCCATGCGTACGACCATGTCGAGCTGTACCGCAGGAAGTTCCGCGCGGCCGGGGTCGGCCCCGAGGACTGCCGCACCCTGGAGGACCTGGCCCGGTTCCCCTTCACCACCAAGGACGATCTGCGCGACACCTACCCCTTCGGGATGTTCGGTGTCGAGCAGAGCGAGGTGCGGCGGCTGCACGCCTCCAGCGGCACCACCGGCCGCCCCACCCTCGTCGGCTACACCGAGCACGACCTGGCGGTCTGGGCGGAGGTGATCGCCCGCTCGATCCGCGCGGCCGGTGGCCGGCCCGGCCACAAGGTGCATATCTCCTACGGCTACGGCCTGTTCACCGGCGGCCTCGGCGCCCACTACGGCGCCGAGCGGCTCGGCTGCACCGTCATCCCCGCCTCCGGGGGCATGACCGCCCGGCAGGTGCGGCTCATCCAGGACCTCAGGCCCGAGATCATCATGATCACGCCGTCCTATCTGCTGACGCTCCTCGACGAGTTCGAGCGGCAGGGCGTCGATCCCCGCTCCACCTCCCTCCAGGTCGGCATCTTCGGCGCCGAACCCTGGACGGAGGAGATGCGCCGGGAGATCGAGGAGCGCATGGACATCCACGCGGTGGACATATACGGGCTCTCGGAGGTGATCGGCCCCGGGGTGGCCCAGGAGTGCGTGGAGACCAAGGACGGGCTGCACGTCTGGGAGGACCACTTCTACCCGGAGATCGTCGACCCGTTCACCGACGCGGTGCTGCCCGGCGGCGAGGAGGGGGAGCTGGCCTTCACCACCCTCACCAAGGAAGCGCTCCCCGTCATCCGCTACCGCACCCGCGATCTGACCCGGCTGCTGCCCGGCACCGCCCGCCCCGCCTTCCGGCGCATCCAGAAGATCACCGGCCGCTGTGACGACATGCTCATCGTGCGCGGGGTCAATGTCTTCCCCAGCCAGATCGAGGAGATCGTACTGCGGGTCCCGGCGGTGGCCCCGCACTTCCAGCTCGAGCTGACCCGGCGCGGCCGGATGGACCATATGGCGGTGCGGATCGAGGCCCGCCCCGGCGTCGGCCCCGAGCAGCGCGCGGCCGCCGCGGCGGCCATCGCGCGGGGAGTGAAGGACGGGGTGGGGCTCACGGTGGAGGTGGCGGTCGTGGACCCGGAGACGCTGGAGCGCTCCGTGGGCAAGATCCGCCGGGTCAGGGACCGGCGCACCGAGAGCTGAGCACCGCCCCGGGCGCCCTCCTCGGACGGGACGCGGCGCCCGGGACGGAGGGCCCGGAGCGGATGGGCTCAGCGTGCCAGTTCGAGAGCGGGGAACTCCTGGTGCAGGGGCAGCCGCGCCCCGCAGACGGTCGCCTGGGCCTGTGCCGCGACCCTGCGCCGGTCGTCGACGTCCCGCATCGGCCGCAGCGCACGGTGCACGGCCACCCGCACCGTGAGCCCGTCGGCGCGCAGCACCCGGCGCAGCGAGCCGCCGAAGTCGTCCTCGCCGACGAAGGCGGCCACCGTGGTCGGGACACCGTGCTGGACGTACTCCAGCGTCACCGGGCGCACCGGCGCGCCCGCGTCCAGCGCGGCCTGGAAGGTGGCCCGCCGGAAGCTGCCGCCCGTGCCCGAACACCAGGTGATGCCCTGCGGAAAGGCCATCACCGACTGGCCGTCACGCAGTCGGGCCGCCATCTCCCGTACGGTGTCCGGGAGTTCGCGCAGCGAGCCGCGGTCGATGTACATCGTCCCCGCGCGGGTGGCCAGCGAGCCGATCAGCGGCCAGCCCGCGATCTCCCGCTTGGCCAGCATCACCACGGGCTCCACCGCGAGCAGCGCGAGGATGTCCAGCCAGGAGATGTGGTTCGCCACGATGAGCGTGCCGGTGCCGCCGGGCGCGCTGAGCGTGCTGTCGCCCGTCACCTCCAGCCGGATGCCGAGGGCGTCCAGCAGCGTCGCCGCCCGCGCCCGCAGCGTCTCGGGGTCGGCGATCCGCCGACCGGACAGCAGCGCGCCCATCACCGCCCCGACGAAGACGGTGGCCCGCCGGGCCCCCCGGGTGGCCGGTACGCGGTCGGCGGCGTGGGAGACACAGCCGGGAGTGCACGGGGACCAGCCCGCCCAGGCGTGCTCGGGCAGACTCATCGCGGCCGCGTCGGTCACTGGGATTCACCCAGGAAGTAGCGGCGGTAGCGGTCGTTCATCCGCTCGGTGTCCAGCAGCACGAAGAAGTCGGCGTCGTTGAAGGCCCGGTCGTGCTGCGGGGAGCCGCACATCCAGGCGCCGACCCGCAGATAGCCGCGGAGCAGCGGCGGCAGGTCGGCGTAGCTGGGCTCGCCGTCCATCGGCCGCGAGGGTATCCACGGGTCGAGCGGGTGGACCCGCATCTCGGGCGGGGCGGCGTGCTTGCTGGTGCCCAGCAGCCAGGCGTTGGCCGCGGCCCCCTCGCCCTCGGCCAGCGGAACCGAGGCACAGCCCGCGAGATAGCGATGGCCGGACAGCAGTACATAGCGGGCCAGACCGGCCCACATGAGGTTGATGACCGCGCCCGTGCGGTGGTCGGCGTGGACACAGGCCCGGCCGGTCTCGACCATGGACGAGCGGACCTCGGTCGGAAGGCCGCGCAGATCGAACTCGGTGTCCGAGTAGAGCCGCTCGCTGCGCCCGGGGGGAAGCAGCCGGTAGGTGCCGACCACGGTGCCCGTCGCCGTGTCCGTGACGATCAGGTGGTCCATGATCTCGTCGAACTCGTCCACGTCGCGGCCGTCGACCGCGGCGTCCAGCCGGCCGCCCCTCTCCTCGCCGAACACCTGGTAGCGCAGCCGCTGCGCGGCGTGGATCTGCTCCTGGGTGTGGGCGATCGAGGTGACGTACGAGGTGGTGGGCGCCGTCGTCGAGGACGTCGTGAGCACGGACATTCCTGTTCTCCGTTCAAGGGAAGTCAGGAGCGGTGGGGACTGGGGAAGAGCGGAAGAAACGCCTCACTCGCCGTGCGGTGCGCTGAGGCGGCGCGCACCGCGGGCGTTCACCAGTCTTGCCGTGGCGACGTACGTCACAGTGTCCGTGTGGTGATTCGGCGACTGCCAGTCGATGACGAACACATGCCGCTGGTCGGCCCGTGGTTACGGAGCGGTAGCGCCGGTGCCGCCGCTGTCAGTGCCGGTACCGGTGCCGGTGCCGGTGGCGGTCCGGAGCGGGAAACCGAGTGAATGGGCGGCGGTGGCGGGGGTGGGCTGGGACCAGTAGTCGCTGACGGCCTGGGCCGAGGACAGGGAACGAGTTTCGGCCAGATCCAGATAGAGGACGCCGTCGAGATGGTCGGTCTCATGCTGGACGATCCGCGCGGGCCAGCCGGTGAACTCCTCGTCCAGCTCCCGCCCCGTCTCGTCCTGCCCGCGCAGCCGGATCCGGTCCGGGCGGCTGACCACGGCCTGCCAGCCGGGGATGCTCAGACACCCCTCGAAGAACGCCGCCCGGCCGTCGCCGACCGGTTCGTAGACGGGATTGACCAGCACCCGGTACGGCTGCGGCACCCGGCCGCGCACCTCCCGCACCTCGGCCGCCACCTCCGCCGGGTCCTCGATCACCGCCAGCCGCAGCGGCACACCGATCTGCGGGGCCGCGACCCCCACCCCGGGCGCGGAGTGCATCGTCTCCCGCATCGCCGCCAGCAGCCGGTCCAACTGGTCCGTGGTCAGTTGGCCCTCGTACGGCAGGGCCGGTTGCCGGAGCACGGGGACGCCCGCGGAGATGATCGGCAGCGGGCGGGTCCCGGAGAGCAGTTCGTCGACGAGATCGGAGACGGTAGTAGTCGGCATGGGGACAGCCTGACAGACGATCACCGGGGGCGTGGCAGGTGCCCAAGCGGTGGGTGCTCACCATCGGACAAAAGGTGAACAGGGTGCCGATGCGGTCCGTAGACGTCGATGAGCCGCCGGGAACATCCCACGCCCGCGCGGCTCGGCCGAGTCTCCCGGCTCGGCCGCTGCCGCCCCGCGGTGCTTCCCCCGTTGTGTACGGCGGGGCGGCAGCCTTCCTGGCCGTAGGCCGTGTTCGACGGTGCTGGGCGCCTGCGGCGGGCTATG
>NZ_JAHLEM010000513.1 GCF_018883605.1 Streptomyces niphimycinicus | reverse complement strand
GGGAACATCCCACGCCCGCGCGGCTCGGCCGAGTCTCCCGGCTCGGCCGCTGCCGCCCCGCGGTGCTTCCCCCGTTGTGTACGGCGGGGCGGCAGCCTTCCTGGCCGTAGGCCGTGTTCGACGGTGCTGGGCGCCTGCGGCGGGCTATGCCCCTCCCCGCCCCTTCCCGAAACCGGGGCTCCGCCCCAGCCCCCGCAACCGGGCTTCGCCCTCCAGGGCCCCGCAACGGGGCTTCGCCCCAGACCCCGCAACCGGGCTCCGCCCCAGACCCCGCAACCGGGCTTCGCCCTCCAAGGCCCGGACCGGGCTTCGCAACCGGGGCTCCGTGCCAGGCCCCGCAACGGGGTTTGCCCTTCAGGGTCCCGGGCCGGGCTTCGCCTCAGGCTCCGCAACGGGGTTTGCCCTTCAGGGTCCCGGACTGGGCTTCGCCTCAGGCCCCGCAACCGGGGCTCCGTCCCGTACCCCGCAACCGGACTTCGTCCTCCAGGGCCCCGCAACTGGGCTTCGCCTCAGGCCCCGCAACCGGGGCTTCGCCTCAGGCCCCGCAACCGGGGCTTCGCCTCAGGCCCCGCAACCGGGGCTTCGCCTCAGGCCCCGCAACCGGGGCTTCGCCCCAGACCCCGCAACCGGGGCTCCGCCCCTTCCTTCGGCATCGATATGCGGCTCCGCCGCGTGGTGGGGCTCCGCCCCTGGCCCCCGGGACCTGGGGCGAAGCCCCACCACGCGGCGGAGCCGCAAATGCATGCTGCGGGGAGGGGAAAGACCCGCCGGGCACCCCGTAGGCGGGCCGTGAGCCCTACTCGGCCCGCGCCTCCGGCAGCAGCTCCCGGATGTCGCTCGGCAGCACGCCGTAGAGCTTCTCCATCAGCTCCGGGTCCACCGCCGAGTCCAGCACCTCGAAGAAGGCGGCCGCCTCGCGCAGCGCCTCGTCCTCGGTGTGCTCGGTGCGCCAGGCGACCCGGCCCGCGAAACCGGTGAGATCGAACCGCTCGCCGTGGTCCCGCCGGTGTGCCCGCTCCTCCGGCGTGCCCTCGTGTGTGGCGGCGACCCGGCGCAGAGGCTCGCCCGCCTCCCGCGGCAGTTGCGCCGCCATATGGTCCGCCAGCCCGCCCGGGATGCGTTCGGCGAGGGTTTCGAGCGTCGCCCGTATCGCCCGCTCGGCCGACTGCCGGTCGGGAAGCTGGGCCCGGGCCTGGACCAGGCCCGTCAGTTCTTCGTAGCGCATGGTCGGCGCTCCTCGTGGTCGGCTGCCCGGCTTGTGGCGCCGAGTGCCCCGTGCCGTTGACTCAAACCGTCGCCGGGCGCCCGGTCTCCGGGGTGTCCTCCCGCGCGGCGAGCAGCGGGCCGAGCACCCGGGTGCCGGGTCCGGTGCGTCCACCGGGGCCCGGGAGCTGGGTGGTGTTGCCGACCGTCAGGGGCTCCCCGCAGTGGGCGCACGCGGACACCGGTGTGGTGTCCAGCCCGCAGCCGAGATGGCGGATCCGGGCCGGCGGCCCGGCGGGACCGGCGTACCAGCGGTCGCCCCACTCCATCAGGGCGAGCAGCACCGGATACAGCTCCTCGCCCTTCGGGGTGGCTCGATAGTGCTCACGCGGCGGACGCTCCTGGTATCGCTCCCGGACCAGCACCCCCTCCTCCACCAGCCGGGACAGTCGAGCGGCCAGAACCTTCCGCGATATGCCCAGGTCATGGGCGAGATCGTCGAAGCGGGTGACCCCGGTGAGCACATCCCGCATGATCAGCGCCGTCCAGGCGTCGCCGAACAGATCGGTGGCGCGGGCGATCGAGCAGGCCACATCGGCGAGCGGAGTACGGGTCATGACACAACCCTAGCCGAGTTCCCTGAGGGAACTTAAGAATGTTAGGTTTCCTCGGGGAACCGGGCGAGCCCGTCCGGGCCACCCCAGGCACCGGTGAATCCGCGAATCCGCGCACCCGTGAGGGAGAAGACGATGGCCGCCGCCCCGCACATCGAACTGGACTCACGGTCGCCGGAGGCCGTCGACGGCCGTCAGATCCGGGCCGTCACCTTTCAGGACAGCCGTCTGGAGTACGTCCGCACCACCCTCGAGGGCGCGGACCTCTCCGCGTCCGGAAGCCGCGCCGTGGTCGTGGGCAGCGGCCGCGGGCTGCTGGCCCGCGGGCTGGCCGGACTCGGCTTCGGCGTCGTCGCCGTCGACCCCTCCGCCACCGCGACCGAGATGGCGCGCGAGGCGGGCGAGGGCCGGCACCCCGGGATCGAGTACCGCACCGCGCCCGCCGAGCAACTCGGCCTCCCCGACGGCGCGTTCGACCTCGCCTACTACGCGGACACCTTCGAGATCACCTCGGAGCTGGACCGGGTGCTCGCGGAGGCCGCCCGAGTACTGCGGCCCGGCGGTGTGCTGATCTACGACACCGTCAACCGCACCCTGCTCTCCCGGCTGATCTACCTCGGCGCCTTCCAGCGCGTCCCGATGACCCGGATCATGCCGGCCGGCCGCTACACGGCGGCGCGGCTGCGCACCCCCGCCGAACTGACCGCCGCCCTGGACCGGCAGGGGCTGCGCAACGAGGACATCTGCGACTTCAAGCCCAAGGACCCGCGCAGCCTGGTCAAGGCCACCATGGCGCGCCGCAAGGGGCAGATCAGCGATGAGCAGATCCCGCCGATCGTCGACTTCGTCCTGGCCCCTGACGCCCGGCCGCTGGTCACCTACCTCGGCTACGCCCGCAAGGGCTGACCCGGCGAGCCCGGCACTCCACCCCGGCGGGGTGGGCGCACACTGGTCGCTGTGACTCGTCAGCGCAGTGCCGGACTCCTGCTGTACCGCGATGCGGGCCCGGCGGGTCGTCCGGCCATCGAGGTGCTGCTCGCCCATATGGGAGGCCCGTTCTGGGCCGCCAAGGACGCGGGCGCCTGGACGGTGCCCAAGGGGGAGTACGACGAGGACGAGACCCCGGAGGCCGCCGCGCGCCGGGAGTTCGAGGAGGAACTCGGCATGCCCCCGCCCGGCGGCGAGCCGATTCCGCTCGGCTCGGTGACGCAGACCGGGGGCAAGGAGGTCACCGTCTGGGCGCTCGCGGGCGATCTGGACCCGGAGCGGATCACCCCCGGCACATTCACCATGGAGTGGCCGAAGGGGTCCGGCCGGATGCGGGAGTTCCCCGAGATCGACCGGGTCGCCTGGTTCGGCCCGGACGAGGCCCGCCGGAAGCTCGTGACCAAGCAGCGGATCTTCCTGGACCGGCTCGAGGAACTGCTCCAGGGGCCGGACGGCACGGAGGCCGGGGACTAGACGGAAGCCGCGGGCTCCGGGGACTGGACGGAAGCCGCAGGCCCCGGGGACGGGACGGATGGCGCGGTCCCGAGGGCGGGACGGAAGGCCCGGGCCCCGGGGACGGGACGGAAGGCCCGGGCCCCCAGGACGGGACGGACGGCGCGGGCCCCAGACGTGCGTGACCGGGGCCCGCGCCCATCCGCCGTCAGCTCACCCCGTGCCTCCCGTTCCGCAGCGCACCGTGGCCGCTCCCCAGTCGGCGTGGTCGTGTGCGTTGCCGTCGCCGCCGTCGGTGACCCGCAGCCGGAGCCGCTGCGCGCCCTCGATGTCGGCCTTCACCGGTACGGCCGCGTCCGAGCCGCGCAGCGTCTCGCCGCGGTACACCCGCTCGCCGTCGGCGTACACCTCGAAGACGACGCTGCCGTCGGCCCCCACCTCGTCGTCCACGCCCGTCTCGGCCGTGAAGGACGAGCAGTCGCCCCCCAGGAAGACCTCGACCGTCGAATCGGCGTGGGCACCCAGGCCGCGCTCGTAGGCCGTGCCGCCGACGGTCAAGGTCTTGCCGTCGCCGGGGGCGGACTCGCCGTTGCTGTGGTCGCGTTCGACCGGGCCCCAGCCGTTGTCCGCGGTGAGGAAGTCGAGCGTGGACACCGCCACGTCGCCGCGCGGCGGGGGAGGCGTGCCGTCGATCTCGGCCGACGCCGAGCCGCTCACCCGCGCACCGCCCGCCGAGGTGGCGCGGACGTCGGCGACGGCGGGCCGCAGACCGTCCGGGGTGTCCTCGCCGCGGGTGATCTCGGTCTTTACGGTCGCGGTCCGGCCCGCCGCGAGGTCGCCGAGGTCGAGGGTGCCGGGCTCGGCGGTCCACCCCTCGGCCAGGCCGAAGGCCGCCGTGACATCGCGCAGCGGGGTGTCGCAAGGGTTGCTGACGGTCAGCTCCGCCGAGGTGGACCCGCCCGCCGCCACCGTGGTGTCGGCGGCGGTGAGCCTGGCCTCCGGGGCGCAGACCACCGGGCCGCGCGGGGTGCCGGTGCGGGCCTCGGGGCCGGTCAGCGGGCGCAGCCGCAGGGTGTAGGCGTACTCCTTGGCGGGCCGCACCTGGTATTCGGGCAGCACGGTGTGGAACGTCTCGCTCACCCCGCTCACCGCGTGGTCCAGGTGCAGGGTGTTGCCTACCGGGTCCTTGTGGAGGGCGAACGGATAGGCGGCGCGGTCGATCCCGGTGTACGGGGTCACCCCGGCCGAGAAGTCGCCCGACACCAGGAGCCCGCCGCTGCCGTCGGACAGCGAGGCCCAGCGGACGTCCTCGTGGTTCCCGTAGTCCTGCGGCTTGGTGTATCCGGCGAACTGCTCGGCCACGTCCGTGGAGTACACCCCCACCGGTGCGCCGTCCTCGCGGTCGGTGTAGTTCTCCTGCGGCCCGCGCCCGTACCAGGTGAACCGGTCGTAGCGGTCGGGCAGCCGGAGCGAGAGCCCGATGCGGGGCAGATAGGGCACCGTGCGCGCCGCACCCCGGGCCTCGACGCGGTGGTCCAGGCGCAGCTCCCCGGTGCCGCTGACGGTGTACCGCAGGGTCTGGGCGAACGAGGAGTCCTTCACTCCGGGCGCGGCGGCGGAGGAGGGCACGGTGACGACGACCTCGCCGTCCCGCTCGTCCACCGTGACCCTGCCCGGCTCGGTGCGCAGCCGGTCCAGGCCCGCCTCGCGCCAGGGCCCCTCCTCGGAGCCGATCTCATTGCTGAGCGGAGCCCGCCAGGCGTCCAGTTCGGGGCCGGAGCCGAGCAGCTCCCGGCCGCCGGACTTCATGGAGACCAGCTCGCCACTCGTCCGGTCGAAGCCGTACGAGAAGCCCTCGCCGGTGACGGTGAGGCGGCCACCGGACGTGGTGGCCTTCACCTTTCCCGGTGCCCGCGCCGGTACCGTGCCCGCGAGCTGCCGGCCGCCGATGTCGAACTGCTCGACCGCCAACCGGTCTCCCGATTTCGCCCAGGCCGTGTCCGCGGCCCGCACCGCCTCCACCGTCAACTGCCGGTCGGCGTCCCGGGGGTTGGCGGGCGGTTTCGGCAATTGGAGGGTGGTCCGCTCGCCCGGGGCCAGGCCGAGTGCGCGGCTGCCCTGGGCCAGGGTGCGGGCGCCCTCGGTGATACGCCAGCGCAGCCGCAGGTCGTCGGTGCCGGTGAAGGACCGCTCGTTGCGCACCTCGATCCGCCCCGTGCGGGCCTCGTCGCCCGAGATACGGATCGGGGCGTGGACCGCGGCCATGGCGCGGGCCTCGGGCTGGACGGTGCGGTCGGACGAGACCACCCCGTCGACCCCGCCGGTCCCGGCGCCATAGGACAGGAACTCCCCCTTACGGTCGAGCCGGTCGAAGTCGAGCGCGAGCACCGCGTCCGTGCTGGGGTCGGCGGCGAGCTGATCGGCGCTCAGCGCCTTGTGGTAGACGCGGACCTGGTCGACGGTGCCGTGTGCCATCCGGGTGCGGATGTTCTCCTGGTCGGTCTCCGGGTTGCGGCCGATGTTCACCGGCTGCGCGGAGGAGCCGACGGTGCCGGTCCAGTCGGCCGACGCGCTCTGCTTCCCGTCGACGAGCAGCCGGAGCGTCCGGCCGTCGAAGGTGCCCGAGACGCGATGCCAGGAGCCGTACCAGCCGTCGGGGACATCGGCCGCGACGGTGTGCCAGTCGCCGTCCCCGTACACGAAGAACTCCAGGGTGTCCTTGTCGCGCATCTTCAGCGCATAGCCGTGGTCGCCCTTGGCGATCACCGTGAAGGAGCCGGTCCAGTCGGCGGGTTTCACCCAGGCGTCCAGGGTGAGCGCGTCCGAGACCGTGTCCAGCCTCGGGTCGCGGTAGACCTCCACGAAGTCGTCAAGACCGGACAGCTCCAGCGCCTTGCCCCGGTGGCCCGCCACCAGCTCGGGTTTCCCGGAGACGTAGGAGAGGATGTCGTTGCCGGAGGTGTCGGGGGTGGTCAGCAGCGGCTGGGTGATGTTCTGCTCCGCCCAGTCCCAGATGTAGCCGCCCTGGACCTGTGGGTACTTCCGTATGACATCCCAGAACTCCCGGAAGTTGCCGAGCGAATTGCCCATGGCGTGGGCGTACTCACCCATGATGATGGGCTTGGTGGTGGCCTTCGCCTTCTCCTCCAGACCCGAGGGGGAGGGGTAGCGCGGGCCCCACACATCGGCGAACGGGGCGTCGCCGTCGGGGCTGTTGGGCTGGTGGTAGACCGGCCGGGCCGGGTCCTCGCGGTCCAGGAAGTCGGCCATCGCGTAGTGGGCCTTGCCCAGTCCGGCCTCATTGCCGGTGTCCCACATCAGCACGCTGGGATGGTTCTTGTCCCGTTCGTACATCGCCGTGAGGCGGTCCATGAACGCTGCCTGCCACTCGGGCCGCTCGGCCAGACAGTCGTCCGGGCAGGCGTCGTGGTGATGGGTCTCGATGTCCACCTCGTCGTCGATCCACAGGCCGCGGGCGTCGGCCAGTTCGTAGAGGTAGGGATCCGAGGGGTAGTGGGAGGTGCGCACGGAGTTGATGTTGAGCTGCTTCATCAGGGAGACGTCCGAGGCGGTGCGCTCCCGGGTGGCGTGGCGGCCGGTGCCGGGGTCGGTCTCGGCGCGGTTGACGCCCTTGACGAGGATGCGCTTGCCGTTGACGAGGAGCTGTCTGTCCTTGATCTCGATCTCGCGGAAGCCCACCGGCTGGGCCGTGGTGTGGGTGACCGTGCCGTCGGCATCGGTGAGCCGGACGACGAGGGTGTAGAGGTCGGGCGTCTCATCGGTCCACTTGGCCGGATCGGCCACATCGGCGGTGAGGGTGGTGGATCCGCTGCCGCCGTCCACCGTTCCCGACATCGTTGTCACCTTGCGTCCGCGACGGTCGTAGAGCGTGCCGAGGACCTTGCGCCCATCCGTGGCGCGCCGCGGGCCCTTGGCGGCCACCTCGACCTCGGCGGTCAGCCGGGCGTCGCGGTAGCGGGCGTCCAGATCGGTCTTGACCGTGATGTCCCGCAGATAGGTGGCCGGGGTGGAGTACAGCCCGACCGAGCGGAAGATGCCGGAGAACCGCCACTGGTCGTAGTCCTCCAGATGCGCCCCCGAACCCCAGCGGTGGACCTGCACCGCGACGGTGTTGCGGCCCGGGTGCAGCCGGTCGCTGATGTCGAACTCGGCCGGGGTGTAGCCGCCCTGGTCATAGCCGGCGTACGAGCCGTTCACCCACAGCAGATAGCCGCTGGTGACGCCCTCGAAGCGGAGAAACGTCCGGCGCTTGTCCCAGCTCTTCGGCAGCTCGAACGTCTTGACGTAGGCGCCGGTCGGATTGACGTCGTGCGGGACCTTCGGGGGAGCGTCCGGATACATCTCGGTGGGGATGTTCCGGAACACCGGATGGTCGAGACCGTCCGTCTGCCAGGTGTGCGGCACGCTCACACTGCGCCAGCCGCTGCTGGAGGTGTCGTAGCCCTCGGTGAAGAAGTCCTTCGGCACCTCCTCGGGGCGGTCGGACATATGGAGCTTCCAGGCGCCGTCGAGCGAGGCGGTCCAGCGGCTCCTGGAGCCGCCGTCGAGGGCGCCGGCGATGTCGGCGTACGGGGTCAGCCGCGCATGGGCGGGCTCCTGTCCGACCGAGGTGACCTCGGGGTCCTCCAGCAGCTTGTAGACATCCGCGGGCGGATCGGGGGGATTCGCCGCTGCCGCCGGGGAGGCGGGGGCGGCGAGCGCGAGGGCCAGGGCGAGAGCGGCGATCCGGGATATCCGGGAGGTGCGGGAGGCCCGGGAGATGCGGGAGGTCCGGGGGATTCGGGGTGGCCGGGGTGGCCGGGGGAAACGGGGGAGGAGGAGGCGACGGCGGAGGCGTAGGGGCATCTGGTGGTCCACCCTTCTTGGGTGTCGAAACGCTCCAGAGCGAACAGGCCCGCACATTAGCCAACGTGCTCCCGCACGCCAAGATGTTCCGACCCACTCACCATCGGCCGGGCGCGGCTACCGTGAAGAGAGTGAGGGCCGTGCGGAATGCCGCGCCGAGCGCGGTGAGGCCGACGGAGGCACCGTGGGTATGGAGAGCACGAGGAGTACGGAGTCACTGCCCCAGCTTCGACTGGACGAGCTGCTGGAAGAGCTCCAGTTGCGCATCGACGGGGTGCGCGGCACCCAGGACCGGGTGCACAGCCTGCTGGAAGCCGTCCTGTCGGTGGGCCGGGAGCTGGATCTCTCGCATGTGCTGCGGAGGATCGTCGAGGCCGCCGTGGTACTGGTGGACGCCGAATACGGCGCGCTGGGGGTCATCGGCGAGGACCAGCGGCTGGCCGAATTCCTGCCGGTGGGCATCGACAAGGAGCGGATCGAGGCGATCGGGCATCTGCCGTCCGGCCACGGCCTCCTGGGGGAGCTGATCCGCCACCCCCAGCCGCTGCGGCTCGCCGAACTCTCGGAGCATCCGGCCTCCTACGGCTTTCCGCCGAACCATCCGCCGATGGGCTCCTTCCTCGGGGTGCCCATCCGGGTGCGCGACGAGGTCTTCGGCAACCTCTATCTCACCGAGAAGCGCGGCGGTAAGGAGTTCGACGGCGAGGACGAGACGGTGCTGTCCACCCTCGCCGTGGCCGCCGGAGTGGCCATCGAGAACGCCCGGCTGTACGAGGACGCCCGGCACCGCCAGCGCTGGCTGGAGGCGAACGCCGAGGTCACCCACAGCCTGCTGTCCGGAGTGGACGAGACCCGGGTCCTGGAGCTGATCGTCGAGCACGCCCGCCGGATCCTCACCGCCGATCTGGGCGTGCTGATGCTGCCGGTGCCCGGCACCGACGAACTGGAGGTCGCGCTGGCGGCGGGGACCGACGCCGAGGCCCACCGCGGTCTGGTGCTGCCCCGCCGGGGCACCTTCGGCGGGGCGGCCTTCACCGCCTCCGAGCCGGTCACCAGCACCGATGTCCAGAACGACCCGCGGATCACGGTCGGCCCGCAGCGCTGGGAGGGGCTCGGCCCGGCCGTCGCGGTGCCGATGCGGAGGAGCGACGGAGTGGGCGGGGTGCTCTTGCTGGCCCGTATGGCGGACAGCCCCGCCTTCACCCAGATCGAGACCGACACCCTGCTGGGCTTCGCGGGCCAGGCGGCCATCGCGATGAAACTGGCCGAGCGGCGGCGCGACGCGGAGCAGCTCGCGCTGCTGGAGGACCGCGACCGGATCGCCCGCGATCTGCACGACCTGGCCATCCAGCGGCTCTTCGCCGCCGGAATGACGTTGCAGTCCACGCTGCGCTTCGTCCAGCACCCGGAGGGCTCCGAACGGCTGTTGCGGGTGGTGGACGACCTGGACGACACCATCAAGATCATCCGCTCGACGATCTTCGGACTGCGCTCGCATGAGGCGGGCCCCGCGGTCCAGGGGCTGCGGGTCCGTACCGCCAAGACCATCGAGGAGGCCGTCCCCGCGCTCGGCTTCACCCCCTCGCTGCGCACCGAGGGCCTGGTCGACACCGATGTGCCGCGCACCGTCGCGGACGACATGGTGGCCGTTCTGGCCGAGGCGATGTCGAACATCGCCCGGCACGCACGGGCCGGCGCCGCCGAGATCTCGCTGGTCGTGGCGGCCGGGCGGCTGACCCTCATGGTCACGGACAACGGGGTGGGCTGCCCCGAGGGCGGCCGCCGCAGCGGGCTGCGCAACATGGCCGAGCGCGCCGAGAAGCTCGGCGGCGAGCTGGAGCTGGGGGAGCCGCCGGGCGGTGGCACCCGCTTGGTGTGGGGGGTACCGCTGCCGGAGCGGTAGGCGATGGCCGTGCCGGGTCGGCGGGGCTCGTGCCGGGTCGGCGGGGCCTGTGCCGGGTCAGCGGCCCCCGTCCAGGGTCAGCGGCCCCCGTCCAGGGTCTCGGCGTCCAGGGTCTCGGCCGCCTCGCTGCGCGGAGTGACCGGCCCCACCGGTCCGTAACCCAGCCGGATCAGCATCTGCACATGGCCGGGCGTCCGGTGGGCGTCGCTCAGCGACCACCGCAGATCCGACCACTCCAGCGCCTGGTGCAGCAGGGACGCCCGGACCGCGTACGAAGTCGCCAGCAGCAACACGTGTTCCAGCGCCTGCCCGGCCCGCAGCCAGTCGGTGCGCCGGTCCTGGTCCGTGGCCAGTACGGCGATGGCCGGGGGGCTCTCGAACGCCACGGTGGGCGGATCGCCGCCCCGGCGGCCGTCCGGCCCCGGGCCGAGGTAGTCGCGCATCGGCAGCCGCCCGGTGACGTCCCGTGGCCCGAGGGAGGCCGCAGGGATGCCGTACGGCCCGGTCTCGCGGACCCAGTCGCGGCTCTCGGCGAGCCGACGCGGATCCCCCGAGGCGCGCCGCTCCGCCTCGGCGGTCAGCCGCAGCAGCCGCGAGGTCTCCTCGGGGCCCGCCAGCCACAGCGTGGCGCCGTGTGCGCGGGCCGCCTCCGCCAGTTCGTAGAGCACCCGTGGCGGCAGTCGGCGCCCGGAGAAGGGGGAGCGGCTGCTGTGCCGCCGCCAGATGACGTCGTACAGATCGTGGTGCGGATCGTCGTGGTGCGGATCGTCGTGCCCGTCGCCGTCCTGCCCGTCGAGGTCGTGAGGCGACGCGGCCAGCCGCACCGTGGCCAGCAGATCGGGCTGTGACCGGTACGGCAGCAGCCGGACCACCGGGTCCCAGCCGAAGTGGGCCACGGCGACCCGCAGATTGAACACGGCGGCCCCGGCGGAGATGCTCAGCGCCCGGCCCATCGGATCGGCGTACCGCAGCGCCCGCTCGGGGGCGGCCCGGACCTCCAGCGTGACGGTGTCGGGGTTCAGCCGATAGCGCCACGGCTGGGTGTTGTGCATCGACGGGGCGGCCACGGCCGCGGAGATGAGCTTCTCCAGGATCGCCGCGTCGAGCGTTGCGGGCTGCATGGGGTCTCCTCGCGCCGGTGGCGCCGTCGGTGGTGGGGCCGTAAGGGGCCGTGGTCGGGCGTCCGCCGGGGTTACGGACGGGGGCGGTGCGGCCCAGGACCCGGGTCATCCCGGATGGTCGTCGGTGGGGGGCGGGGCCGAGTGGGTCGCCAGTACCGCCGCCTGGATACGGCGCTCCACGCCCAGCTTGGCCAGCAGCCGGGAGATGTGGTTCTTGACCGTCTTCTCGGACAGGAAGAGCCGCTTGCCGATCTGCCGGTTGGTGAGCCCGTCGCCGATCAGCACCAGGATTTCCCGCTCGCGCGGGGACAGCCCGGCCAGCACCTCGTCCCTGGGCTCCTGCGGGGCGGTGTCCCCCCGCAGGGTGCTCATCAGCCGGGCGGTGGTGGCCGGGTCCAGCATCGACTGGCCGGAGGCGACGGTGCGCACCGCCGAGACCAGGTCCGACCCCTTGATCTGCTTGAGCACATAGCCCGCCGCCCCGGCCATGATCGCGTCCAGCAGGGCATCGTCGTCGTCGAACGAGGTCAGCATCAGACAGGCCAGGTCCGGCATCCGGGAGCGCAGCTCGCGGCAGACCGTGATGCCGTCCCCGTCCGGCAGCCGGACGTCCAGGATGGCCACGTCGGGCCGTAGCGCCGGGCCCCGGGCCAGCGCGTGGTCGACGGTTCCCGCGTCGCCGACCACCTCGATGTCCGGTTCGGCGTCCAGGAGGTCGTGCAGTCCGCGCCGGACGACCTCGTGGTCGTCGAGGACGAACACCCTGATCGGTGTCGCCGGTGTCGCCGGTGTCGCTCGTGTCTCGGTCATGGGCTCTCGCACTGTTCGTCCACCGTCCGCCCTGCCCCCGGTGGGAATCGTGGCGCAGCAGGTCAGGGCGGTACCAGGGCCGAACGGACCCCCAAGGGGGCTGCCCGGCCCTCGTCCCGCCCTCCCCGCGCGTGCGACGGTCACGACATGGGCACGGAAGTGCGGGGGCGGCGGACATGGCGGTGGCGGCGCAACCCGCTCAGACGCCGCTCGGATGTGATCGAGGCGTGGGTCGTGCTGGTCACCGGCGTGGTGATGGCGGTCGGCGGCCCGGCGGCAGGGGTGGCCGCGGGCACGGCCGTGGACGCGTCGCTCCAGCAGGAGCGGGCGGACCGGCACCGGGTGCCCGCCGTCCTGAAGGAGGACGCGCCGGTCGCGCAGCCCGCGGGCGACGGGTCCACCACCGGCCAGGTGCGCGCGATCGTCCGGTGGACCGGGCCGGACGGCACCGTCCACACCGGTACGGCCCGGGTCCACGACGGCAGCAAGGCGGGCACCGCCACCGAGGTCTGGACCGACGGCCGCGGCCAACTGGTCCAGCGACCGCCCACCCCCGAGCAGATCGCCACCCGCGCGGTGCTCGCCGGGACATCGGCCGCGGCGGGCGTGGGCGCGATATCACTGGCCGGACGCGGCGTAGCGCGCTGGCGCCTGGACCGCGCCCGCACCCGGGAATGGGGCCGCGCCTGGGCCGAGGTCGGCCCCCGCTGGAGCCGCCACATCCGGTGACGCATGGCTGTGCGTGGCCGTGCCCGGCCGGGTTTTCGTGCCTGTAGCACCGCTGCCTGACGCCGCCGGGGCCGTGGCGTCCGGTCCTCCGGGTGCCTCCCGGCGGTGGGTCCGGGCTGGAGCCGCCGCATCCGGTGGCGCCCGGCCACGTACCGCCGCGTCCGCTGGCCTGCGTGTCTGTAGCTCCGGCGGTGACGCCGCCGGGCCCTTGGCGTCCGGCGTTGGGGGCGCCTCCCGGCGGTGGTCGGAGAGCGGCCCCGCCGCCCACCCGCGGATCGC
>NZ_JAHLEM010000512.1 GCF_018883605.1 Streptomyces niphimycinicus | reverse complement strand
CCCACCTCGGGAAGCACCAGCGGCGCCGCCAGCGTCAACTCCTCGACCTGATCACAACCGACCTGGTCACCGGCACGAACCGCCAGCTCCACAAAAGCCGTACCCGGCAGCAGCACCGAACCCATCACGGCGTGGTCCGCCAGCCACGGATGCGTGTCGAGGCCCAGTCGGCCCGTGAGCAGCAGCCCTTCGCCACCGGCCAGCGGCACGGCGGCCCCGACCAGCGGATGGTCGACGGTGGCCAGCCCCAGCCCGGCCGTACCGCCCAGGGCAGCGGCCGGGAGCTCGGGCCAGTAGCGCGCGTGCTGGAAGGCATACGTCGGCAGCTCGACCCGAGCCGCGCCCGTACCGGCGAAGACGGCGTCCCAGTCGACCGCCACACCACGGACCTGGGCCCGGGCGACGGCGGTGGTCAGCGTCTTGGCCTCGGGACGGTCCTTGCGCAGCGCGGCGGCGAACGCGGCGTCCTCGCCACCGGTCACACACTGCTGGGCCATGGCGGTGAGCACACCGTCCGGGCCCAGCTCGACGAACGTGGAGACACCCTGCGCCTCAAGGGTCCGCACACCATCGAGGAAGCGGACGGCCTCGCGGACGTGGCGCACCCAGAAGTCGGCCGTCGTGATCTCCTCGGCGGCCACCACGCCACCGGTCAGATTCGACACGATCGGGATGCGCGGAGCCTCGTACGACAGCCCCTCCGCAACCTCCCGGAACGCGTCCAGCATCCCGTCCATGCGCGGCGAGTGGAACGCGTGGCTGACCGTGAGCCGCTTGGTCTTCCGGCCCTGCGCCTCGAAGCCCGCCGCAATCGCGACAGCCTCGTCCTCATCACCCGCGATGACCACCGACGTCGGCCCGTTCAGCGCGGCAATGCTGACCCGCTCGGTCAGCAGCGGCAGCACCTCGTCCTCCGAAGCCTGCACCGCGATCATCGCGCCACCTGCCGGAAGCGCCTGCATCAAACGGCCACGCGCCGCCACCAACCGGCACGCATCCGCCAGCGACAACACACCCGCCACATGCGCCGCGGCCAACTCACCGATCGAATGCCCGGAGAGGAAATCGGGCCGCAGCCC
>NZ_JAHLEM010000511.1 GCF_018883605.1 Streptomyces niphimycinicus | reverse complement strand
CCTGCATCAAACGGCCACGCGCCGCCACCAACCGGCACGCATCCGCCAGCGACAACACACCCGCCACATGCGCCGCGGCCAACTCACCGATCGAATGCCCGGAGAGGAAATCGGGCCGCAGCCCCCACGCCTCCACCAGCCGGAACAACGCCACCTCAACCGCGAACAACCCGGGCTGAGTGAACCCCGTCTGGTCCAGCGCCGCAGCATCGTCCCCGAACAGCACATCCTTCAAAGGCCGTTCGAGATGCGCGTCCAGCTCAGCGCACACCGCGTCCAGCGCATCCGCGAACACCGGATAGGCGTCATACAGTTCACGCCCCATCCCCAGCCGCTGACTCCCCTGCCCCGTGAACAGGAACGCCACCTTGCCACCGGCCACCGAGCCCTGAACGAGCGCCGCAGAGCGACGTCCCTCGGCCAGCGCCCCCAGAGCCTTCAGCAGCCCGTCCCGGTTCTCGGCCACCACCACCGCACGGTGGTCGAAGGCCGACCGCCCGGTCGCGAGCGAGTACGCCACGTCCTCCGGACGCAGCTCGGGCCGGGCCTCCACATGCGCCACCAGCCGCTCGGCCTGGTCCCGCAGCGCAGCCGCACTCCGCCCGGACAGCACCCACGGCACCACGGCGGGCGGGACGGCGGGAGCCGCGGGAGTCTCCGCCGCCTCCACCTCCGGCGCCTGCTCGATGATGGTGTGCACATTGGTGCCGCTGATGCCGAACGACGACACGCCCGCACGGCGCGGGCGGCCGGTCTCCGGCCATTCCACCTGATCCGTCAGCAGCGCGACCGCGCCCGCCGACCAGTCCACATGCGGCGACGGCTCGTCCGCGTGCAGGGTCTTCGGAAGCACCCCGTGCCGCATCGCGAGGATCATCTTCATCACACCCGCGACACCGGCGGCGGCCTGGGTGTGGCCCATGTTCGACTTGATGGAGCCGAGCAGCAACGGCCGCTCCGCGTCCCGCTCCTGGCCGTACGTGGCCAGCAGCGCCTGCGCCTCGATCGGGTCGCCCAGCGTCGTACCCGTACCGTGCGCCTCGACCGCGTCCACATCGCCGACCGACAGCCCGGCGGCGGCCAGCGCCTGCCGGATGACGCGCTGCTGGGACGGGCCGTTCGGCGCCGTCAGACCGTTGGACGCACCGTCCTGGTTCACCGCGCTGCCGCGCACCACGGCCAGCACCGGGTGGCCGTTGCGGCGCGCGTCCGACAGCCGCTCGACCAGCAGCATGCCCGCGCCCTCGGCCCAGCCCGTGCCGTCCGCGTCCGCCGAGAACGCCTTGCAGCGGCCGTCGGCGGACAGGCCGCCCTGGCGGCTGAAGCCGACGAACGTGCCGGGCGTCGCCATCACCGTGACACCACCGGCCAGCGCCATGGTGCACTCGCCCGCGCGCAGCGCCTGCATCGCCCAGTGCAGCGCCACCAGCGACGACGAACACGCCGTGTCGACGGTGACCGCCGGGCCCTCCAGGCCGAGGGCGTAGGCGACGCGGCCAGAGGCGATGGAGCCCGTGCTGCCGGAGCCGATCGCGCCCTCGCCACCGCCGTCCGGGGCCTGCTCCACGA
>NZ_JAHLEM010000510.1 GCF_018883605.1 Streptomyces niphimycinicus | reverse complement strand
CCACCAGCGACGACGAACACGCCGTGTCGACGGTGACCGCCGGGCCCTCCAGGCCGAGGGCGTAGGCGACGCGGCCAGAGGCGATGGAGCCCGTGCTGCCGGAGCCGATCGCGCCCTCGCCACCGCCGTCCGGGGCCTGCTCCACGAGCGTGGCGTAGTCGTGGTACATGACGCCCGCGAACACACCGGTACGGCTGCCGCGCAGCGTGGCCGGGTCGATGCCCGCGCGCTCGAACGCCTCCCACGAGGTCTCCAGCAGCAGCCGCTGCTGCGGGTCGGTCGCCAGCGCCTCGCGCGGCGAGATTCCGAAGAAGGTGGGGTCGAAGTCGGCGGCGTCGTGGAGGAAACCGCCCTCGCGGGTGTACGAGGTGCCGGGGTGCTCCGGGTCCGGGTGGTAGAGCGCGTCCAGGTCCCAGCCACG
>NZ_JAHLEM010000051.1 GCF_018883605.1 Streptomyces niphimycinicus | reverse complement strand
GGGACGGGTGGTTCCACAGTGGCGATCTCGCCCGTGTTGACGAGGATGGCTACTACTTCATCGTCGACCGGAAGAAGGACCTCATCATCCGCGGCGGATACAACGTCTATCCGCGCGAGATCGAGGAGGTGCTCTACGAACACCCCGCCGTCGCCGAGGCCGCTGTCGTCGGCGTACCGCACGAGGTCCACGGGGAGGAGGTGGCCGCCGTGGTAACACTCCGGGAGAGTGCGCAAACCACGGCTGCCCAGATACGCGATTACGTCAAACGGCGGGTCGCCGCGTACAAGTACCCGCGGATCGTCACGATCACCGACGAGCTCCCCAAGGGAGCAACCGGCAAGATCCTCAAGCGGGAGATCGTTGTCGGTCAATAGGCACTCGCCCGACAGCGCACCTGCGCGAGTGTGACACCGCGGGACCCGGCGTGCGCGATGAGCACCATCGCCGCGTCAAGTACCCGGCGTTCGGTCTCGGCGCGCCGCTGTTGCTGCGAGCGCGATCCTGACGAATCCGGCGAGCCCCGATGCCGGGAGAACGCCGCCCTCGGGCCAGTAGCCGAAATCGTCGCCCATGCGGCCGGCGAACTCGGCCGCGCGACCGTGCTCAAGACGCGCGCGGACAACGTGATGGTGATCGCGACGTAGGGGCGGCACGGCATGGCGCGGTGCCCCGGCGCATGAGGCCGTCGTCGCGGCGGCCTCGCTCAGCAGCCTGAACGGCGGATGAGGCCGAGGTTGGTGGCGGTGGCGACGGCGGCGGTGCGCGAGTCGACGTCGAGCTTGGCGTAGACGCGGGCCAGGTGGGACTTGACGGTTCCCTCGGTGAGGCGGAGGTGGTCGCCGATGGCCTGGTTGGACAGGCCATCGGCGACCAGCGCGAGGACCTCGGTCTCGCGCCGGGTCAGGGCGGCGCCGGGCATGCGCAGCCGGTTCATGAGCCGGTGGGCGACCGCGGAGGCCAGGGCGGTGCGGCCGGCGGCGGCAGTGCGTACGGCTGCGGCCAGTTCCTCGGGCGGAGCGTCTTTGAGGAGGTAGCCGGTGGCGCCGGCTTCGATGGCCGGGAGCGTGTCGGCGTCGGAGTCGTACGTCGTGACGATCAGAACGCGGGGGGCATCCCGCCGCGCGGTGATCGTGGCGGTGGCCTCGGCGCCGTTCATGCCCTTGCCGAACTGAAGGTCCATCAGCACCACATCGATATCGCCATCGGCGGTGCGGGTGACGGCCTCCTCGGCGGTGACGGCCTCGGCCACCACGAGAAGACCGGGTTCGGTCTCCAGCACGGCTCGCAGCCCGGCGCGTACCACGGGGTGGTCGTCGGCCAGCAGGAGGCGGATGGGGGTGTCGGTCATGGGCGGGCCTCGGGCTCGGTCTCGGTCTCGGTCTCGGTGGGCGAGGTGAGGGGCAGATGGGCGGCCAGGGTGGTGCCATGGCCGGGGGCGGATTCGACGGTCAGGGTGCCGTCGAGCGCGTGGACGCGGGCGCGCATGGCCGCCAGCCCGAAGCCGCCGCTTTCGGGGTCGGGGGCGGGCGGCTCTGGCCGCGACCGGGGCCGTGGCTGTGGAGCGGGCGCCGCAGGCGTCCGCCGCGTCGGCCTCGTCGCTCGTGACGGCGGGCGTGGCCTCGTGGTCAGCCTCTGCCGCTGCCTCACCCTCGGGCGCTGCGGCAGTTGCCAGCTGGGCATCACGACCACCAAGGCCACCGCCGGTGACAACAGCGCCGGGGTCTCCGTCTTCGGTGTCCGGCCCGGCTCCCATCTCGCCCCGGACAACGGCAAGATCGGCCAGCACTCGGTGGTGCTGTCCACCACGGCTGCCGACGATCTCGGCCTGAAGCGCGGCGGCAACGTCACCCTGGCCGGGCAGCATCTGACGATGGCCGCCGTGCGGGGCGATGCCTCCTTCAGCCACACTCCGGTCATCTGGACCAGTCTCGATGTCTGAGTCTGACCGACATCACCCTCACCTACCCCGACGGCGACTCCCTGCTGACCGCCCTCGACCACCTCACCCTGGACGTCCCCCAGGGCAGCCTGACCGCCGTGGTCGGTCTCTCCGGCTCCGGCGAGTCCAGCCTGCTGGCACGTCGCCGCCACCCTCATCACCCCCGACGCCGGCACCGTCACCATCGACGGCACCACCACCGGCATGACCCGCGGCGAACTCACCGAGCTGCGCCGCCATAAGATCGGCATCGTCTTCCAGCAGCCCAACTTGCTGCCCGCCCTCACCGCGGTCGAACAGCTCCAGGTCATGCCACCGCCACCGTCCTGGTCACCCACGACCGCGCCCACCTCACCGCCGTCGACCAGACCGTCGAAGTCCACGACGGACGCCTCCGCCCCTGACCGGCCGGGCGGGCCGCCTGTGGTGCGGGTCCGCCCGGCCTGACGGTGTGTTCAGCGCACGTCGTAGGCGCGCTTGATGGTCTGGGTGACCGCGTTGCCCTTGGTGTCGGTGACGGCGGTCTTCAACGTGACCTGCTTGCCGGAGGCGCCGGTGTGATCGAGGACGGCCGTCCATTTGCCGTCCTGCTGCTCGGTCGGCGCCTTGGTCCAGGTCGTGCCGTCGTCGTAGGAGTAGGACAGCGAAGCCGCCTTGATCGCGCCCGGGGTGTACCCCGCATGGCCCTCGGCCGACAGGCCGACCTTGATGCCGCTCTGCGCGGGCAGGGTGTTCAGGCCGTCCACCGGCATGTCGTATGCCGGGAAGAGGATCGGCAGGCCGCGCGAGTAGACGTCCGGCTCCCGGTGGGAGCGGAAGGCCCAGGTGGTGGTGACGGCGGTGGAGCGCAGCCAGTTCCGGTCCGAGGACGGAATCTTCTCCAGGTTCTGTGTGAGCTCGTACGCGGAGTCCTCGTCCGGCACCTTGAACGCGTCGTACGGCCAGGCGCTGGTGGCGATCTGCTCACCGTTGCGCTTCAGCACCAGGTTGCCGAGGTCGCCGAACGACCCGCCGCTGGACCAGTGGTCGCGGGAACCGTCGAGCCAGAGCCCGGTCTGGATGCCGATCAGGTCGCCCTGCCGCTCCGCGGCCAGCATCAGCTTGCCGTCGGCGTCGCGGGGCGCGGCCGGCCGCAGGGGGCCGCCGTACCACTCCTCGCCGCTCCGTTGCCCGGCCCGGTAGGTGCGCTCGTGGTCGGCCATGAAGGCGGCGAACGGGAAGCTGGTCATCGCGCCGTGGTACCAGGCGTCGTCGCCGGGCGTGTAGTAGGCGGTGCGCTTACCGGGCACATGGACCGTGCCGGACGGGCTCACGGGGATGTAGCCGCCGCCGCTCCCGGAGGGGCGGATGAACATCGCGTCGATGTAGTCGCTCTCCTTGCCCATCGCCTTCCACGTCTCGACGACCTGGGCCAGTTTGGCGTCCTTGGGCTGGTAGACCTGGTCAAAGTGGAGCGGACCCCGGGTCGGGAACGACAGGTTGTAGACGTAGGACGAGCCGTCCTCGGAGCCGGTCGCGCGCCAGGTGGGCCGGAACTCGAAGGTGCCGTTCCTGGCACGTCCGTCGACGTCCGCGTAGAACTTCTGGACGGTGTCCCCGGCTATCAGCGATCCGCTGAGCTGCCAGGTGTCGTCCCACTCGCGGGCGTAGCTGAACGTGGTGTGCTTCACCGTCGAGGGGCGGTCGGTGCGCAGGCTCAGCCGGTGGGCCTTGCGCGCGTCGAGGACGATGGTGGTGTCACGGGTGAGCCGAAGCTGCGGGTGCCCGAGGTAGCTGACCGATTCGGCCGTGTTTTTCGCGTCGTACGTCGCCACGAAGCCGCTGAGGGCATAGTCACCCGGGCGCACGCGGTAGGTCTGGTCGCTCGCGCCCGAGTTGCTGCGGCGCTCGCCCTTGTTGATGTCGAGGCTGACGAGATCCAGGGAGGAAGTGCCGGTCGCGGGCTTGCCGTCGCGGTCGATGACCTTGACCCGGAGGGTGACCGTCTCCGGCTGGACGTAGAGCGTGACGGGCACGGAGACGTGCACATCGCGGCCGGTGGCGAGGATGCGGCCGGTGACCGCACCGTACTGGGCGTCCTTAAGACGGGCGGTGGGATCGATCCGCAGCGGCACCTGAACGGTGGCCCCCGCGGGGACCCTCACCTTGCCGTCCTCCAGCTTGACGATGCCGGAGTGGATATCGCTGCCGTCGTTCCCGTGCACGCCGCTGACCTTCAGGTTCACGGTGAGGTCGGTGCTGCCGGGGTTGGTGAGGGGCACCCGCACGGTGGTGCGGTCCGAGGCATCCTGCGGCCAGTTGTAGCTGCCGGCCTGAACGGCGGGCGCGGAGAGCACCTTCTGGTTCAACGCGCCGAACACATCGAGGACCCCACCGCCGGTCTGGTCGGCGCCGGCGACCTTGCCGCCGGTACGGGCCGAGGAGACCAGGGCGGCCTTGATCCGCTGAGCGGTCCAGTCCGGGTGGGCCTGGCGGACGACGGCCGCGGCGCCCGCGACATGCGGGGTGGCCATGGAGGTGCCGGACATCGTCCGGTAGGCGTAGACGCCGCGGCCTCCCGCGTTGGCCGCCGAGATATCGACGCCGGGGGCGGCGATCTCGGGCTTGAGGGTGTGGGTGACGGCCACGGGACCGCGGCTGGAGAACGGCGCGGTGGTGTCGTCGCGGTCGACGGCACCAACGGTCAGCACGCCGGGCACGCAGCCGGGCGAGGAGACGGTCTCGGTATTGGAGCCGGAGTTGCCGGCGGCGACGACGAACAGGGTGTGGGTGTTCTTCGAGAGCTCCTTCGTGGCCTGGGCCATCGGGTCGGTGCAGTCGCCGATCGTGGGGTTGCCCAGACTCATGGAGACGACGTCGGCCTTCTGGTCGACGGCCCACTGCATACCCGCGATGATCCAGGAGTCCAGGCCCTGGCCCTGGTCGTTGAGGACCTTGCCGATGAGCAGGGAGGTACCGGGGGCCACCCCCTTCTTGCGGCCGTCACTGGCCGCTCCGGACCCTCCGACCGTGGAAGCGGTGTGGGTGCCGTGGCCCACCCGGTCGTCGGTGCTCTTGGCGTCCGTGAAGTTCTTGGACGCGGCGGCCCGGTCCACCAGGTCGGGGTGCTCGGCATCCATCCCCGTGTCCAGCACGGCGACCTTGGTGCCCTTGCCGTCGTAGCCGGCCGCCCAGGCAGCCGGCGCGTGCACCTGCGCGGTGGACCGGTCCAGCGTGGCCTCCACCTTGCCGTCCAGCCACAGCTTGGTCACCGTGGAACCAGAACGTGAGCGGGAGTTCGTGATGTCCTGCCAGAAGGTGGCGGCGGTGTCCTTGTCCGCCCTGATCGCGACGCCGTTCACCGCCGGGAGGCTCAGGCCCCGCTCGGCCCCGCGAGGAGCCGCCGGCGCGCGGTCGGCAACGTTCACACTCTTCCGGTAGGTGGCGATAAGGGGCAGCGTGTCGGTGTGTGTGTCGTCGTACCCCTGGCGGATGAGCCCGGTGACGTTGAACAACTGCTCGTCGACCTTGCCCTGGGCGATCGCCTGGGAGGCGCCCTCCGGGTAGACGTAGAGGTCCTTGCCCATCTGATAGGTCTGGGCCATCGGCTGCTCACCGCCCTCGCGGGGCAGCACAGCCGCCGAACTGCGGCCCGACGTATCGGTCGTCACCAGTACCTTGTCGCCCGTGACGAGCGTGACCGTCACCTGCTTGCCGCCCGTTGCCTTGGTTCCGCTGCCGATGACGGGTCTCTTCCCCGAGGCCCATTCAGGCGGCGTACCCGCCGCTCCGGAAGGCGCGACCGCGGAGACGGCCAGGACAGCGGCGGTCGCCGCACCCGAGGCTATACGCGTGATGAGGCGCAATGAAATCCCCTCCTTGACGCCGTGCACATGCCATACTGCGGGCTGCAGCCTGGCAGATATGCGGATTGCGTGGGGATGCCGCGCGTGACGGGTTTTCCGCATGACGGGTTTCCGCCACGCCATCACATCAGGGGCTCGTCGGCTCGGTGCGGGCTTCGGGCCCGGTCGGTGGGAATACGCCCGGAGGCGTCGCCGGATCGCATATCGGCCATGGCCCGCCGGGAGGCTGAGGTTGCGGGCAATCGGCTTCGGTCGCGGCCCTCAGACCTCGGCCTCGGAGCGAGGAGAGCGTCAAAGCCAGCCCGCACGTGCGGCGTGCCACCCGAGTTGCAGGCGCGAATCCGCTTTGGCAAGGTCCATCAGACGGCGTGTCCTCCGCTCCACGGTGCGTATGGAGAGGCCGAGTTGGGAGGCCACTCGCCGGTCGGAGAATCCCGCCAGCAGCAAGGCGAGGACTTCCAGTTCCCCCTCGGTCGGCTGCTGATCAACAGTCGGCTCCGCGCGCACACCCGTGGCGGTGTGCAACGGCCGGGCCTGGGCCCATTCCTTCTCGAAGAGATGGACCAGGGCTGTCAGCAGACCACTGCGGTGCACCACGATCGCGCTCGGCTCGCCACCGGTGTCTGCCATGTCCAGTGGCACCATGGCGCGCTCCCGGTCCGAGACCACCATCTTCAGCGGCAGCGAGTCGACCAGGCGAAGCTCCATGCCCGCCGTGAGGGCCGCCCGCACATCCCTCGCCACATCGGGACCGTCGAGGTAGTCCTTGGCCGCCACGACCCGGAAGTCGACGCCGCGATCCAGCGCGAAACTCTCCGATATGTCGGTGTCCTCGCGCGGCACCGCGACGGGCGCGCCGACGAGGAAGATGAGCAGCTCGCGACGGGCGCCGTGCTGGAGTTGATGGAACCGGTGGGCGACCTCCTCCACGCCCACGACGACCTCCACCACACCGCCCGCGGAGTGTACGGCGGTACTGCGGTACTGCTCGATGAGCATCGAGAACGCGCTCTCGGCCTGGTGCAGCGCATTGCGCCGCTCGACCAGGAACGGGGCCAGGGCCACCGAGGGCGGTGTGAGCCGGTAGCGGATGAACGCGGATCGGGTCGGTTGCCCGGCCGGGCCGGATTCCTCGCGGTCGGGCTGGGTGGCGGCCGCTACCAGACCTCGTGTCTCCATGTCCGCCAGGACGCAGATGATTTCGGCCGACGCGATTCCGGTCTGCCGGGCGAGGTCATGCGCGGAGGCCGTCGGCTGGGCCATCAGTGCCGTGTAGATGGCCTCCTCCATCGGCCCCAGTCCCAGCGCCTCCAGCATCCGGATCCTCCTCGCGGGGCTGCCGCGGTGTACGGTCCTTGCCGCAGCTCGTGTGGACCGGGCGGATTCGTGTCACCCGAATCTTATCCCGCCCTCGGGAGGTTGCCACCGGCCGTCGTGGCCGTCGCACGGCTTGACGACGATCTCCGGCTTCAGGATCTCGCCCGTCGCTCCCTTGGGGAGTGCATCGATGAAGATGACGATCCGCGGGTACTTGGAGGGTCTTGGTGCGAGGAGGGCCCGGGGCCGGCCACCATCCTGCGGCGAGGGCATGAAAGCGCTGATAGCGCGTTATATGCGCTCCGCGTTTCCCAACAGCCACGAACGGAACGCTGAACGCTTCAGGGCCGTACCGTAAAGAAGCTCATTACCATTAAGTAACCGGCAACGGATCAGTCATGTGACCGGCATCCACCGGCAGTTCGACATCGACGACGACGCCGCACTGGTCAGCCCCGCACAGGGCGGCGTGCACAGCGACAAGGCCGCGGTGCCCGTAGAGGTGTACGCGGAGGACGACGGCCGCACGCCCGCGAAGGCCACGCTGACGGTGCGCGACGACCGCGGCGAGGTCGTGAAGCGGACCACGATGCCCTTCGGCAAGGGGGCGTCCCGCCCCGGCATCGAGAACTGCTACACCCCGCCCGGCGGCAAGCCGGAGCCCTGCCCCGACGCACGCGGCGCCTGGACGCGGGCGAGCGGCACGCTGCCGGAGCTGCGGCCCGGCACGTACACCGCCGAGTCGGTCGCGTACGACACCCGGGGCAAGCAGTTCCCCACCATGAAGAACACCTTCGAGATCGTGCGCGACTCCGAGCTCGCCAAGCCCCAGGTCGGCAAGGACTGGCTGCGGCAGGGCGGCGAGGAGACCGGGCGGCCCTCGAGCGGCGACGAGCCGGGCACGAAGCTCGACCTCAAGTGGGCGCGCCACCCGAAGACGGGCGCGGTGACCTGGGAGTCCAAGCTGGGCGGCAACAGCACCTGCGAGCCGGGGCCCGCCCCTCTCACCAGCCCGGCCGTATGGGGTGACACCGCCTATGTCGCGGGCCGGGACGGCGTCGTACGCGCCTACGACACCAGCGCGGCCGATCCGTCGAAGCCGGTGTGGGAGACCGAGTCCGGCTATCTGGCGGGCGAGAGCCCACAGGACGACAAGTGGCGTGTCGCCATGGGCTGTTCGGCCGGTGCCGGTTCGCCGACGATGCACCCGCTGGTGACGAAGTCCCAAGTGTACGTCGGGACCTGGGACGGTCGCCTGCTCGTCCTGGACCGGGCGAGCGGGGCGCAGGTCGCCTCGTACAACCTCGGCGCGGGAGTGGCCTCGGCCCTCTCCCTGAGCGGTGACTGGGTCTTCGCCCTCACGGACGACGGCACGGTCCACGCGCTCGCCGCACGCCGGAAGTAGAGGAGAAGCACCACCGTGCGATCACTCCGCACCGGGGTGCTGCTCCTGCTGGCCGCCGTCCCCGCGCTGCTCCTGGGCAGCGCGGGGACGGCGCAGGCGCACCCCTTCGGAACCCCGCCCTAACGAGCGCGGACGAATCCGGGCCGATCCTTGGGCACAGCCCGCATGCGACGTCACTGGCTGTGACGCATCGCCAGCATCTGGACTGCGCCCGAACCCTTCCGGGTCGGGCGCACCCTGGGATCGCCGCCCCGCCGGACGCTGGGCCGGTCACCTCGGCGAAAGCCGTGGCACCGACGACGGGGACCGCGCGCATGTCAAGCACACGGCGGGTACACCAGTGGAAACGACAGGCAACTCATATGCTTACGCCCCGACCTTCCCTCAGCCTCATTGAGGCTTCCAAAGCCAATCACCGTACTGCTGAATACCCTGGCGGCATGGGTGACAACGGCCTGGGAGAGTTCCTGCGAAGCAGCAGGTCGGGGCTGCGGCCCGAAGAGGTGGGGATGGCGAGTCACGACACCCGCCGCGTTCCCGGGCTGCGCCGCGAGGAGGTCGCGGTGCTCGCCGGTATCAACGCCGACTACTACACCCGCCTGGAACAAGGCCGGGAGCGCCACCCCTCCGCGCAGGTGCTCGACGCGCTCAGCCGTGCGCTGTGCCTCGACGGCGACACCCGGGGCCATCCGTACCGGCTGGCCGGCACGGTGTCCGACGACCCCGCCGTCCGCGTGCCCGACCAGGTCAGCCCCGGGTTGCGGCAACTGATGGACCGCTACCCCCACACGCCTGCCCTGGTGCTCAACCGGACCCTGGACATCCTCGCCACCAACGCGCTGGCCGACGCCCTCTACTCACCGTTCCGTCCGGCGGACGACCTGGCCCGCATGGCCTTCGCGGACCCCGCGGGCCGCACCTTCTACCAGGACTGGGACCGGGCGGCCCAGGCCACCGTGGCCAATCCGCGCCAGGCGGCGGGCTACGAGCCGGACAACCCGCGCCTGCACGGGCTCGTGGACGCTCTCACCGAGAACAGTGCGGACTTCGCCCGCCTGTGCCGGGCACATGCCCCATGGGTGAGGAGCCGGTCGATGCCGGCCCCTCACGGTCAGTCAATCCGCGTGTTCAGTCGCGCGCGAGCAGTTCGAGCGTGTCGATGACGCGGTTCGAGAAGCCCCACTCGTTGTCGTACCAGGCCACGACCTTGATGTGCTTGCCCTCGACACGGGTGAGGGCGGCGTCGAAGATCGACGATGCCGGGCGGCGTGTGATGTCGCTGGAGACGAGCGGCTCGTCGGAGTATTCCAGGATGCCCTTGAGCTTGCCGTCGGCGGCGGCGCGGTAGGCCGCGAGCACCTCGTCGCGGCTGACCTCCCGTGAGACCGCGGTGTTCAGCTCCACGATCGAACCCACCGGGACCGGCACCCGGATCGAGTCGCCCGACAGCTTGCCGTCGAGGTTCGGCAGCACCAGGCCGATAGCCTTGGCGGCCCCGGTGGTGGTGGGCACGATGTTCACCCCGGCGGCGCGGGCGCGGCGCAGATCGCGGTGGGGGCCGTCCTGGAGGTTCTGCTCCTGGGTGTAGGCGTGCACCGTGGTCATGAAGCCGTGCTCGATACCGGCCAGGTCGTCCAGTACGGACGCCAGGGGGGCCAGGGCGTTCGTGGTGCACGAGGCGTTCGAGATGATCACATGCTCGGCCGGGTCGTAGGCATCGGTGTTCACGCCGTAGGCGAGCGTGACATCGGCGCCGGCGGACGGAGCGCTCACCAGCACACGTTGGGCACCGGCACGCAGATGTGCGCGGGCGGCGTCCGCCGAGGTGAAGCGGCCGGTGGATTCGAGGACGAGGCCCACGCCGAGTTCGGCCCACGGCAAGTTGGCGGGCTCGCGCTCGGCGAGCACCTTGATGCGGCGGCCGTCGACCACGAGGTCGGTCCCGTCGACCTCGACGGAGCGGCCGAGGGGGCCGAGCGCGCTGTCGTACTTGAGCAGGTGCGCGAGGGACTCGGGGGCGGTGAGGTCGTTGACGGCGACCACTTCGAGGTCGCTGTCGCGCTCGAGCAGGGCCCGGAGGGTGTTGCGTCCGATGCGGCCGAATCCATTGACGGCGATGCGGGTCATGGAGGTTCCTTTCGTTCCTCCCCCATCGTCGGCATCCGGATACCGGGCCGACAGCGGCCTGAACGCCACCGTACGCAAGGATCCCGCCAGCCTGCACGCAAGGATCTCGCCAGCCCGTACACAAGGATCCCGCCAGACCACACGCAAGGATCCCGCCTGCCCTCGGTATGCGGGCACGCCGCTCGGGAAGCTCAGGCCGAGAAGGTGTGGCGGTACTCCGTCGGGGAGGTGCCGAGAATGCGGTGGAAGTGCAGACGCAGGTTCGCGCCGGTGCCGAGGCCGACTCGGTCGGCGATCTGCTCCACGCCCAGATCGGTGCGTTCGAGCAACTCGCGCGCCAGGTCCACCCGCGCCCTGAGCACCCACTGCATCGGCGTATAGCCGGTGTCCTCCACGAACCGCCGCGAGAAGGTGCGCGCCGACACCCGTGCGTTGCGGGCGAGCGCTTCGAGGGTCAGCGGTTCGGCGAGGTGCGCCAGAGCCCACTCCCGTGTGCCCGCGAATACGTCGCCGAGCGGCTCGGGCACACTCCGGGGGACGTACTGCGCCTGTCCCCCGCTGCGATAGGGCGCCGCCACCAGCCGTCTGGCCACATGGTTGGAGAGCCCGACGCCGTGGTCGCGCCGCACCAGGTGCAGGCACAGATCGATGCCGGACGCCGCGCCCGCCGAGGTGAGCACCTCGCCCTCGTCCACGAACAGCACGTTCTCGTCCACCCGCACCAGCGGATGTCTCTCGGCGAGAGCCTTGGTGTAGTGCCAGTGGGTCGTCGCCCGTTTGCCGTCGAGCAGGCCCGTCGCGGCCAGCGCGAACGCCCCGGTGGAGATGGCTGCGAGCCGGGTCCCGCGCTCGTGGGCGGCCATGAGGGCGCTGACGACCGCGGCCGGCGGTTCGGTGGTCGCCGGTTCCCGGTAGCCGGGGATGAAGACGGTGTCGGCGTGCTCGAACGCCTCCAGCCCCTCGGCCACGTGATACGAGAGGCCGTCGCCGCCGGTCACCAGTCCGGGCGCGGCGCCGCACACCCGTACCTCGTAGGGCATGCTCGGCCGGTTGGAGAACACCTGCGCGGGGATGCCGACGTCGAGTGGCTTGGCGCCTTCGAGCACGAGCACCGCGACATGGTGGTTCTTCCGGCTCATCGGGCTCCTTCGGCTCTCCCGCGATCGAACGGGCCTGCGCTCACACCCGTGACCTCGATGACGACTACGGCGAACATCCTGCCACTGGCCGCCCGGGCAGCTCGCCGTCCAGCACCCAACTGAGGTCGTGCTCGGTGTGTTCCCGCGACCGGGCGCTGATCTGGTCGCTGATCCACATCTTGGTGGGCCGTGGCACCCGCGGATGGGCGACAAGTGCTTCCAGGTCCTGACGGGTTTCCGCGTATGACCGGCGGACCGCGCAGCTCACCAGCCCCAGCGCGTACCGCTCGGGAAAGACCACATGGTCGGCGTCGCACTCCGGGCCGGGCTCCTTGAGGTGCTCCCACAGCGTCCGGTACACGGCCGGAGAACCGTGGTCGAAGATGCTGTCCATCGCGCCACGGAGCGCCTTGGCGAGGTGGTTCTCCGCGGCACGGCCCTGCTGGGAGGCCACGGCCGCGCCGATGATCCGGATCAGCAGCTCGGCGGCGGGTGCCGCGCCGTGTGCGGCGCCGAGCCGGCGCACCAGTTGGCCGAGCCCGCTGATCAGTCCGGCGTCGGTCGGTGGGGCGAAGGCCAGGTCGAGGGCCGTGCTGAGGGCCGATGGGGTGAGGGGGCCGGACTCACAGGCGGCATGGAGCAGGGCCTTGCGGGCTGCGTTCCGGGTACTGGCCGCCGCGTCGTCGAGACTGGGGATGTCTCCCATGGCATCGAACACCAGCGCCGAGAGGAAGGTGTGTGCCGTGGCGTACTGGGCGGGTTCGCGCGCGGCGATGGTTCCCACCAGCCCGAGGAAGGCCGCCCGGGTCTTCTGGTCGGAGAAGGTGCCGTACCGCGGCAGGAGTTGGGTCAGATCGGGTGCGGGGAGAGTGCCGGCCGACACGGAGCACTCCCAGAGGGTGAGTGCCTGGCGCTGCCGCTTTCCGGTGTGGCCCTCGGCGATTTCGTCCGCGATCAGCCCGGTGAGGGCCGGGGTCGAGGCCCGTAGCGCCCCCAGTACCCGCTCATGAGTGAGGGGCGGCAGCGGGCCGGTGCCCTTCTTGGCCCGGCCGGTGGTGAGGGCCTCCAGAAGCACGGTGTCGGCGTCCATGAGTCCCAGGTTCACCAGCAGGCCGATGTGGCGCTCGGTGTGCGGACCGGAGTCCGTGACGGCCCGGTGGAGGGAGCGGCGGACGAGGTTCCGGGCGGCCGCGGGGGCGGTCGTCGCCTTCTCGATCCTGCTCACCGCGCTGGGGTGGCCGCCGAGCGCGGCCGGCAGGAGGAGCGTCGCCAGGCCGTCCCGGGACAGCCACAGGTCGGAGTCGGCGTCCCAGCCGGAGTGTTCCAGGACCTGCCGTACGCGGTGTGGGGGAACGTCGCGGTGGGCGAGGATCCGGCGGGCGACCAGCGCTCGCCGCTGCGGGGGCGGGGCCGGCTGGTTCTCGGGGCAGGGCAGGGCCTTCAGCATGACCGCGAGCCGGTGTACGAGGCTCTGCGCGGCGGCGCAGTCGGCGCTGAGCAACTGAGGGAAGACCATCCGGTGTTGCAGTGCGTGGAGCGCTCCTTGCCCGGTGATGTCCAGACAGCGGTCGAGGGTGGCCTCGATGGCCCAGTGACCGGGCGGCAGCGTGGCCAGGATCGCTGTGGCGGCGATGAGTCCGGCGTTGCCCGCGGTGTCGTGGTCGTCCGCTTCGAGCAGCGCCACGGCATGGTCGAGGCGGTGCGTCCAGGGGTGGGTGCCGGGGGCCGGACCGCCGTCGGCGCTGTCGTCGAGGAGTCCGTGGTCGCCCGGGAGTCCGTGGTCGCCGGGGAGTCCTTGGTCGCCGGGGAGTCCGTGGTCGTGGGTCCAGGAGGCGGCCAGCACTCTGGCCAGGGCCGATTGGAAAAGCCCGACGTCGTACGACTTCGGCGCGATGCGCACACGCTGGAGACGCTCCTGGACGGCGGCGGCCCACTCCGGCGAGCCCAGTGTCTCCCAGTGCCGGGCCCATAGGGTCATAACGCCGGACGCCAGCTCCGCCAGCCCTCGGGCCAGCGCGAAGTCGAGCATCTCCAGGAGGCCCTTCCGGGCGGATGCCACATCGATATGTGACGTCATCACGAGCAGCCGAGGCAGGACCTCGATGCCCGCGCCGCCCGTACGGCGCCCCGTCAGCTCCCGTACGCAGCCCCAGTCGGCCAGCGCGGCGTGGACCGTGAGCGAGTTCTGGGCGGCCAGCCGTTCCAGCGCTTCGAGCACGGCCTCCTCCAGGCTGGGCTCCTTCCTCTCCCACAGCCCGCGGAGCCGCGGCAGGAGGGCGTCGACATCCGTGTCACGTACGGTCGGGGCCAGGACCGCGTACCGCCGGGCGACACCGTGCGGCGCCGTCGCGAGCAGCGGCTCGACGGACACGCCCATGGCCGGATTCCGCGCCGCGACGGCCACGGCGACGGTGTGCAGGATGACGGCATCCTCGTGCGCCGCCATCCGCATCAGGGTGTCCCGTACCGGGCCGCGATACCTTTCGGACCCGGCGGCGAGCATGAGGAGCTGTTCGAGGATCGCTCCGACGAAGAAGTCACGGGGATGGGACCCGACCCACTCGCACAGCGACAGCAGCGCTCCCGCCCCCGTGCGGTGCAGCAGGCCACGCGCCGCCGCGTACTCGAACATGGTCTGGTGGAAGAAGTGGATACCGTCCGAGGCTCCCCTGGCCAGCACACCCCGGTCGATCAGCAGCTCCAGGGACGACCGGATGCGGGCCGGTTCGTACGGCAGCGAGGGGCGTGGGCCGCCGTGCGCCGAGGTGAGCCGCTCGACCAGCTCCTCGCGTGACAGCTCGGTCCGGCCGGCCGACATCAGCACGACGGCGATCGCGCCGGTGAGCGAGGAGAGGTCCTCCGGCGCCGTGACACTCTGGTTGCCGTGCTGGCGGCGGTCGGTGATGACCCGGTGGTCCCAGTAGCGGCGGTAGAGGCCGGTGGCGTCGATCTCGGCGCTGGGGAACGCCCCGTCGTCCCGGGCAAGTTCGAACAGCAGCCGCAACTGGAGGGGGCTTCTGCACACCTCGCGCACCGGCAGGCCACGCGCGACGGGCTCCATCAGCATCCGTACCCGTGCCTCGTCGTCCCGGGGGACGGCGTCGGGGCAGTAGAGCGCGGCGTGTCCACGGATGGCGTGGGGGATCTCGCTGTCGTCGTACGGACCCAGCGACATCCGGATGAAGCCGGTGCGCAGCCGGTTCGCCTCCTCCGGCCGCGAGGTCAGCACCAGGCGGACACCGGCGGCGGCGAGATCCTCGCACAGATCGAGCAGCGCCATCTCGTGGTGGTCGTCGTGCAGCAGCAGATCGGCGGTGTCCAGGAGCACGACCGGTGTCCGCCCCCGCGTCCGGGCATGTGCCGCCCCGGACACCACGGTCGCGGGGGTCAGCATGGGCGTCGCGGGGGCGCCGCTCAGGGGGCGTAGCAGCCAGGCGGCGTTCACCAGGAAGACCTCGGCGTCCTCCAGGGCGGTCAGATCCCGGGCGAGGCCCCATAACAGACTGCTCTTGCCGTTCCCGGCATCCCCGGTGACCAGGACCGCCTTCGGATCACCGGCGTAGAGGGCCTCCACCACCCGGTCCTGGACGGCGCGCCGTACGTAGAGTCCGCCGCTGAGCTGGGGCGGGGAGGCGGTGCCGCTCTCCGGGCGGGGGGAGTCCACGAGGTCCAGGTCGTCCGAGAACCTCCTCGCCCAGCGCAGGAGTTGGCGATGTGCGGCCGGGCCGGTGCCGTCCGGTGTGGTTCCCGTATCCGGATGCGGGAACGGGGCAGAGGGCCGAGCAGGGGGCGCGGCCGACGGCCCATCCGGGAATCGTTCCGGTGCCGGGTCCATGGGAGTTTCCGGCCCGGGTGGGGTCCGGCCGCCGCCGGGCGGCAGTTCACGCAGGACGGAGAAGGCGAAGGCGGCGGCGTGGCGCGCCGCGCGGGACTGCCAGCCCTCGGCATCGGCGTCGTACTTCTCCCCGTCGGCCCGGTCGCTGATGCCACGGACGATCAGGGCGGGCAGCGCGGCGTTGAGATGGGCGGCCTGCGCCACGCCCGCGCCCTCCATCTCGATGGCGGCGGCATCCTGGTAGTTCCGGCGCAGTTGCCGTCTCAGCGGCGAGTCCGCCGAGTTGAGGACGACCTCCCCGGCGGCCACGGGCTTGAGGTGGACGGCCGGACGGGAGGCGCCGGGCGAACGTTCCGGCAGCAGCCCGGTCCAGGAACCGGACCTGCGGGCGAAGCGAGCGAGCTGGTCGAGTTCCTGGCGCACCGGCCAGACCCTCGGGCGGGAGTGGAACTCGCCGTCCTCGTCCTTGCCACCGTGATACGCGTACACATGCGTGGCCACGACGACGTCCCCGAGCTCGATATCGCCCTTGAGCGCCCCGGCCACCCCGACGAATGCCACGGCGCGGGGGCGGAACATGGCGATCGCCCGCTCGGTCAGCACGGCCGCGCCCTGATTGCCGTCGCCGAGTTCGGCGAGCGCCACCCGCCACGGCGTACCGTCGAGCCGTCCCACCTCGAACAGGGTGCCGCTCGGGTGGAGTTGCGGCCGCGGATCGACCAGATGTGCCCGAACCGCCTCGTACTCCACGTCCAGTGCGGTCAGCACGACAAGCGAGTCGCTGTGCTGCCCGGTGCTCTCCACGCTTCCCCCTGGCCACGGTCGACCCTGATGCGGCTCGCGGGCGAAATGCTACCGTCCGCCGGACTCCCGGGAGTTGCGACCAGCGGAAGCGGTGAACCGCGACGGGAGTGCGAGTCGCCGGACGCGCCTGGGGTCCGGCCGCTACCGCCGGGCGGCCGCGGATGCTTGGATGCGCGGTATGGATCTGTCCCGTACGGGCGCTTCTGCCCCGAGGCCGACGGCTGTGCCTCCCTTCGACCCCGAACTGAGCGCCGCGCTGGAGTCCTTGGGCAATGGGCCAAGAGAGCCGGTCACTCCCGGGAATCTCGCGGCACGGCAGGAGCGGGACGCCGCGACCCGGCCCAGACCGACGGCCGAGGACCTCCGGGCCGATGGCCGTTTCGAGGTGGCGGAGCTGACCGTTCCAGGGCTGCGGGACGGCCCCGATGTCACGCTGGTGAGCGTCCGGCCCGCCGGGCGGGAAGGGCCGCTGCCACTGCTGTACTACCTGCACGGCGGCGCGATGATCATGGGCAACGCATGGTCGGTGCTGCCGCGGATCCTTCGCGAGTGGGCCCTTCCGCTGAACATGGCCGTCATCTCGGTCGAGTACCGGCTGGCGCCGCGGACGCGGTACCCCGGACCGCTGGAGGACTGCTACGCGGGACTTCTCTGGGCCACCGGGCACGCGGCCGAACTGGGCGTCGACGCGGACCGCGTCATCGTCGGCGGGAAGAGCGCCGGCGGCGGCCTCGCCGCGGCCCTCGCCCTGCTGGTCCGCGACCGCGGCGGGCCCCGCATCCTGGGGCAGTTGCTGCTCTGTCCGATGCTCGACGACCGCGGGCGCACATTCTCCAGCCACCAGATGTCGGGCCACGGGATGTGGGACCTCGTCTCCCATGAGACCGCCTGGAGCGCACTGCTGGGTGACGGCTACGGCGCGGCGGACCTGCCGCCCTACGCGGCGCCTGCCCGCGCCACGGACCTATCCGGTCTCCCTCCGGCGTTCATCGACGTCGGCTCGGCGGAGATGTTCCGCGATGAGGACGTGGCGTACGCGAACGCGATCTGGCAGTCCGGTGGCCAGGCCGAACTGCATGTATGGCCCGGCGCCTATCACGGTTTCGACGGCTTGGCGCCGCGGGCGGCCATCAGCAAAGACGCGCGTGATGCCCGGACCCGCTGGCTGAGGCGCCTCCTCGCGCACTCCAGGAGCACAGTGCCGGGGTCTGAGGAATCCCCGGGCCCGGCAAAAGCAGTGGACATCGCATACCCCTGCGGTGAATGGTGACGGTATGAACCAGGAGGAGATCTGGGACGTCGACGCCGCCCAGCGCTATGACACGCCCGGCACGGGGATGTTCGCGCCCGAGATCTTGGAGCCGGCCGTGAACCGCCTGGCCGAGCTCGCAGGCGGCGGAGCGGCGCTCGAATTCGCCATCGGCACCGGCCGGGTGGGCGTCCCGCTCGCCGAACGAGGGGTCCCGGTCACCGGGATCGAGCTTTCGCTTCCGATGATCCGTCAACTGCGCACCAGGGCGGACGAAGCGACGATCCCCGTGATCGTGGGCGACATGGCGACTTCCATGGCTCCCGGGGAGTACACACTCGTCTATCTCGTCTACAACACCATCTCCAACCTGCTCACCCAAGCCGAGCAGGTGGAGTGTTTCCGCAACGCCGCCCGCCACCTCGGGCCCGGTGGCAGATTCGTGATCGAACTCTGGGTGCCCGAACTGCGCAAGCTCCCGCCGGGCCAGACGGCCACCGTCTGCCAAGCCGAGCACGGCTACATCGGGTTGGACACCTATGACGTACTGCACCAGCACGTCGTCTCGCACCACTTCCAGTTCGACGACGGCAAGCAGGCACGGCTGACCCGCAGCCCGCACCGGTACATCTGGCCGGCCGAACTCGACCTCATGGCTCAGCTCGCCGGATTCGAGTTGGAGACCAGGCACGCGGACTGGTCCGGCGGCGAATTCACCGCAGAGTCGCGCTCCCATGTCTCCGTCTACCGCGTCCCGCCGAACTGAGCGTGGGGAACGGGCGCTGAGAAGGGTGCCCTGGCCCCGTTCGCCACGAACCGAGCGTGGGGAACGGGCGCGCCCGTTCGCCGCGTCGTGCGGTGCTACGCGTTCGTGGATGGGCTCGTGGACGGGTTGGTGGAGTCGGCCAGGGATTCCAGGGCGGGCAGCGCGGTGTACAGCGCCCGCTGCTCCTCGGGGCTCAGCTTCTCGATCCGCGCGGCGAGCCGGGCGGCGGTCTCATGGCGCACGGTGTGGAGGAGCTGCCGACCGGGGTCGGTGAGGGCGATCAGGCTGGCGCGACGGTCCTCGGGGTCGGGGGTGCGCTCGATCCAGCCGGATGCGTCGAGCAGATCGACCATGCGGGACGTGGTCGGCAGGGCGATGCCCAGCCGGGTCGCGAGGGCGCTGATGCGCATCGGGCCGTGGGTGTCGAGCGCTCCCAGGGCCGCCTGGCGGCTGGGGGTGAGATCGCCGTGTTCGCCCCGGGTGCCCCGCAGGCCGGGGAGCAGATGCTGGAGGGCGGTACGGAGCCGTTCGGCCAGCTCCCCCGATTCCGGAACGGTGGGGCCCGGGGCGGTGGGGCCCGGAGCCACGGCACCCGGTGTGGCGGTACCCGGGGTGCTGGCGCCCGGAGTGGCAGGGCCCGGGGCGGTGGGGCCTGAGGCGGTGGGGTCTGAGGCGGTGGGGTCGAGTGCGGTCATCTCGGCTCCTCGAGTGGTGGTCCCGGTCCTCCGCCGAGTGACGACGGAGGTGGTGACGGAGGCGGGGGCGATGGCGATGGCTCGGCCTTAGGCGGGGGCGCCTGCCGGAACGCGGTGGCCGGTCGGCGGGAAGTGTCCTCGACGTCCTCGCCACCCGCGGGGTCCGCCGCGCCCTTGACACCCGCGGTGCCGGCCTGGGCGGCGGCCACCCCCACCGGAACAGCCGACTTCGGCCCGCCCTTGTGCACATACCGCCCGCCGCGCAGCAGCGATGCCACGGCGGCCACCAGACAGGCCGCGATGGCGAAGTCGAACGCGGCGGAGAGGCCCTGGGAAAACGGCGGGGAGATCAAGGCCGGGAAGAAGCCGCGCCCGGTGAGATACGCGGCATGGTGGGCCGGCAGATGGTCGAGCACCTGCGGTCCGAGCAGGGTTTTGACCGGGTTGTAGCCGAGCAGCGAGGCGAACAGCACTCCGACCGGTGGCAGGGCGGCGACCCGGGCCGCGTCGGAGGCCGGGACCCCTTCCGCGGTCAGTCCGTGGGTGAGGGCGCCGGGGAGCGAACCGGCGAGCCCGGCGATCATCAAGGAGAAGAAGATGCCGATGGACAGGACGGTGGCCGAGTTCTGGAAGGTGGTGCTGATCCCGGCGCCCACCCCGCGCTGGTCGGGCGGCAGGCTGTTCATGATGGCCGCCCGGTTCGGCGAGCTGAACAGCCCCATGGCGATGCCGTTGACCAGCAGAATCGCGGCGAACACCGGATAGCCGAAGTCCACCGGCAGCTCCTCCAGGGCCACGAAGGTGGCGGCGGCCAGCAGCATCCCGCCGGTGGTGAAGGTACGGGCGCCGAACCGGTCGGAGGCCCACCCGGAGAAGGGTCCCGCGATCAGGAACCCGATGGTCAGCGGCAGCATATAGATGCCCGCCCACAGCGGGGTCTCCTCGAAGCCGTAGCCGTGGCGGGGCAGCCAGATGCCCTGCAACCAGATGATCAGGATGAACATCAGGCCACCGCGTCCCAGCGCCGCCAGCAGACTGGCCACGTTCCCGGCGGTGAACGCGCGGATACGGAACAGACCCAGGTGGAACATGGGCTGCGCGACCCGGTTCTCGATCACGCAGAACAGGCCCAGCACCGCCACTCCCCCGATGATCGCGGCGATCACCCAGGGGTTGCCCCAGCCCATGGTGTGACCGGCGTAGGGCTGGATGCCGTAGGTGATGCCGGACAGCACGGCGATCAGGCCGATGGCGAAGGTGATATTGCCCCACCAGTCCAGCCGGGCCGGGGTGCGCACACCGGTGTCCCGCAGCTTCAGGTAGGCCCAGACCGTGCCGAACAGTCCGATGGGGACCGAGACCAGGAACACCAGATGCCAGTCGAGCGGGCCGAGCAGCCCGCCCAGGATCAGCCCGATGAAGGACCCGGCGATCCCCGCCACCTGGTTCAGCCCCAGGGCGAGACCGCGCTGATCGGCGGGGAAGGCGTCGGTGAGGATGGCGTTGGAGTTGGCCATCAGCATGGCGCCGCCCACGCCCTGGAGCACCCGCATCCCGATCAGCCACAGAGCGCCGGAGGTGCCGTGCAGCCAGGTCACGGAGAGCAGCACGGAGAACACGGTGAAGACCGCGAACCCCAGGTTGTACATCCGCACCCGGCCGTACATGTCCCCCAGCCGCCCGAAGCTCACCACGAGCACGGCGGTGACCACCATGTAGCTCATGATCAGCCACAGCAGCAGGCTGGTGTTCCCGGGGCGCAGCGGATCCACGCCGATGCCGCGGAAGATGTCCGGGAGCGCGATCAGCATGATCGAAATGTTGATCGTCGCGATGAGGACGCCCAGCGTGGTGTTGGACAGCGCGATCCACTTGTACCGCGAACCCGGGCCGCCATCGCCATAGGACGGCAGGGCCCCCTCAGCTCCGGCCCTGCGCCGCTCGGTCGTCCAACCCACCGAGCATCACTCCCGTCGGGAGTTGGTTGCTTGACATCAACCAAGCTAATCCCGATTTGCCCGTTCGCCAAGTGGGGTCGGGCTGAGCACGTAGCGGCCTGCCCAGGCGGCGAGCACGGTGGCTGCGTATCGCGTGTCGGCCGGGTCGGTGAGCAGGGCGCGGCGTCGAGGTGCGCGATGCGTAGTGGCGGGCGCGGCCGATCCTCAGAAGGTCCGGAACACTCCATCCTCATCGACGGATTCGGCGAACTCCTCGAAGTACATGTTCGAGATCGACAGGTTGTTCTCGATCCCCCACAGTTCCGTGGCGATGACTCGAATGGAGCGCCCGCGTACGTCCCACAGGTCTATGACGAGGAGCGGCATCTCCTCCGCGGCCATGGCTTCACTGTCGGCAAGAACGAGGAGCGGATGCTCATAGTCGGCTCCGGTGCTCGGCCGAGCGTCTCGCTCCGGCCGAGACCGGCGAGAGCCGGGTGCCGTCCGTCCGCCATACCCACTTTTTTGTGGGTACTTGGCAGCGACGGACGGCGGGGCGAATCTTGTTGCGGGCGGTCGGAGGGCCGCCGGATCGGATGAGACGGAGGGAAGCGTTGCGTCAGGGGCCCGACTGGGCCTCGGCCAGCTTCTCCAGGCGGCGGTGGCCCCAATCGGACAGGGGAGCCAACGCCTCGGAGAGGTCGCGGCCGAACGCGGTCAGGGAGTACACGGTCTTCAGCGGCAGCACATCGTGCACATCCCGGTGCACCAGCCCGTCCGTCTCCATCTCACGGAGCGCCTGAGTCAGAACCTTCTCGCTGAGGCCCGGCAGCCGCCTGCGCAGCTCGCCGGGGCGATGCGGTCCGGACTCCAGTGCCCAGAGCAGGGCGGTCTTCCATTTGCCGTCGATCACGGCGATCGCGGCGGTCACTCCGCAGACATTCGTGTCCTGAGCACGACTGCGTGTCATCTTCGCTCGATTTCCTTTGAGTTATTACTTACGCGTATATCCGTATGGGAGTTGAAGTTTCATGTCTGCACACCCCGAACAGTCTGCCGTCACCGTGCTCGGTCTGGGGCCGATGGGCCGCGCCCTGGCCGGCGCGTTCCTGGACGCCGGGCTGCGGACCACGGTCTGGAACCGGACACCGGGCAGGGATCGGGAGCTGATCGAGCGCGGGGCGGTCGGCGCGCGATCGGCTGAACAGGCCGTCGCCGCAAGCGAGTTGACTGTGGTCTGCGTGGTGAACTACGACGCGTCGGACGCGATCCTGCGGCGCGACGAAGTCGCCGACGCGCTCAAGGAACGCACCGTCGTGAACCTGACCGCGGACACTCCGGACCGGGCCCGGAACACCTCGGACTGGGCGGCCGGGCGCGGCATCCGGTACCTCGACGGTGCGATCATGACGCCGACCACCACCATCGGAACGCCTGCCGCGGTGTTCATCCACAGCGGCCCGGCTGAGCTCTACCAGGAGCACCGGCCCGTACTGGACACGCTGGGCGGCACCCATACCCACCTCGGCGAGGAGATCGGCCGGGCGGCGGCCTACGACATCGCGCTGCTCGACATCTTCTGGACGGCGATGGCGGGCTACGCGCACGCCCTCGCGGTGGCGCGAGCGGAGGGGGTCGGCGCCCGGGAGTTGGCGCCCTTCGCCAAGGGCATCGGCGCGATCCTCCCGCCGCTCTTCGAGCAGACCGCGGAGGAAGTGGAACGCGGCACCTTCTCCGGTGAAGGCAACCCGATCACCTCGGCGGTCTCGTCCATGGCCCATATCGTGCACACCTCCGAGGGCCATGGCATCGACGCGGGTGTGATGCGCGCGGCCGAGGGCATGGCCCGCCGGGCCATCGGGCTGGGCCATGGCACGGACGGGTTCATCCGCGTCGCCGAGGTACTGGGCCGCAGCGGTAGTTGAAGGGGGTCTGGTGCAGCCTCCGTGTGTGCGAGATCCTCGTCCACCCGAGGGGGACTTCAGCAAACGGAGGCTACGAACATGTCGGTATCCAGCGCCGCGGAACCGTCCTTACCAGCAGCAGGCACCTATGTCATCGATCCGGCCGCTTCGACCGTGCGCTTCGCCACGCGCGCCTTGGGGCTGCTCCCGGTCCATGGGACGTTCGGCATCAGGCAGGGCCGGATCACCATCGCCGAGACACCGGAAGCGTCGTCGGTGGACGTCGAGATGGACGCGGCCAGCTTCGCGTCCGGCGTCCAGCGGCGCGACGACCACGTCAGGTCGTCCGACTTCCTGGACGTGGAGCGACACCCCACGATCCAGTTCCGGGGCCAGAGCCTGGATCAGTCCGCCCAAGGCGCCTCATTGCGAGGGGAGTTGACGGTCTGCGGAGTGACCAAGCCGGTAGTCGTCGCGATCGGCAGCATGGTCGGCGAGGGCAAGCGCATCACCGCCAACGGCACCGCAACCATCGACCGATACGCCTTCGGTGTCAGCAAGGCCAAAGGCATGGCGGCTCGCCGCCTGAAGATCACCTTGGATATCGTCGCCGGCCGCTGAGCACATCGGTCCCGGCCCGCGCACATCATTCCGCCCCTTACAGGTCGACCTCGATGTAGTCGATGTCGGTGAACTCCACCAGCGGGCCCTGGGCGCGGCGGCCGCGGTCCTTGAAGTAGATCTCCTGGAGGCCCTCGGCGGCGTTGTCGAGGAGTTGCTGTTCGGCGGCGCCCTGTTCCTGGGCATCGAAGAGGCGGGCGGCGTACTGCGCCGGCAGCGCTGGCGACCCCGGCCTGGTCCGCCCCGCGGCCTCGCGCAGCCTCTTGCGTTCCGCGGGTGCCGGCAGATCGTCCTGGGCGACCTGCTCCAGCAGCGCGTCGACAGCGCTGAACAACTCGTCCTCAGCGGGCACAGGGCTCACCTCCGGGCAAGCCCCATCCCCATCGCTCTCCGTAACGCACACTTCATCGCACGCTCAATCACTCCTGTCGCGAACGCGGTGGGAGTGCGGAGCCGAGGCGGCGACGAGCTGATTAATCGTCAACACACTTGGGGTACTTCGAACCTCGGTTGCAGTCGTGATAGTCGTACTTACTGACACGGAACTTCTTCTCGTCGCCGCCCTTGGCGGGATCGACGACCAGGTAGAACTTCTTTCCGTCCTTGACCTTGTCGGAGACCGTCCCATCAGGACCCCGGTCGAAATCCTGCGCGCAGCCGGCGAGCGAGGCAAAAGCGGTCATTACCAAAAGGGCGGCGGCAAGGCGACGCATAGGAGTGCTCCGATCAACTTGGGGACCGGCACAGTCTAAGAGAGACGCACCATCGCCAGAACCGCCGGGGACGCCCCCACCCAGCAACAACGGGCCGCCCGGCAAAAGCACCGAAGAAGCACCAGAAAACACCCCCATCCCCTCCACCAAAACACCACACCACATGTCCGATCTACTCGCGTCGATAGCACGAGAGGCCGCGAGGAGGTGAACGGGCGGCATGCGCGGTACGCCACTTCAGGAACGCAGGTTCCGAAAAGTTCGATATCCCTTCCACTGGTCGCTCGGTGACCGTCAGTCCCTTTTCGGCTCACGTTTCTTGTGCGAGCAGCCCGCACGAACGGGGGGCTCCGGCTATACGGTCGTCAACTCCACCGAGGTCGGGGACAAGGGCTCTGCGACCGGGCGGTATGGGCTATGCGGTCACCTTGGCGAGGAACGCGGCCACGTTCGCCGCGGTCCGCTGGATCTTCTCCTCCAGGGTGAGCGACTCCTGGGGTCGTGAGCCGGCGCCCGCGTCCTTCTTGCCCCGCACATATAGCGAGCAGGCGAGGTCGCTGCATATGTAGGCGCCGACCGAGTTGCCCTGCTGTCTGGCCTTCCCCGCCTTCGGCGCGACCATCAGGGAGACGCCGCCCGTGTGGGCGGTCAGACACATCGAGCACATGCTGCGTCGCGCCTGCCAGGAGGCGGGGCCGGGACAGCGCAGCGCGACGGCGATCGGGCGGGCGTCCAGTTCGGTGACCAGGTAGGCGCGGTCGGGCGCCTGAGGATCTCGCCAGCCGAGGTAGTCCAGGTCGCCCCAGGGCCGGTCGGCCAGGTCGCGGGGGACGGACAGGCGCTTCGTCTCGCCCTTGGTGCAGTTCACGAAGGCGGCACGGATCTCTTGCTCAGTCAGCGGCTTCATATAACGCAGGCTAATTTGCCTAAAGGTGTTAGGCAAATGCATAATCGGTTCTGCCGAAGGGGAGGAAGGGCATGGGACGGGTAGGACTAACCACGGAACGGCTCACCCAGGCGGGAGCGGAGCTGGCCGACGAGCTCGGCTTCGACCAGGTGACCGTCTCGGAGCTGGCCAGACGGTTCGACGTCAAGGTCGCGAGTCTCTACTCGCACCTGAAGAACGGCCAGGACCTCAAGACCAGGATCGCCCTGCTCGCCCTGGAGGAGCTTGCCGACCGGGCCGCCGAGGCCCTGGCCGGGCGGGCCGGAAAGGACGCCCTGACCGCCTTCGCCAACGTCTACCGCGACTACGCCCGCGAGCATCCCGGCCGCTACGCCGCGGCCCAGTTCAGACTCGACCCGGAGGCGGCGGCCGCCAGCGCCGGTGGCCGGCACGCACAGATGACGCGGGCGATCCTGCGCGGCTACGACCTGGCCGAGCCGGACCAGACGCACGCGGTCCGGCTGCTGGGCAGCGTCTTCCACGGCTACGTCAGCCTCGAGTTGGCGGGCGGATTCAGCCACAGCGCCCCCGACAGCGAGGAAAGCTGGTCGCGGACCCTGGACGCCCTCGACGCCCTGCTGCGGAACTGGCCCGCGCCCTGATTCAGGGGCGCGGCGGCATGCCGGATGCGATCAGCCTCGCGGCACATCGGCACATCGGCACATCGGCGCATCGGCCCAACCGATCCGCCCGTCCGCTCGCCCCCCACATCCATCCATCCACATATCTGTGATCAACAGGCTGGAACCATGCACAAAACCGAGCACGACTGGATCATCACACCCATCACCGCGGACATCCTGCGGGGCGCCCTCGACCTGGAGCACACCGCACACGGGGTGCTGCCGCACCGGCTGCCCGCCTGGGCCCGCGCCCAGAACACCGACGGGCAACTCGCCATGGCGGAGGCCCAGCCCTCCGGCGTACGGCTGGTCTTCCGGACCCGGGCCACCGCCGTCGAACTGGACACGCTGCCCACCAAGCGGGTCTACGCGGGCGCCCCGCCCCGCCCGGACGGCGTGTACGACCTGCTCGTCGACGGCCGCTTGGCTGGGCAGTCCTCGGTGAGCGGCGGCAACACCCTGGCCATCGACCTGGCCACCGGGAGCGCCGAGAGCCACCCCGGCCCGGCCGGCACCCTCCGCTTCACCGATCTGCCCGACGGCGTCAAGACTGTCGAGATCTGGCTGCCGCACGACGAGACCACCGAACTCGTCGCGCTGCGCACCGACGCCCCCATCGAGCCCGTACCGGACCAGGGCCGCAGGGTGTGGCTGCACCACGGCAGTTCGATCAGCCACGGCTCCAACGCCGCGAGCCCCACCGGCATCTGGCCCGCGCTCGCCGCGTCTCTCGGCGGCGTGGAACTGATCAACCTGGGCCTCGGCGGCAGCGCCCTGCTCGACCCGTTCACCGCCCGCGCGATGCGGGACACCCCCGCCGACCTGATCAGCATCAAGATCGGCATCAACCTGGTCAACGCGGACCTGATGCGGCTGCGCGCCTTCACCCCGGCGGTGCACGGCTTCCTCGACACGATCCGCGAGGGGCATCCCACCACGCCACTGCTGGTCGTCTCCTCCATCCTGTGCCCCATCCACGAGGACACGCCCGGCCCCGCGGCCTTCGACGTCACCGCGCTCGGCGCCGGGAAGCTGCGGTTCCAGGCCACCGGCGATCCCGCCGAGCGCGCCGCGGGGAAGCTGACGCTGCGTGTCATCCGGGAGGAGCTGTCCCGGATCGTGAAGCAGCGGGCGGCCGACGACCCCCACCTCCACTACCTCGACGGCCTCGACCTCTACAGCGAGGCCGATGCCGACGAGCTGCCGCTGCCCGACGAGCTGCACCCGGACGCCGCCACTCACCGCCGTATCGGGGAACGGTTCGCGGCGCTGGCCTTCGCCGCCGATGGTCCGTTCGCGGACCACAGCGCCTGACGCCGGGCTCCGGCAGGGCCCGACGCCGAATTCCGTCCGGTACGGCGCCGGGCTCCGGCCGGTGCAACGGGCGGGTCCGGCCGGTCTGGACGGGCAGTCCGCCCCCTGCACCACCGGGAGGCCAGGCCCTACGCTGGTGGCCGTGCACATCTGCTTTGTCTGTAGCGGGAACATCTGCCGGTCGCCGTCCGCCGCGCTGGTCTTCGCCGAGCATCTGCGCCGGGCCGGACTCGACGGCGCGGTACGGGTCAGCAGCGCCGGCATCGGCCCCTGGCACGCCGGTGAGCCCATCGACGAACGGGCCGGTGAACTGCTGGCACGGCACGACTACCCGGTCGAGCATGTCGCGGCCCAGATCGGCGCCGAGCACAGCGACGCCGACCTGTTCCTGGCGATGGACGACGGCCACGAGAAGGCGCTGCGCCGACGGGTCGACGACCCGTCCCGGGTCAGGATGCTGCGGTCCTTCGACCCGGACGCGACCGGTGATCTGGACGTGCCCGACCCGTATTACGGCGGCCCGGAGGGGTTCGACGAGGTGCTGACCATGACCGAAGCCGCGATGCCCGGCCTGCTGGCCTGGGTGCGCGAGCGCCTCGGCTCATGAGTGCCCGTCCGGCGGCCGGGACCGGCGAGGACCCCGGCGCCGCGGCGGCCCGCCTCACCGGCCGCCCGGTGACCGGTCGGCGCCCGCTGTCCGCAACGCTCACCGAAGTCACCCTCGACGGCGGGCAGACGGTGATGGTCAAACGGGGCGACGGTCCCGGCGCGGCACCGGCTGAGGCGGCGGGGCTGCGCTGGCTGGCCGAGGCGGGCACGGTCCGCGTCCCGGTGGTACACGGCCACGACCGGGACTGGCTGGTCACCGACCAGGTGCCGGTCGGCCGGCCGGGCACCCGGGCAGCGGCCCGGTTCGGCCGCGACCTGGCCGTCCTGCACGCCGTCGGCGCGCCCGCGTTCGGCGCCCCGCCACCGGACGGCCCCACCGACGCGTACATCGGGCCGGCCCCGATGCGCAACGTCCCGGGCTCCGACTGGCCGCGCTGGTACGCCGAACACCGGGTGCTGCCCTATCTGCGCCGCGCCGTCGACGACGGCACGGTGCGCCGCGGCGAGGCCGAGGTCATCGAGCGCGCATGCGAGCGGCTGCCGGAGCTGGCCGGACCCGCCGAGCCACCCGCCCGGCTGCATGGCGACCTGTGGAACGGCAACGTCCTGTGGGGCGCCGACGGGCAAGCGTGGCTCATCGACCCGGCCGCGCACGGTGGCCACCGCGAGACCGATCTGGCGATGCTCCACCTGTTCGGCTGCCCGCATCTCGATCAGGTGCTGGACAGCTACCAGGACGTGGCGCCGCTCGCCGAGGGCTGGGCCGACCGCATCGGACTGCACCAGCTCTTCCCCCTGCTGGTGCACACGGTGCTGTTCGGCCGCGGCTACGCCGGGCAGGCACTCACGGCGGCCCGGACGGCCCTGGCTCAGTGACCTGCGCAATTCCGCATAGCGGCTGAAGGAGGCACGGGAAAGCACAAGATCCGTTCCTAGGAAGCGCGCGGGCCACCGTCACCGGAATCTCACGCCCCGCACCAGAAGCCCATGCGCCTGATGGCCCGTCTTGCTCATCGCGCTGGAGGAGCTGGTGCCCAGGGCGCTGCCGGTCCACGAGAAGACCCTGGCCCCGGACTACCCGTACCACGCCGTCCGGGGCACCGTCGGACTCTGGTCGAGGCATCGGCTCACCGACGCCCGGCGGATCGACCAGGTCATGGCCCGTTCGGCGGCTGTCGGCCACATCCGCACCCTGCCCGCCACCGGCAGCGACCATCTGCCGATCGCCGCCCGGATCGCGCTGGGTTGAAGCCGCCCGTCGAGCTGTGACAGCGGAGGGGATGACGGCGGCCGGGCGCCTCCTCGGGAGCGGTCCGGCACCGTCAGGCTCAACAGCCTGAGCATCCGGGTGCGGTCGGTCAGCGGCCACACCGCCAAGCTCGTCCTGACACGGGCGTCCTGACAGGCCCGTCCCGATACGCGGGTCCTGACACCCGCGTCCCGAATCCTCGTCCAACCACGTGTCATGGCCCCCACACATGAAGGAGCCGCATATGCAGAAGAACTCCAGCGCGCGCAGGACTCCGCGCCGCGCTCTCGTGTACATCGCCGCACCGGCACTCGCCGCCGGCGCCCTGGCCTCGATGCAGAGTGCCTCGGCCGCTCCGGTGGCCGCCGCCTGCCCCGCACCGGCCGCGGCCATCGGACTGAGCACCGGCTGGAAGCTCCAACTGCCCACCCCCAACAGCTCCGGCTCGCCCCAGGAGATCAAGCAGCCGGCCCTGTCCACGTACGACAAGGCACCGTGGTTCACGACCACTTCGGGCTGCGACGCGATCCTGATGCGGGCCGCCGTCAACGGCGCCACCACCAGCAACACCGGATACCCGCGGTCGGAGCTGCGCGAGATGACCGCTGACGGGTCGGCGACCACCAGTTGGTCGTCCACGAAGGGCACCCACACCATGGTCGTCGACGAGGCGATCACGCATCTCCCCGCGAGCAAGCCGCACGTCATGGCGGGGCAGATCCATGACGAGACGAGCGATGTCACCTCGTTCCGCCTCGAAGGGACCAGCCTCTACGTCACCTCCTACAACACCACCCACTACAAGCTGGTGACCTCCAGCTACAAGCTGGGCGACCGCTTCGAGGGCAAGTTCGTGGCCCACGACGGAAAGGTCGACGTCTCCTACAACGGCACCCTCCAGGCCACCGTCACCGCCAAGTTCGGCAGCGGCTACTTCAAGGCGGGCGACTACACGCAGGCGAACTGCGGCAACTCCTCGCCGTGCGACAACTCGAACTACGGCGAGGTCGCCCTGTACGGGGTCACGGTGAAGCACACCTGAGCACCGTGCCATGCGGCCGCGGTCAGTAGGAGGATGCCGGCTTCCTACTGGCCGCGGCCCCCGTTGCGGCCGTGCACCTGATGTGGGACCCGCCTTTCAAGGGGTCCCACACGCATATCCCCCACCCCATGTGACGGACGTCACCGTATGCGCGAACCTTGTCTTCAGGTCATCATATGACCCGATCGCCGCCGAGGCCGGAGGCCGACTACGCCTTCGGACAGCACAGCACCGGGCGGCGGCGCTCCCTCATGAGCACGGCACACAGGACGAGGAGGGGCATGAGCGACCAGGACAGGCCGGCACAGCCGCGCGTGGGCGTGGTGGGGCTCGGGGCCATGGGACTCGGCATGGCTCGCAGCCTGCGGAAGGCGGGCTACCAGGTCGGGGTCCACGATCTGCGACCGGAGGTGGCCGAGGGCTTCGCCCGCGACGGCGGGACGGCGTTCGCCTCCCCCGGCGACCTGGCGGCCACGGTGGACGTCGTGGTCGGTGTCGTGGTCAACGCGGCGCAGGTCGAGTCGGTGCTGTTCGGTGCCGACGGGGCCGCCGCCCGGCTCCGCCCGGGGACCGTCTTCGTGATGTGCTCCACCGTCGATCCGGGCTGGTCCGCGGAGCTCGAGGGACGGCTGGCCGAGCGGGGTGTGCTCTACCTGGACGCCCCCATCTCCGGTGGCGCCGCGCGCGCCGCGGCCGGAGAGCTGACCATGATGACGTCGGGCTCCGCCGCGGCGTACGCGGTCGCCGACCCGGTGCTCGAGGCCATGAGTGCCACGGTCTACCGCCTGGGTGAGCAGCCCGGTCTCGGCTCGAAGGTCAAGATCGTGAACCAGTTGCTCGCGGGTGTGCACATCGCCGCGGCGGCCGAGGCGATGGCGCTGGGTCTGAAGGCCGGTGTGCCGGCCGAGGCGCTCTACGAGGTCATCACGCACAGCGCCGGCAACTCGTGGATGTTCGAGAACCGGATGGCGCATGTGCTCGCCGGTGACTACACGGCCCTCTCCGCGGTCGACATCTTCGTCAAGGACCTGGGGCTCGTCCTCGACTCCGCACGGCCGCAGCGGTTCCCGCTCCCCCTGGCGGCCACGGCTCACCAGATGTTCCTCCAGGCGTCGGCGTCGGGGCTGGGTGACGAGGACGACAGCGCGGTCATCAAGATCTTCCCCGGGATCGATCTGCCGCGGCCGATGGGGGCCTGAGATGGGAATCCGACTCGGCTGCATCGCCGACGACTTCACGGGCGCCACGGACCTGGCCAACAACCTGGTGCGCGCGGGCATGCGCGTGGTCCAGCTCATCGATGTGCCACCTGACGGCGCACAGCGGCCGGTGGACGCGGACGCCGTGGTCATCGCGCTCAAGTCGCGGACGGCTCCGGCCGCCGAGGCCGTCGAGGCGTCGCTGCGGGCCCTCGCCTGGCTGCGGTCCGCGGGCGCCGAACAGATCTACTTCAAGTACTGCTCCACCTTCGACTCGACACCGGCCGGCAACATCGGGCCGGTCACCGAGGCCCTGATGGACGCGCTCGGCACCGACTTCACGATCGCGACGCCCGCGTTCCCCGACAACGGGCGCACGGTCTTCAAGGGCCATCTCTTCGTCGGCGACGTGCTGCTCAGCGCGAGCGGTATGCGCCATCACCCGCTCACCCCGATGACCGACCCCAATCTGGTCTCGGTCCTGGGTGCGCAGACCACACGGGCGGTCGGCCTGATCGACCACACCGTCGTCGGCCGCGGTGCCGACGCGGTCCGGGCCCGGATCGACGATCTGCGCGGGCAGGGCGCCGGGATCGCCATCGCCGACGCCGTCTCCAACGAGGATCTGGTGCGTCTCGGCGCGGCGGTCCAGGGGCTGCCCCTGGTGACGGCCGGTTCGGGCCTGGCCATCGGGCTGCCCGCGAACTGGGGGTTCACGCCGTCTGACGCCGCCGCCCGGCTGCCACCGCCCGGCGGCCACCGGGCCGTCATCTCCGGATCGGTCTCCACCGCCACCAACCGCCAGGTGCTGGAGTTCCTGCGGGCCGGGCGGCCCGCGTTCAGCGTCGATCCGCTGCGTATCGCGGCCGGTGAGGACGTGTCCGGCCAGGCCCTTGCCTTCGCCGAATCCCATCTGGCCGACGGTCCTGTCCTCTTCTACTCCACCGAGGCGCCCGAGGCGGTCCGCACCGTCCAGAGCAAGCTCGGCGCCGTCGAGGCCGGTGAACTGGTGGAGCGGACCCTGGCCCGCGTGGCCCGGGGCCTCGTGGAGCGCGGTGTCCGCCAACTCGTCGTCGCGGGCGGTGAGACCTCGGGAGCGGTCGTCCGGGCCCTCGGCGTCACCGGGCTGCGCATCGGACCGCAGATCGACCCCGGTGTGCCATGGTGCGCGGCGCCGCTTCCCGGCGGCGACACGCTCCACATCACCCTGAAGTCCGGCAACTTCGGTGGCCCCGCGTTCTTCACCGACTCGTTCGCGCTGCTCGACCGGGAGGTCTCATGACCGAGTTCCACGACACCACCGTGGACGCGGCACGCGACGAGATCGTCCGGGTCGGCACAAGCCTGTTCAACAGGGGCTATGTGCACGCCAGCGCCGGGAACATCAGCGCCGGGGTCGGCGACGGCCACCTGATCACACCCACCGACGCCGCCCTGGGCTTTCTCCAGCGCGACCGCCTCGCGCTGGTCGACGCCCGGGGTGAGCGGATCGCGGGCGACCGCCCGAGCAAGACCCTGACGCTCCATCGACGCATCTACGCGGCCGACCCCACGGCCCGATTCGTCGTCCACACCCACTCCACCCACCTGGTCGCGCTCACCCTGGCCGGTGTGTGGAGCCAGGACGACGTGCTCCCGCCCATCACTCCCTACTTCGTGATGAAGGTCGGACACGTCCCGCTCATCCCCTACCACCGGCCCGGCGACCCGCGCGTGGCCGACCTGGTGACCGCCCGGATCGCCGACCACCAGGCGAGCCACACACCGATCAGGGCCGTTCTGCTCGACCGGCTCGGCCCCGTGGTCTGGGGCCCGGACGCGGCCGCCGTCCTCGCCGTCCTCGAAGAACTCGAGGAGACCGCACGTCTTTGGCTCCTGACCGACCGTCGACCGGGGCCGCTCACCACCGACGCCATCGAAGAGCTGAGGGCCACGTTCGGCACCGCTTGGTGAACCCGCTCTCCCCTCCCCGTTCGCAGAATCCCCTGAGCCGCACAAAGGATTCGTCATGCCCATCCCCGCAGTGGCGGCCGAGACCCCCGCGCTCGCCCGTGAGAACACCGTCTACCGCAAGGTCGTACGCCGCATCGTCCCCTTCCTCATCCTCTGCTACGTGGCCTCCTATCTGGACCGGGTCAATGTCGGCTTCGCGAAGCTCCAGATGTCCGACGACCTCGGGTTCAGCGAGGCGGCGTACGGCCTGGGGGCGGGCCTGTTCTTCATCGGCTACTTCATCCTGGAGGTCCCCTCCAACCTGATGCTGCAACGCGTCGGGGCCCGCACCTGGATCGCCCGCATCATGATCAGTTGGGGCCTGGTCTCGGCGGCGTTCATGTTCGTCACCAACGAGGCGACGTTCTATGTGCTGAGGTTTCTGCTCGGTGCCGCGGAGGCGGGGTTCTATCCGGGAGTGATCCTCTACTGCACCTACTGGTTCCCCTCGTACCGCCGGGCCCGGGTGATCGCGATGTTCATGTCCGCCATCCCGGTGGCGGGCATCTTCGGCAATCCGCTCTCCGGCTGGATCATGGACCACTTCCAGGGTGTGAACGGCTGGCAGGGCTGGCAGTGGATGTTCCTGCTGGAGGCCGTCCCCGCGCTCCTCGTCGGTGTCGTCACCCTCTTCTACCTGGACGACGACGTGCGCGCCGCGAAGTGGCTGACCGATGAGGAGAAGGCCGTCGTCGAGCGGGCGGTCGCCGACGACACCACGCACCGGACGGTGGACGGCCGGGTCCGGGACGCCTTCCGTGAGCCCAGGGTGTGGCTGATGTGCCTCATCTACTTCTGCTTCGTGATGGGCCAGTACGCGCTGACCTTCTGGATGCCCTCGTTCGTGGAGTCCACCGGCATCGAGGGCAACTTCGCGATCGGTGTGCTCAGCGCCGTGCCGTTCCTGGCCGCGCTCGTCGCGATGAACCTGTTCGGCCGCTCGGCGGACAGGCGCCGCGAGCGCCGCTGGCACCTGGTCATCCCGAGTCTCATGGGCGCCGTCGGGTTCTCGCTGTCCGCCGTCTGGAACGGCTCGACCGCACTGTCCCTGACCGCGCTGTCCATCGCCGCGGCCGGGGTGCTGACCTGCGCTCCGCTGTTCTGGTCGCTCCCCACCGCGTTTCTGGGCGGCACCGCCGCCGCGGCGGGCCTCGCCATGATCAACTCGGTGGGCAACCTCGCCGGTTTCGTCAGCCCCTACATGATCGGCGCGCTCAAGGACGCCACCGGCTCGGCGTCGATCCCGATGCATGTCCTGGCGCTGAGCCTGATCGTCGGCGCCGCCGCGGTGCTCACCACCAAGAAGCACATCGTCAACCGCTGACCGGGACGGTCCCGGCCCGAACGCAGGAGCCAGCATGCCGAGGTTCGCCGCGAACCTGTCCATGATGTACACCGAACACGACTTCCTCGACCGCTTCGCCGCGGCGTCGGCGGACGGCTTCGAGGCCGTCGAGTACCTCTTCCCGTACGCGTACGACGCCACCGAGCTGCGCCGCCGGCTCGACGACCACGGTCTGAGGCAGGTGCTGTTCAACGCTCCGCCCGGCGCGTGGGAGTCCGGCGAGCGCGGGCTCGCGGCGCTGCCCGGACGCGAGGCGGAGGCGCGCTCGGGGATCGAGCGGGCTCTGGAGTATGCGGCGGAGCTCGGCTGTCCACGGGTGCACATGATGGCCGGGCTGGTGGGGCCCGCACAGGACCGGGCCGAGCACCACGACACCTACCTGGCCAACCTCGCCTGGGCCGCGGAGCGGGCCGCCGCGGTGGGCGTCGACATCCTGATCGAGCCGATCAACGGCCGCGATATGCCCGGCTACTTCCTGAGCCGGCAGTCCGCAGCGCACACCGTGGTACGGGAGGTGGGAGCCCCGAACCTCAAGGTGCAGCTCGACCTCTACCACTGCCAGATCGTCGAGGGCGACCTCACCACGACCCTGCGCCGCGATCTGCCCACCGGCCGGGTCGGCCATCTACAGATCGCGGGCGTACCCGATCGCCATGAGCCCGACCGCGGCGAGCTCGACATCCGCCACCTGTTCGGCGTCATCGACGACCTGGGCTTCGACGGGTGGATCGGCTGCGAGTACATCCCGCGCGCCGGTACGAGCGAGGGGCTCGGCTGGCGACACGACTACCGAGGAGACAACGCATGAGGATCGTCATCACGGGTGGCTTCGGCTTCCTGGGGCAGCGGGTGGCCGCCGCACTGCTCACGACACGGACGTTCCGCGGTGCGCCGATCGACCGGCTGGTGCTCGCCGACCGCGTCGTGCCGTCCGGTTCGGCGGCCGCCGACCCCCTCGTGGACGTCGTACGGGGCGACCTGGTCGACCGGCTCGACGAGGTGTTCGCGGAGCCGGTGGATGTGCTGATCCATCTCGCCTCCGCGGTCTCGGCCGAATGCGAGGCCGACTTCGACCTCGGCATGGGCGCCAATGTGGACACGACGCGTGCGCTGCTCGAGGCCGCGCGGGCCCAGTCGGCCGCCGGGGGGCCGACGCCGCGGGTGGTGTTCTCCAGCAGCGTCGCCGTCTACGGTTCCGACCCCGCGCTGCCGCTGCCGCCCGTCGTCAGCGAGTCGACCCTGCCCACCCCCCGGTCGAGCTACGGGATCCAGAAGCTCGTCTGCGAGCAGCTCATCGCGGACTACACCCGCCGTGGCTTCCTCGACGGGCGCGTCGCCCGCCTGATGACCGTGTCGGTGCGGCCGGGCAAGCCGAACGCGGCCGCCTCCGGCTTCCTGTCCGGCATCATCCGCGAACCCCTCGCCGGCCTCCCGGCGATCTGCCCGGTCCGCCCCGAGCTGAAGGTGGCCCTGGCCTCGCCACGGCGCACCGTCGAGGGCATCCTGCGCATCGCGGAGGCCGAGCGCGGCGCCGGACCCGGCCGGATCGACGGCGGGGTTCCGGTCAACCTTCCGGCGCTCACGGTCTCGGTCGCCGACATGCTGGGCACGCTGCGGCAAGTGGCCGGGGACGCCGTCGCCGACCTGGTGACAATCGCACCCGATCCCGGCGTCGAGGCCCTCGTGGGCTCGTGGCCCGCCGCGTTCGACAACGCACGCGCCGCCGCGCTCGGGCTGGCACCCGACCCGGACTTCGCCTCGGTGGTACACGCCTACCTCGACGACCACGCCGACGCGGTCGTGGACGGTGCGCACCACCCTTAGCGCCGGACGGTGCGCACCACCCTTAGCGCCTGCCGTTTGGATCAGGCCGGGGCGGCCGGGACGGTGCCGATAAACTGAAGACCATGTTCTCCAAGGTGAGCGGTCCCGTGCGGCTCGCGGATCGGGTCGCGGCGATACTCTCGGAAGAGATCGAGTCCGGGCGGCTGGCCGAGGGCGACAAGCTCCCGACCGAGGTGGCGCTGGTCAAGCAGCTCGGCGTCAGCCGCACCGTCGTACGCGAGGCCGTCTCCAGGCTCCGCAACGCGGGCCTGGTCGAACCCCGTCAGGGGCTCGGCGTGTTCGTGATGCCGCGGCGCACCCGGCCGCTCGACCTGGAGGCCGAGACCGCCGAGGACACCAAGTCCAAGGTGCGGCAGATCGTGGAGGTGCGCCGCCCCATCGAGGGCGAGGCGGCGTACCTCGCGGCCACCCGGGCCACTCCGGACAGCCTCGGCCGGATGCGTCAGGCCCTGGAGGCCATCGACGCGGCGGTGGCGGCCGGGGGCGACGGCGTGGACGAGGATCTCGCCTTCCACCGCTCCATCGCCGAATCGACCGGAAATCCGGTGATGCTCTCGACGCTGCGTTACCTCGGCGAGGTGCTGCGCAGCGGAATCCGTGTCACGCGGGCGAACGAGGCGCGCCGCGGCGACTTCCTCGAAGCGGTCCGGCATGAGCACCACGCCATCCTGGCCGCCATCGAGGCCCGCGACGCCGAGGCGGCGCGGGACGCGGCGCTGCTCCATCTGAGGCATGCGGCGTCCCGGCTTCAGGACGCGGACGAGGGGTTCTGGACCGCGGCCGAGAGCCTCGGGGTGGATCTCGACGCCGCTCCCTGAGGCAAGTCCCCTGGACGCGATGTGCGGCGCGGGTCACCTATCGGCTCGGTGGTGGCGTGGTGGGCTCGGCGGGTTGGTCGGCCGCGGCTCGTGCGTAGCGGCGGGCCAGGTGGGCGAAGGCGTCCTTGAGTTCGGTCGGCCCGATGACCTCGATGTCGGCGTCGAACCTGCCGATACTGGCGGCCAGTGCGGGCCATGACCATGCGCCCAGGACGAGCCGGCAGCGGTCCGGGCCGAGTTCTTCGACGACTCCGTCCCGGGTGTAGGTGGACACGACGGAGGCGGGGAGGTCGAGGATGACCTCGCCGTGGCAGCGCCAGCCGCCGGTGCTGTCGGGGCCCTGGAAGTCGGCCCCCCGGAATCTGCCGGCGACGAAGGCGGCCACATCCCCTCCGGGCATCTCGCGCGGGGTGAAGCGGGGCCCGGTGGGGGTGCGCGGGGTGATCCGGTCGACGCGGAAGGTGCGCCAGTCGTCGCGGTCGAGGTCCCAGGCGACGAGATACCAGCGCCCGCCCCGGGTGACGAGGTGGTGCGGCTGCACCCGGCGCGGCGCGGTCGTGGCGGGGTCGGCCTGGGCGGCGGTTCCCGGTGGCGAGACGGGGACGTAGTCGAAGCGCAGTACTTCACGGGCGCGGACGGCCGCGCTGAGGGTCAGGAGAACGTCCGGGGCGACCCGCGGATACGGCCGGGTCCCCGCGCCGTCCACGGCGGTGACCTGGAGGGCGTCGACGCGATGGCGCAGCCGTGCGGGCATGACCTGCCGGACGGTGCTCAGCGCCCGCACCGCCGCCTCCTCGATTCCCGCCCCGGTGACGGCGGCGGTCTGAAGGGCCACGGTCAGGGCCACGGCCTGGTCGTCGTCGAACAGCAGCGGCGGCAGTTCCGTACCGGCGCCGAGCCGGTAGCCCCCGTCGGGGCCCTTGATGGCCGCGATGGGATAGCCCAGCTCGCGCAAGCGGTCGACATCGCGGCGCACGGTGCGCGGGCTGACCTCCAGCCGCTCGGCCAGCAACTGCCCCGGCCAGTCCCGGCGTGCCTGGAGCAGGGAGAGCAGTGACAGCAGTCGCGCTGATGTCTTCGGCATGACATCCATTCTCCCCCGAGAAGCGGCCACAACCTGTCCTCCACCCCTGCGACTGTTGTCTCTGTCAGACAACGAGAACGACAGAAGGACCCCATCACCGTGACCGCCACCACCACACCCTCCACCACGCTCGACGGCGAGCGGGCCGATCTGCTCGCCGAGCTCGCCGCCGCACGATCCGCCCTGACCACCACGGTGCGCGGGCTCGGCGACGAGCAGGCCGGCGAGCGCCCGACGGCCAGCGCACTGTGCCTGGGCGGGCTGATCAAGCACGTCGCGGCCATCGAGGAAGGCTGGCTGCGCTTCGTGCTCGAAGGCCCCTCGGCGCTCCGTTACGACCTGCCCGACGGTGTCACCTGGGCCGACCTCGCGGCCGGTACGGCACAGGAGATCCCGCAGTGGGCGATCGACAACCAGAACAACTTCCAGATGCTGCCCGGTGAGACGCTGGCCGGGATTCTCCAGCGCTATGAGCAGGTCGCCGCCCGGAGCGAGGAGATCATCACCACCGTCCCCGATCTGTCGGCGGCACATCCGCTGCCGGAGGCGCCCTGGAACGAGCCGGGGGCGGCGCACAGCGTGCGCCGGGTGCTGATGCATGTCATCGCCGAGACCGCCCAGCACGCCGGGCACGCGGACATCATCCGCGAATCGCTCGACGGGCAGAAGTCGAGCTGACCGCTGCCGGATCTCCCCGGGACCGCGCCGGTGACGGCCGTCACCGGCGCGGTCCCGGAACCCAAGAGCCAAGGAACCGAAGGGAAACGGCGCGACCGTGAAGACGCGTGAGCTGGGGCGGACCGGTATTCAGGTCAGCCCCTACTGCCTGGGCACGATGATGTTCGGCCAGGTGGGCAACCCCGATCCCGACGACTGTGTCCGGATCATCCATCGGGCGCTGGACTCGGGCATCAACTTCGTGGACACCGCCGATGTGTACGGGCCCCACGGGATGTCCGAGGAGATCGTGGGCAAGGCGCTGAAGGGCCGGCGCGACGACATCGTGCTGGCCACCAAGGTCAACGGCGCGATGGGTGAGGGTCCCAACCGTGGCGGCAGCTCCCGGCGCTGGATCATCGCCGAGGTCGAGCACTCGCTGCGCCGCCTGCGGACCGACCACATCGACCTCTACCAGATTCACCATCCCGATCCGCGGACCGATATCGAGGAGACGCTCTCCGCCCTGACCGACCTGGTGCGCAGCGGCAAGGTGCGCGCGATCGGCTCCTCCAACCTCCCGGCCTCGGAGATCGTCGAGGCGCAGTGGGTCGCCGACCGGCGCGGACTGCACCGCTTCCGCACCGAGCAGCCCACGTACTCCCTCCTCAACCGCGGCATCGAGCGCGAGATCCTGCCCGTCTGCCGGCGGTACGGCATGGGCACGCTGGTGTGGAGCCCGCTGGCGATGGGCCTGCTCACCGGCCGCTACCGCAAGGGCGGGCCCCCGGTGCGGAACGCGCGGATGAACTGGGTGCCCCGGCATCTGACCGACGAGCGCAAACTCGACGCCGTCGAACGGCTCATCCCGCTGGCCGAGGAGGCCGGTCTGTCGCTGACCCACCTGGCGATGGCCTTCGCCATCACCCACCCCGGCGTCACCTCGGCCATCATCGGGCCGCGCACCATGGAGCACCTGGAGGATCTCCTGGCCGGGGCCGCGGTCACCCTCGACGACGAGGTGCTCGACCGAATCGACCGGATCGTGCCGCCGGGAACCGACACCGGCCCGCTCGATGTGTCCTACACCCCACCGGCCCTCGAACGCGCGGCCCTGCGGCGGCGATCGGCCGGCGAGCGCGCCGCGGTGACGCGATGACCGTTCTCGGCAACCGGGCGCTGGGCCGCGCCACGCTCGCCCGCCAGTTGCTGCTCGATCGCGCCGACGTACCGGTCCTCGACGCCGTCGCGCACCTGTGCGGCATGCAGGCGCAGGAGCCGCAGGAGCCGTTCATCGGGCTCTGGTCGCGGCTGCGCGCGTTCGACCCGGCGGTCCTTTCCGACCTGCTGAGCGGGCGCGGCCTGGTGCGGACCCACCTCATGCGCCGCACCGTCCACCTGCTCACCGCCGATGACACCCTGGCCTGGCGGGCCCGCCACGAGGCCATGCTGCGCCAGCGGGTGCTCGGGACCTACCGCCGCGAGCTCGAGGGGATGGACCTCGACGAACTCGGCGCCGCGGGCCGGGCGGTGATGGCCGACGGCGCGCCCCGCTCGATGGCCGAGCTGGTCGGGGCGCTCGCCGCGCACTGGCCCGCCCCGTCACCGCGGGCACTGGGCGAAATGCTGATCGCCGCCCTCGTCCCGGTGGCGCAGACGCCGCCCCGCGGGCTGTGGCGCACCAAGGCGGGGGTGCGCAACGTCCTGCTCTCCTCCTGGCTGGGCCGACAGCCGGACCCGCCCTCCCCTGATGGCTCCGACCCGGTCGGCCAGGCGCTGGTACGGCGCTATCTGGCCGCCTTCGGCCCCGCGGCCTCAGCCGATCTGCGTGCCTGGTGCGGCCTCGCCGGGCTCCCGGCCGCCGTGTCCGCGATACGGGAGGAGCTGGTCAGCTTCCGCGATGAACGCGGCCACGAGCTGTTGGACCTTCCCGGCGCGCCACGTCCGGACCCCGACACACCCGCCCCCGTGCGGTTCCTGCCCGCGTTCGACAACGCGATCCTCGGGTACCACGACCGCGGCCGGATCATCGACGACGCTCACCGGGGTCTTTCGGTCGCCGGGGAGCGGGTGGTGCTGGTGGACGGCAGAGTCGCCGCGACCTGGAGCGTCGACACCGGCACCGTGGCCGTCACCCCGCTGGGCCGGCTGTCCCAAGCCGACCGCACCGCCGTCGCCGAGGAGGGGCGGGAACTGGCGGCGTTCCTCTCCGACGGCGAAAGCCACCGCGTGCGCGTCACTCCACGTTGAGCGGTTCCGTACGTCGCCACGCTCGGGTATGCACCGCGCCCCCGGTCATGGGGCGGGGTCCTCCTGGGGCATGGGTGTGCTCCGGCCGCCGGGCGCGGGGTGCGCGGTCGGCGCGGAACGGGCGCGGGGGCGGGCGAAGCGGCGCATCATCGGCATCTCGACGCCGCGCCACAGCAACAGCGACACCGCCACACACAGCCCCGACACCACGAGGGACAGCGCCGTGGCGGTCACCGTGTCGAAGGTCCGCTGGTCCAGTTGCACCCGGATGGCGTACAGCACCGGGAAGTGGACCATGTACAGCGCGAACGACGCCTCGCCCAGCACCACCAGGCCGCGGCGCCCCAGCCGGCTCCCGCGCCCCTGCACATCGCGGGTGGCGATGACCGGGATCAGGGCGGCCATCGGCAGACAGGTGGCCGCTCCCCATACGTACTCCTCCGGCAACTGCGGCCGTGCCGCGAAGACTCCCGCCAGGGCGAGCAGCGGCCAGTGCGGCCGCAGCGGAGGCCAGCGGTCGAGCTGGACCGCCCGGGCGAGCACCACTCCGAGGATGAACTCCAGCAGCCGTACCGGCGGGAAGAAGTAGATCAGCCACCACCGCTCCGTCGAGAGCGGTGACCAACTCCCCGGGGCCGCCTCGTCGGTGACGGCCATCGCCACCAGCGGCATCGTCACCACCAGCCCCGCCACCAGGGCGATCACCGGCCAGAGCAGCCGTGCCGGGAGCGCGTGCACCGGCCGGATCAGCAGGGGGAAGAGGAGGTAGAAGAACGCCTCGCAGGAGATGGACCAGGTGACCGGATTGACGCTGCTGAAATCGGCCATGTCCGGCACCCAGGCGTGCACCAACAGCAGATTCCGGACCGCCTGCCCCAACCCCGGATCCGGCACCGGAAGCAGGGCGGCGGTGCCCGTCACCATGAGCAGGCCCACCATCAAGGCCCAGGTCACCACATGGTTGGGGAAGATCTTCACCAGTCGGCGGCGCCAGAACCGGAGGGCGGTGTCGGCCGGGGACGCGTTCCACGCCAGCACAAAGCCACTGAGGAGGAAGAAGGAGGAGACCGCCGCCGCGCTGGCCATGGACGAGGCATCGGCGGCCTCATAGACGCCCTGGTCCTCGAAGAATCTGCCCAGCGTCAGCACATGGCCCGCCAGCACCACCCCGGCCAGCAGAAAGCGAAGACCCGTCAACGACGGCAGCCGATCGCCACGCGGTAACACATCGGCCACAGGAGACCCCTCCCCAAACGACGCAGGCACAGCACCCACGAGCCTGCCCGTCGCACCGCCCCCGCCCCAATACCGCCCCCACGGGAACATCCGGGCGAAGACCACCACCTACAGAAGGACTCAGGTCCGTGCGAGGCGGGCCGGCCTGCTCAGGAAGTCCGAGAGCGCCGCCAGCAAGCGGTCCACGTCCTCGGCGCTGTTGTAGGGGGCCAGGCCGATACGCAGGCCGCCGGTGTCGCCCAGTCCCAGCCTGCGGGATGCCTCCACCGCGTAGAAGGAGCCCGAGGGGGCGTCGACGCCGCGGCTCGCGAGGTGGCGGTAGGCGTCGGTGGTGTCCCGGCCGTCGATGGTCAGCAGCACGGTCGGGGTGCGGTCCGCCGCCCGGGAGTGGATGGTGATCGGGTCGAGGGCGGCCAGGCCCTCGTCGATGCGCCGGCGGAGGGTGGCCTCGTACTGTTCGAGGGCCGTGAACGACGAGGCCAGCCGCTCCCTGCGGCTGCCTTCGGCGCCGGGGGCCAGGGTGGCGAGGAAGTCGACGGCGGCGCGGGTGCCGGCGAGGAATTCATAGGGCAGGGTGCCGAATTCGAAGCGCTCGGGGACGGCGTTCGTCGAGGGGAGCAGCTTGTCCGGGGTCAGGGTCTCCAGGAGTTCGGGCCGGCTCGCCAGGACGCCGAGGTGGGGGCCGAAGAACTTGTAGGGGGAGCAGCAGAAGAAGTCCGCTCCGAGCTGCCGGATGTCGACATGGGCGTGGGCGGTGTAGTGCACGCCGTCGACGTAGAGCAGCGCCCCGGCCGCGTGCACCCGCCGGGAGATCTCCGGGATGGCCGGGCGGGTGCCGATCAGGTTGGAGGCGGCGGTGACCGCGACCAGCCGGGTGCGGTCACCGAGCTGGGCGCTGATGTCGTCGGGGGTCAGTTCGCCGGTGGCGGGGTCGAAGTCGGCCCAGCGGACGGTGGCCCCGGCGGCTTCGGCGGCCTGGATCCAGGGGCGGATGTTGGAGTCGTGGTCCAGCCGGGACACCACGACCTCGTCCCCCGGTGACCAGGTCTTGGCGAGGGTGCGGGAGAAGTCGTAGGTGAGGGCGGTGGCGCTGCGCCCGAAGACGACCCCGGCCGGGTCGGCGCCGAGCAGATCGGCCATGGCCTGCCGGGCCGACTGGACGAGGACCTCGGAGTTGCGCTCCCCCGCGGTGAGCCGGCCTCGGTTGGCCAGCGGGTTGGCCAGCGCGTCGGTGATGGCCTCGATGACGGGGAGCGGGGTCTGGGTGCCCCCGGGGCCGTCGAAGTGGGCCGATCCGGCCTTCAGTGCGGGGAACTGTGCGCGGATGGCGGTGATGTCGTATGCCACGAGCGACTCCTTGCGAAGGGGTGACCAGGGCGATCTTATGCAGGCACGGGTGCGGGGCGGCAGGGGGCGGGGTGGGGCCGCCGCGCCGGGGAGAGGTGTTCCGGCGCGCCGACAGCCGTCCTGATTGAATCTGTATGTATGGGGATTAATCACCCTCCTCTTACGTTGCACAGGCCCGGGGCGCGGAAGGCGGTGGCGCCGACATGAGCAGCGACGCTCCTCCCCCGCCCGAGCGGCCGAAGGGGCGGGAGGGACGCGCTCGGCGTGGTGTGACCGGCGACCCCGCGGGGCGCGCCTCGCGGGC